>NZ_VFUG01000049.1:0-1063 GCF_006440615.1 Mesorhizobium sp. B2-6-2 | reverse complement strand
GGGGTGAAGTCGTAACAAGGTAGCCGTAGGGGAACCTGCGGCTGGATCACCTCCTTTCTAAGGAAGAACCCTAATGGAAACGCTCACTCCCTCATCTTCGGATGGATGGGGAGCCTCTGCCTTTCGGTTCTCTTGGAACAAGACGGAAGAGAGTCACTCTTACCGTCGTGCATACCTTAAAGCGGGTCTGCCGCCTTCGTTTCTCTTTCTTCGCGAATGACTTTGGATCAGCGCTCGCGCGCCGCATCGCACCCTTCGGGTGCTGGCGCTCCGCGAGGGCGCGGCACGAGCCGCGACGGCCCTCTCTTTAGCCAAAGGGTGGCGGCCTTGCGAGACGTGCGTCTCGTTGGCGAAAGCCGATTTAAGGCGCAGTCTAAGGGCTTGTAGCTCAGTTGGTTAGAGCGCGCGCTTGATAAGCGTGAGGTCGGAGGTTCAAGTCCTCCCAGGCCCACCACTTCGCAATCCGCAAGGATTGTCGATCTCCTCTACAAGGTATCAGGGGCCGTAGCTCAGCTGGGAGAGCGCCTGCTTTGCAAGCAGGATGTCGTCGGTTCGATCCCGTCCGGCTCCACCAATGCGCAATCCGCAGGATTGTCGCTTCAGCCGCCGCGTTGCGGTTTGGCGATAGCGCGATCCGCAGGATCGTCGTGGGTGTAGAGATGGTGAGAAAAGTCATTCGAAAATGAGTTTGCGGCGAGCTTCTTGGCTCCCCGCCTGTTCTGTTTGACATCGTAAAGAGAAGATTTGTTCGAACTTCATGGTCGCAAGATCATGATTTGTCGCAAGGGACGCTCAATCCCTTGCATATGATGGGTTTGCCTAACCGCGCCCTCGAACCGATCTCGAGAAGCTGGTCTTTTTGTGCCAATTCCATTGAAGCAAGTCCCGCACAGGATTTGGTTCAGGCGACGATCCCTTCGGGATCGCGCTTATGCGACGATCCTTCGGATCGCGTTTAGCTAATCCCGCAAGGGATTTGGCTTGAACGACGATCCCTTCGGGATCGCGTGATGGGTATTGGCAATGAGAACGATCAAGTGTCTTAAGGGCAATTGGTGGATGC
>NZ_VFUG01000048.1:0-1068 GCF_006440615.1 Mesorhizobium sp. B2-6-2 | reverse complement strand
CCCAGCATCACCGAGTCCTGGTGGAGATCGATGATCTCCGAGACCCGCAACCCCGTTTGCGCGGCCAGCAACAGCAGAGTGTGATCACGGCGTCCCAGCCATGTGCTGCGATCCGGACAGGCCAGGATCGCTTCAATCTCGGGCCTAGTGAGAAACTGAAGCTGTCGCTTGTCGCATCGCTTGCTCGGGATCGCGAGCACGCGTTGAATCTGGGCGCTATGGGCCGGCTCCTCGAACGACGCATATCTGAAGAAAGACCGAATGGCCGTGAGACGGAGATTCCGGGTCCTCACTGAGGCGGATCGCAGTGTCTCGAGGTCCTCCAGGAATGCGCCGATGAAAGGCGCGTCCAAATCCCGCAGTGTCAACTGCGACGGAGACCTGCCAAGGCGTGTCTGCGCGAATGCAAACAGGAGCCGGAAGGTGCCGCGATAGGAGGCGATGGTGTTGGAGCTTACGCCTCGATGTCGCATGAGCCGATCGGTGAACCACCGCTCGATCAGCACGGCCAGATCTTTCGAGGCACTCATGAGCGAACCTCCCACCGCTCATCCAGCAGTCGCGCGGCATGGGTCATTAACTCCGGCGCGGCGGATAGATACCAGTAAGTGTCGCGAACATTGGTGTGGCCGAGAAAGGTCGAGAGGACCGGCAGTTCCCGCTCGACATCTTCGCCGACCGAAGCCTTCGTCCGACAATCTGCCCGCATAAACGCGTGCAAACTCGCCAAATGGCCCGTGGATCAGCTTCCGATACAGTGTGCTGCGTTGCAGATAGTCACTTGCGTTGAGAAAGTGTTGGTAAAAACTTGTTCACTCGGCATAGTTCGGCGATCGGCATAAACCTGCAAGCTCAACGGCGTTGAGCCGCTGGGATATCTCGACGATGTCCTCACCAGGGTAGTCAACGGCCACCCTAATAGCAGATCGATGATCTGTTGCCTTGGGCCTACATCAACAAGCTCATGCTCAAGGCCGTGGCCTGAGAACACCGCTCTGATGTCCGCTGTCAAGGTTTGGAACGCAGAAGGTCGCCCGATCCGAGGAACGGCTGCTCATTCTGATGAGC
>NZ_VFUG01000047.1:0-1072 GCF_006440615.1 Mesorhizobium sp. B2-6-2 | reverse complement strand
GCGCAAAGAGGCTCACCGGCGACGCCTGGGAGAAGCGGCTAATTGCAGTGCGACGTGCAGTCGAAAATATCTGAGATTCAGCTGGTATTGCCAAATTGTTGCTGGATGCATGTGAGCAGTCGCCGCACTCTCGGCAATGCCTGGAAAGGCGCCCGACGCTCCGCTTGGCAGACCGAAAGAATGGCTTGAGACCAATCTGGATCTGACTAATACTGTCGCTGACCTGCATTCGACGTTCCTATCTTGCCCGGTTCGGAGCAGAGGTGATACAAATCGACTGGCCGGTCCATTTTATGACCACTCGATAACTGTAATCAGCGGTCTTAATCATGTGCGCGGCAAACGCTCGGCTCAGCTAGACGTTGGCTCATCTGGCGGTCGAAGGGCCTCTAAAACTAGTTAAATGGTTGATGTCGTAGTATGGATGGGGCTCGACCGCTCGGCACTGTCCGGCCTGCCGTGACCTTGGATCTAAAGAACATCACCCCGCCAATTGCCGAGGATGAAGCATTGGAGAAAAACTCGGTTCCGGCCCAGATTGAGTTCGGCAGCGTCACAAGATGTATGGGGCAGTCGCTGCGGTCAGCAATTTGTCGCTGACCGTCGGTCCCAAGGGGTTCGGGCAAGACCACGGCCCTGATGCTGCTCGCCGGGTTCGTAGCGCCCACTGAGGGAGACATCCGGATTGCTGGGAATTAGGTCGCGGCGGTGCAGTCTTATCGGCGCGACCAAGGCATCGTCTTCCAGAGCTATGCGCTGTTTCCGCACCTCACGGTGCGCCGAACCTAGAATTCCCGCTCGAAATGCGCGGCATGAAGGCTGCCGAGAGGCAGCGCAGGTCGACCGCATGCTCGCGCGCGTGCACCTCACCGACTTTGGCGGCCGCATGCCGTCGCAATTGAGCGGCGGCCAGTAACAGCGCGTGGCGCTTGCTCGAGCCCTGATCGCTGATCCGCCGTTCCTCTTGCTCGATGAGCCGCTCGGCGCACTTGACCGTAAGCGCTGTTCTGGTGGCACCTTTCGCGCGTGGTCGTGAGGAACGATGTTCGGAGCCTTTGAGGGCTTCGACACA
>NZ_VFUG01000046.1:0-1373 GCF_006440615.1 Mesorhizobium sp. B2-6-2 | reverse complement strand
GATCCTCGGGACAAGCCCCATAGGCGCTAACTTAGCGGTCGATGTGCGATGGCGCGCCGTCGTCGGGGTGGTTCGCGCAGGCGATGGAGTAGCAGGTCGAGGGAGATCGACCTGGTAGGCCCCAGTAACACAGCCATCGAGATGTTGGAGATCGCCAAGGCAACGAGACGCCAGATCGGCAGGGCGGATCGGTTCAGGCGGCCAGGGGGAGAGAGTCCGGCGCCTCGGGATCGAGGGCCGGCAGGTCATCTTCGGCCAGCAGGGCGGCCAGCAGAGCGGTGTTGATCCATAGGCGAGCCAGGTCGGGATCCTTTGCGCGGAGATCTTCCAGACCCACCAGCGACTTCATGCGCTTGAACGCCAGCTCGATCTGCCATCGCAGACGATAAGTCGAGGCGAGCCGCTCAGGCGGCCAGTCATCTGGCGGCAGCGATGTCAACAGCACCAGATAGCCGGCCATCTCAATGCCGGCCTGGCTGGGTTTGTATCTCGCCTTGGCCGCCAAACGGCGCGCCGCTCGTCTGGCCTTCTCAGCCGCCTCGGGCGGCATGGGCAGGATCACCACCCGAGCGGGTATCTCGACCCTGGACTTGCCGTCCTGGACGCTCACCGAAAGATCGAGCACGCCCTTCTTGCCCGCTTCACGGCACAGCGCCAAGCGATCCAATAGCCGGCCTTGGCCATCCAGCAGGCGTGGATAGCTTGAAGGGGCACGAACCAGAAAATCAGCCCCTGCCTCGACTGCCCGAGCCAGATCGTCGGCCTTGGCGTGGGCACGGTCGGCGATCCGAAGCTCTCCGGCCCTGGCGCCGCGCGACAGCCGCTCGGCTTCATGGCGATCCGTGACCTCCACCGAACAGAGCTTCAGCGTTGCAAGATCAAACACCGTGTGCACCATCCAATAGACCCGCTTGGGACCAGGCGGCGCAACTACCGTGGCATCCACCGCCATCATCCGCAGGCCTCCGTGCAAGCCGGCGAAGGCTTCGGGGCAGCGCTCGGCAAGCAGTTCCGAAACCAGGCCGCCCACCCAATCAGCACTGGCCTTCAGACGCTTCAGCATCGCCACGTCGGACATCGACGCCACTCCTCGCTGCTCGGCCCAACCAGCCAACATCCGAAGCGAGAACCGACCAAGCACATAGGCAAAACACAGGCGCAGCAGGTCAGCAGCGCTCGTCACCTGCCGCTTGCGCAGCAGCGCCCCAGCCTCCCGCGCGCTGGTCTCCAACTCTTCTGCCGAGCCCAACCGTCCGACCAGATCATCCCAATCCAAAGCTTGCAGCGAATCGCTCATGACCCACGGTGAATCACTCACCACGATCACCGTCAAGCCTAAGTTAGCGCCTATGGGGACAAGCCCGAGGATGACG
>NZ_VFUG01000045.1:0-1463 GCF_006440615.1 Mesorhizobium sp. B2-6-2 | reverse complement strand
CCCTACACTGCGCGTCCGAGGGTTGCTCGGGCGGTCCGAGCCGATCCTCATCACAGGAGGACGAGCCGTGGCAGATTATAGGGAAGCATTTGTCGGAATCGATGTCGCTAAGCTGAGGAACGCCATCGCGATTGCGGAAGCCGGCCGGGAGGGAGAGGTTCGGTTCTTCGGCGAGGTCGACGCATCGGATACGAGTATGCGCCGCGTTATCCAACGGATCGCTGCCAAGTTCGATCGCATCCACCTATGCTACGAGGCGGGCCCAACCGGCTATGGCCTTTACCGGCTGATCCGTTCCCTTGGCCATGAATGCACCGTGGTCGCGCCATCGCTGATTCCAAGGAAGCCTGGCGATCGGGTGAAAACGAACCGCCGGGATGCTCTTTCATTGGCAAGGCTGCTGCGCGCCGGCGAACTGACGGCGGTATGGGTTCCCGATGAAGATCACGAAGCCATGCGAGATCTCGTTCGCGCCCGGGCAGCCGCGGTCGAGACGCTGCGGGTCCATCGCCAGCAGGTGAGCGCTTTCATGCTCAAGCATGGTCGTGCCTATCCGCGCACGAAGAACTGGACCATGCGCTACCTGCGTTGGTTGCAGGAGCAGCGGTTCGATTATCCTGCACATCAGATCGCGCTCCAGGAAATGGTCGAAGCGGTGCGCGTCTCGAAAGAGCGTGTGGAACGGCTTGATCGCGTGATCGAAGAGTTCATCCCGAACTGGTCGCTGGCGCCGATCGTGCGAGCGCTCCAGACATTGCGTGGGGTCGATCTGATCGTCGCCGTGACGTTCGCCACCGAGGTCGGCGACGTAAGCCGTTTTGAGAGCCCTCGCCAGCTCATGGGCTATCTCGGCCTCGTTCCCGGCGAGCGGTCGACTGGAGAGACAATCAGGCGTGGCGGCATCACCAAGGCAGGCAATGGCCGCGTTCGCCACATGCTGGTTGAGAGCGCCTGGACCTATCGACATCCACCCCGGATCGGCAAGGCGAAGCTGTACCGGTTGGAGCAGGCACCGCCGAAAGTCCGTGAGATCGCATGGAAGGCTCAGGCCCGCCTGACGACCCGGTATCGAAAGCTGGTTGCGCGAGGCAAGCGAACGACGGTGGTCTGCACGGCGATCGCCCGCGAACTAGTCGGCTTCATGTGGGCCGTCGCCAGGGAGGCACGCTCCACCTGATCGCTCGCCGCGGCAGTCTACACCTCGCGCATGGGCGGAGGCGGGACCACGGCAGGGGAATGCCCGTCAGACGCTTTGTGGCCGGCAAATTGACCGACGCCCGCAGTAAGATAGGAACAGCCCCGGACGCACAATCGGGAATGCGGTAGCCAACCCGCGCATCAGAGCTTGATCACCGACGTCCTTCAGTTCCGCCTCCACCCATGCGCGCTCATCAGAATGAGCAGCCGTTCCTCGGATCGGGCGACCTTCTGCGTTCCAAACCTTGACAGCGGACATCAGAGCG
>NZ_VFUG01000043.1:0-1904 GCF_006440615.1 Mesorhizobium sp. B2-6-2 | reverse complement strand
AACAGAGGGCAGACCTAGAAGCAAACTTCTTCGTCGCCAGCGGCGCACCGCCCTCGTTCGTGGGCCGTATATAGTCGCCGCCCGACCGAACTGTCAACAGCCTAGATCGCTCTTTTTTCGATTTCTCGTGGAGATATCCAAGAAGGCAAAATTTGTGAGCTGGCTTGGTTGAATTTTGGCCGGCGCTTCCGTTGCGGCGATACCCGTCACAACCGCTTCGCCGGGTGAATGCGGTCGCCCTAAAGCAGCCACCAGCACTTAGCCGAATGTCGATCGTCGCGGCCCTTTGGCCCGCGGTTCAGAGCCGTCCTTCCAGCGACTCGGGCGTGATATTCCGGCCCGCGTAGAAGATGCCAGGATCAGCACGAACTCGCCGTCGAAAGCGAAAACGATACTGACCGCGCGACGCTACCCAATGATCCGCAGCCCCGGCATGATCTCCACCCGCTCGGAGCCGCGCTGCGGGGCAAGCCAAGACAGAGATCGCCGATGCCTACAACAAAATTCCAGGCAACCGCCGGCGATGCACGCTCGGCTATATCGTCATAGAGTTGCTCGAGCTCGGCTTCCACTTTCGTGTGGAAGACAATCCGGCACTCCATCTCCTACTTGGCTTTCGCCTGCCGTGCGCGATGACGGAGCTCCAGCCGGGAAAACACCGTTTCGGCGGGAATAGCTTTTGCCGGATCCTGCTGGAGCTCGGCCACGCGCGACGGGATCTCCTCACGCAGCCACTTCTCACGCTCTGCCTCAAAATCCTCCAGCATGCGCAGACCAGCGCGGACAACCTCGCTGGCATCGTTGTACCGGCCCGATTCGAGTTGCTTTCTGATGAAGCGCTCATAATGCTCGTTCAAAGCGAAGTTGGGCATGGAGCCTCCTCCGGCAATATGGGACCCTTCCAATTCACCCGTCGGGATTCGATGAAGGCCCAACATGCCCGAATCGGCAGAGATCAAAATTATCGGGTCGAGACGCCGACGCCCGATCGAGGATCGCCAGGCGGCCGATTCCATGACCTCTGCACCATTGCGAGGCAGCTGCGACGCGGAAGCCGGCCGAGTTTAAAACTCAACCGGCTAATATTATTTCGTGCCCGGTTGCACGCCTGTCCCTGAGTGCGCTGCCACGCTCACTTTGACGTCCTCGTCGGCCGCAGTTCATGATTCCAGCCAGCGAGCAGCACCATGACGAGCGCGCCGATGCGGGTCGATGTGGGTTGAATGATTCGGCCTGGTGAGAGCCCTGCCCTTCGTGCCCGCGATCACAAACGCAAACGGCCCGCGTGGATGCGGGCCGTTTTGGATTTGGTTGCGGGGACAGGATTTGAACCTGTGACCTTCAGGTTATGAGCCTGACGAGCTACCGGGCTGCTCCACCCCGCGTCAACCACGAGCAAGCGTTTGCTTGCGACTACGAGCAAGCGTGTGCTTGCGTCCTTTGAGGTAAGTGCGACCTTACCAGATTCAAGAGCCGCCAAATGAAAGGGCCGCTTGCGCGGCCCAGGCTCCCGTTTGGCGGGCCTTAAGATCGTAGAGAGAAGATTTGTCTCCGTCCGGATCGATCCGGATGTGAGGTGAACGTGCGCTTGGCAGACCTGGCAGCGACCTACTCTCCCGCGTCTTGAGACGAAGTACCATCAGCGCTGGAGCGTTTCACGGCCGAGTTCGGAATGGGATCGGGTGCAGCCGCTCCGCCATAACCACCAGGTCGGCAAAACGCACGTTCAAATCGAGAAGCTGTTTGAGCGAATAGCCAATAGTGAGTAGCGAATAGGGAGCCCTATTTGCTGCTTTCTCTAAGCTGTTCGCTGGTCTTTGCTGTGCCTTTGACGTTCTTTCAGCCTGGCGCCCTTCGAAGCGAAGCTTCGCAAGGTCGACCGACCGTCGGCGCCGATGCGCCGC
>NZ_VFUG01000042.1:0-3015 GCF_006440615.1 Mesorhizobium sp. B2-6-2 | reverse complement strand
CGACGATCCCTTCGGGATCGCGTGATGGGTATTGGCAATGAGAACGATCAAGTGTCTTAAGGGCAATTGGTGGATGCCTTGGCATGCACAGGCGATGAAGGACGTGATACGCTGCGATAAGCTACGGGGAGGTGCGAATACCCTTTGATCCGTAGATTTCCGAATGGGGAAACCCACCTAAGGTACTTGGAAAATCAGAGCGGCAGGAATGCGACGATCCTTCGGATCGCGCCGTCTTGCCGCTGTGGTTTCCAAGTATCGCTAATAGGTAACTTATCCTGAATACATAGGGATAAAGTGGCGAACGCGGGGAACTGAAACATCTAAGTACCCGTAGGAAAGGACATCAACCGAGACTCCGGAAGTAGTGGCGAGCGAACCCGGACCAGGCCAGTGGCGATTGAGAGACAAGCGGAACCTTCTGGAAAGTAGGGCCATAGCGGGTGACAGCCCCGTACGCGTAATGCGATCAATCGTCCTCGAGTAAGGCGGGACACGTGAAATCCTGTCTGAAATTGGGAGGACCACCTTCCAAGCCTAAGTACTCGTGCATGACCGATAGCGAACTAGTACCGTGAGGGAAAGGTGAAAAGCACCCCGACAAGGGGAGTGAAAGAGTACCTGAAACCGATTGCCTACAAACAGTGGGAGCCCGCAAGGGTGACCACGTACCTTTTGTATAATGGGTCAGCGACTTAGTGTGACGAGCAAGCTTAAACCGGTAGGTGTAGGCGCAGCGAAAGCGAGTCTGAACAGGGCGTTCAGTTCGTCGCATTAGACCCGAAACCGAGTGATCTAGCCATGAGCAGGTTGAAGGTAAGGTAACACTTACTGGAGGACCGAACCCATAACTGTTGCAATAGTTCGGGATGACTTGTGGCTAGGGGTGAAAGGCCAATCAAACTCGGAAATAGCTGGTTCTCCGCGAAATCTATTTAGGTAGAGCGTCGACCGAATACCCCAGGGGGTAGAGCACTGGATGGGCTAGGGGTCCTCACCGGATTACCAAACCTAACCAAACTCCGAATACCTGGGAGTACTAGTCGGCAGACACACGGCGGGTGCTAACGTCCGTCGTGAAAAGGGAAACAACCCTGACCTACAGCTAAGGTCCCCAAGTTATGGCTAAGTGGGAAAGGATGTGAGGATCCCAAAACAACCAGGATGTTGGCTTAGAAGCAGCCATCATTTAAAGAAAGCGTAACAGCTCACTGGTCTAAATAAGGGTCTTTGCGCCGAAAATGTAACGGGGCTAAAGCCATACACCGAAGCTTAGGGTTCGTGAGCAATCACGAGCGGTAGCGGAGCGTTCTGTAAGCTGATGAAGCCGTACCCGTGAGGGGCGGTGGAGGTATCAGAAGTGCGAATGCTGACATGAGTAACGTAAGGGGAGTGAGAGACTCCCCCGCCGAAAGACCAAGGGTTCCTGCTTAAAGTTAATCTGAGCAGGGTTAGCCGGCCCCTAAGACGAGGCGGAAACGCGTAGTCGATGGGAACCACGTTAATATTCGTGGGCCTGGAGGTAGTGACGGATCACACAAGTTGTCCAATCTTATCGGATTGAAAGGGCAGCGGAGTGGTTCCAGGAAATAGCTCCTCCTTATAGACCGTACCCGAAACCGACACTGGTGGTCAGGTAGAGTATACCAAGGCGCTTGAGAGAACTATGCTGAAGGAACTCGGCAAATTGCACGCGTAACTTCGGAAGAAGCGTGACCCTTTTCTGCGCAAGCAGAGGAGGGTGGCACAGACCAGGGGGTAGCGACTGTTTATCAAAAACACAGGGCTCTGCGAAGCCGCAAGGCGACGTATAGGGTCTGACGCCTGCCCGGTGCTGGAAGGTTAAGAGGAGGGGTGCAAGCTCTGAATCGAAGCCCCAGTAAACGGCGGCCGTAACTATAACGGTCCTAAGGTAGCGAAATTCCTTGTCGGGTAAGTTCCGACCTGCACGAATGGCGTAACGACTTCCCCGCTGTCTCCAGCATAGACTCAGTGAAATTGAATTCCCCGTGAAGATGCGGGGTTCCTGCGGTTAGACGGAAAGACCCCGTGCACCTTTACTATAGCTTTACATTGGCATTCGTAGTGGCATGTGTAGGATAGGTGGTAGGCTTTGAAACCTGGGCGCCAGCTCAGGTGGAGCCACCCTTGAAATACCACCCTTATTACTATGGATGTCTAACCGCGGCCCGTTATCCGGGTCCGGGACAATGTATGGTGGGTAGTTTGACTGGGGCGGTCGCCTCCTAAAGAGTAACGGAGGCGCGCGATGGTGGGCTCAGAACGGTCGGAAATCGTTCGCTGAGTGCAATGGCATAAGCCTGCCTGACTGCGAGACTGACAAGTCGAGCAGAGACGAAAGTCGGTCATAGTGATCCGGTGGTCCCGCGTGGAAGGGCCATCGCTCAACGGATAAAAGGTACGCCGGGGATAACAGGCTGATGACCCCCAAGAGTCCATATCGACGGGGTTGTTTGGCACCTCGATGTCGACTCATCGCATCCTGGGGCTGGAGCAGGTCCCAAGGGTATGGCTGTTCGCCATTTAAAGCGGTACGTGAGTTGGGTTCAGAACGTCGTGAGACAGTTCGGTCCCTATCTGCCGTGGGTGTAGGAATATTGAAAGGATCTGTCCCTAGTACGAGAGGACCGGGATGGACGGATCTCTGGTGGACCTGTTGTGGCGCCAGCCGCATCGCAGGGTAGCTATATCCGGACGGGATAACCGCTGAAGGCATCTAAGCGGGAAACCCACCTTGAAACGAGTATTCCCTGAGAACCGTGGAAGACGACCACGTTGATAGGCCGGGTGTGGAAGAGCGGCAACGCTTGAAGCTTACCGGTACTAATAGTTCGATAGGCTTGATCGTTCTCATTACTTATATCCATCTTGTTCTCACTCACGCTTGTTCCGCCCTGCGGGGCGGCGCTACGTGGGTGCGGCGCATCGGCGCCGACGGTCGGTCGACCTTGCGAAGCTTCGCTTCGAAGGGCGCCAGGCTGAAAGAACGTCAAA
>NZ_VFUG01000041.1:0-3231 GCF_006440615.1 Mesorhizobium sp. B2-6-2 | reverse complement strand
CATGCCTCTCTGACGGACGCGGGATCCCCCTGCGCCGCAATGCTGGAGGGGCAATATGCTCGACTTCTATTTTTCGTATCGTGGGGTACTCAAGCGCCTGCGTAGCGGTGCGCTCGGCGGCGAGATGGATCGCCTCGCGGAGCATTTTTTCACGCTTGGTTATAAGCGAGCGTCCGCCAAGATTTACCTGAGCCGGATTGCGCGCTTTAGCCAGTTTGCCGCGACGCGCTGTGGTCCGATGCCGATCCATCAGGATGTCGTCGATAGCTATTTGTCCACGTTTACGACGGATTCTCCACGCATTGGAGCAGTGTCGGCGCTGGGACACGCACTGCGAGTGGCTCCGGAGCGATTCATTGCTTCCGTTCCCAGTGTAGATGCTGACCCGGATAATCCGCTTCTGGCCTCCTTTTCGGACTATCTGCGCAGGGTGCGGGGCCTGGAGCCGAAGACCCGCGAAGGCGTTCTTCTGGGCGGTCGCCGCTTTTTGGATTGGTTCCGCCATCACCATCCCGGCCAGGACCTCGAGGCGTTGGCGGCTGAGCACGTCCTCGCTGCTGTCGAGCATCGGCTGTCACTATCGGCGACCTCCAGCAGCCGCACGGCAGCGACTTCTCACATCCGAACATTTCTTCGGTTTTTGTATTGGGCTGGCCACCATCGCCAAGATCTCGCCCGCGTTGTCCCAAGGACGCCCTCTTGGCGTTTGGCACATTTGCCGCCGCGCCTTGCATGGGATGACGTTCGGCAGGCGATCGATGCGATCGGCGCAACGACGCCGGTCGACATCCGCGATCGAGCCGTCTTGCTGCTGCTCGCCACCACCGGCATTCGCAACGGCGAGTTACGCGCCATTCGGCTGAAGGATATCCACTGGCGTACTGGCGAGGTTTTTGTCCGGCGCACCAAGGGCAAGCGTGATCGGGTGGTACCACTCCTCGAGGAGACCGGCGCCGCACTCGCCGATTACATCCTGCGCGCTCGACCGAAGGTGGATAGTCCGTATCTGTTCCTGTCCTTCGCGCCGCCGCTGGGGCCGTTCAAGTGCGCGTCGCCTGTTTCGAGGATCGTGCGGAAGCGGTTGCGGCATGGCGGGGTCGAACTCGGGCGGGTCGCAGGTGCGCATCTCCTGCGCCACAGCCTTGCCACCCAGCTCGTCAGGCAGCGAAGGCCAATCAACGAGGTCGCCGATCTTCTTGGCCACCGGAGCATCAACACAACGGCGCTGTACGTGAAGGTTGCGGCCTCGCAACTCGCCGAGGTCGCACTCCCCTTTCCGGGAGGCGCGGCATGACCGCGTTTACCCGATTCCTCGGCGAGAAGGCCGAGCGTTACATCGAACTGCGCCACTCGCTCGGCTACTCTTTCAGCAAACAAGCTGGCACGTTGCGGGCTTTCGTCCGCTACGTTGAACGCGCTCAGTTCGATGCGCCCGCCACCCGGACGATGGCGCTGGACTTCGTCCTGTCGTTCGGCGGCGCCGCCAACAGCCGCACCACTCGTCACGGCGTGCTCCGCCGATTCTACGAGTATCTCGCCGTCTATGACGCCCAAACGGAGACCTTGGAGCGTAGAGTCTTTCCCAGATCCAGGGCGATTCCGCCGCCGCGGATCCTCAGCGAGTCAGAGTTGGCGTCGCTCATCGACGCATGTGCGCGCATTTCGCCAGGCATCCCTCTCAGGGGGCGGACGATGGCAACGCTGATCGGATTGTTAGCAAGCTCGGGACTGCGATCTGGCGAAGTGGTCAGGCTTGATCGTTCCGACGTCGATCTGACCAGCGGGGTTCTTCTGGTTCGGAAGACGAAGTTCCGCAAGGACCGTCTCGTTCCAGTTCACACGACGACCCAGGCTGCCCTTCGCCATTACGCCCGTGAGCGTGACGCCGCTTTTCCCACGCCCAAGGACCAGGGCTTCTTCCTCAGCTCTCGTGGCAACCGCCTCTCAGCGACCGGCCTGCAAAACGGTTTTGCCGAGGTCCGCAAGCTCGCCGGCCTTGATGGCGGTAAGCCCTTAAGGCCGCACGATCTCAGGCACCGGTTCGCCGTGACCCGCCTCAGCTTCTGGCACCAACAGCGCGCAGACGTTCAGGCGCTGCTCCCGTTGCTCGCCACATATCTCGGCCACGCCAGCTACAGCGATACCGCTTACTACCTCACTGGTTCGACGGATCTTCTCGCCATTGCGGCGGACCGCGCTTTCCTCGATGGAGGTGCAGCATGAGCGAACATCTTCTCCTGGCGCCGCTCCTGGAATCCTACTTTCGCCGGCGCTTGACCAAGCAGCGCAACGCCACTCCCGCGACTGTCGCGAGCTATCGCGACGCCTTGCGCATGCTGATCCTCTTTGCCGCCGCCAGGTTGCGGAAGAGGCCGGCGGCGTTGGTGCTCGAAGATCTCGATCGAGACCTCGTTCTCGCCTTTCTCGACGAACTCGAGGAGAAGCGGAACAACACCGTCGCCACGCGCAATGCCCGACTAGCTGCGATACGATCTTTCTTCCACCATGTGGCAGCGGCCGACCCGGCGTCCTTTGGTGTCGCGCAACGCGTGCTGACGATTCCCACAAAACGGGCGCACATTGAGGTGACGCGCCACCTCACCAACGCAGAAGTGGACGCAATCATTGCGGCGCCCGATCAGAGGACGCCCCGTGGTCGGCGCGACCGCGCGTTTCTGCTGTTCCTGGCGCGGACCGGCGCGCGGGTCTCCGAAGCCATTGGTGTCAATGCTGACGACCTTCAGTTGGAACGCCCGCGTTCGCAGGTGCTGTTGCACGGTAAGGGGCGCAGAGATCGCGTCATCCCCGTTTCTCAGGATTTGGCGAGAGCGCTGGCGGCCTTGTTGCGCGAACGCGGAATCGCCAACCTCGAACCACGACCGATCTTTGTCGGCGCCCACAATGAGCGCCTGACGCGCTTCGGGGCGACCCACATCGTACGACGAGCGGCGGCCAAGGCAGTGGCCATTAGGCCGGACTTGGCCGAAAAGCCCATATCGCCACACATCTTCCGGCACTCCCTCGCCATGAAGCTTCTCCAGTCCGGCGTGGATCTTTTGACGATTCAAGCCTGGCTCGGGCACGCACAGGTCGCCACCACCCACCGCTATGCCGCCGCGGATGTCGAGATGATGCGCAACGGAATCGAAAAGGCGGGCATCGAGGGCAATTACGGGGCGCGCTTCCGGCCCACCGATGCCGTTCTGCAACTGCTGAACAGCATCTAAGCTA
>NZ_VFUG01000040.1:0-3378 GCF_006440615.1 Mesorhizobium sp. B2-6-2 | reverse complement strand
CCCAGCATCACCGAGTCCTGGTGGAGATCGATGATCTCCGAGACCCGCAACCCCGTTTGCGCGGCCAGCAACAGCAGTAATGCACGCCATCGTCGATCATCGAGATCAGGACCTGGCGCGCACTGCCGAGTTCGCGGAAGCGCGCGAATATCAGGCGAATGGTCTCCTGCAGGCGCATGTCGGGATCGAAACCGAGACCATAATCGCGGTGCCAGACATAGCCGAAGGGCACGGAGATGCGCAGTTCCCCACGCTGTGCCTTGGCGCGGGCGGCCTCGTACATGCGGGCACGCAGCACGCCGAGCTCGAACTCGCTGATGCTGCCCTTCATACCGAGCAGCAGGCGGTCGTTCGGCAATCCCGGATCGTAGACTCCGTCCAGATCGATCACGCGTGCATCGACTTCGCCGCACAACTCGAGCAGCCGATGCCAGTCCGGCCCGTTGCGCGACAGGCGGGACGCCTCCAGGCAAAGCACGGCGCCCACATGGCCGGTGCACAGATCGTCGACCAGGCGCTCGAAACCGGGACGCTCCACAGCCCCGCTTGCGGTTCGTCCCAGATCCTCGTCGATCACCTCTACTTTGCGGAATCCCCAGCGCCGCGCGACGTCGACAAGCTCATACTGCCGACGCTGGCTCTCAAGGTTGAGCTGGACCTGCGCCTGAGTGGACTGACGCACATAGACCACGGCCTTGCGCTTGAGGACGGCAGTCGGAATCAGATTACCGCTCGTCATCGCAGCTCTCCTCCTCCGTTGCCACGCCGGCGGCGGCCATCAGTACGTTGGCGAGCCGGGCGATCACTATGGTCCATTGCGCTGAACTCAGCCCGTTCAGCTTCTGCGAGTCGAGCGGCAAGCTGAGTTGGCGAACGACCACGAGAGATCGTGTCGGGGGTGGCAAGGTTCTCATGTTGCGCCTCCGCGATGGTGAAATCATCCGGAGAGCCTCGCCGGAAACGGCGTTCGATCAAGAGCTTGTTAAGCTCAAGCAGCGCGGCAAGCGATACGCGCGGGGAGCCAAGGTCCATCGCCGCGCAAGCCACGGGATCGATCATCCAGGCCGGAGCGGTAATGACATGCCCGGGCGCGACGACGAGATGAATGATCCGGCCGTTGGCGCGCTCTTCGCTGTTCTCGCAGCGAAGCCGACGTCCGAAATACGGGTGCCAACGGTAATGGACCTCGACCTCCTGCCCAACATGGGCAGAATGACCCCGAGATGGCGATGCCGCGCAGGGCTCGCTCGGCTGCATTGTTCGATGGGCAAATCCGCCCATCGTCGAGGAACCGGGTGAAGGATGACTAGCGACGCAGCATGTAGTTGAAGGCCTTGGTCAGATCGTGTCCGCGCGAGAGCTTGTCGCGCGTCTCGATCATCCAGCGCTCGAGCTCGGTGACCAGCGGCGCGCTCCGCTCTTGGCGCACGGCGTGGCGTTGGCCTGGGGACAGGCCGTTGATCGCGCGCTCAATATCGAACAGGGCATCGATGCGCTCACGGCTTAACCGCGAGCGGATAGACCAGGTTGGGCTTCTCGCCGCGCGCCTTCTTGCGCGCCGCCGCTTCGATATCGGCCAGCTCGAACACTTTGCGCCGGCTGTGGGCCCAGCAGCTGGCCTCCAGAACAGGCGCGGGCTGACGGCCCGTCGTATAGAGATCGCCATAACCGCCATAGGCATCGCCCTGCAGGATGCCGCTCCAGCCGGCGAGATGCGCCGCAGGATGCTCCCCTCGGCGATCGCGGGAATAGTAGAACACCGCCGCCGGCGGATCGGCGCCACCGAATGGTCGGTCATCGCGCACATAGGTCCATAATCGGCCGGTATCGGTCTTGCCCTTGGCCAGGACCGGAACCGTCGTATCGTCGCCGTGCAGACGTGAAGCGGACAGCAATGGGGTTCGAGCCGCTTGAACAGCGGCATCAGCGCCGCGGCGCCGGCGCCGACCTGGTCGGCGAGCGTCGACAGGCTGAGCGGCACGCCTTCGCGGGCATAGCGTTCAGCCTGGCGATTGAGCGGCTGATGCTGGCCGAACTTCTCGAACAGGATCATCGCCAGCAGGCCGGGACCGGCCCAGCCGCGCGGGGTGGCGTGGAACGGCGCCGGAGCCTGATGGGCGGTCCGCTGCCGCCAAAGGGCCGATCATCGCGGAGATAGGTCCAGAGGTAGGCCGTCTTGGCCTTGCCCGATCCCGCCGCCAACGTTGGCAGCGTGGTCTCATCGGCAAAGACCCGCTCACCCTGGTTGATGCCGGTCAGTGCGTAATCGGCGAGTGGCTCGAGCTCGAAGCCGACCTTGCCCATCCACTGGGCCATCTGTGACCGGTCGATCTCGACCTGATCGCGAGCATAGATCGCTTCGTGGCGGTAGATCGGCAGGCCATCAGCGTATTTCGACACCGCGAACTGCGCCAGCAGCGCTTCGGTCGGATGCTTTCGAATGCGGGCGGGAGCGGCTGCCTTGATAACGCCGTCCGACGGGTGACGATCACCCGGAACTTCGCGGGGTGACATCGAGCCGTTCGGAGACATCCTCGCCAATCGGGATCTTTTCCAGCGCTTCGCAGCCAGCAGGCGTTTCGGGCTCGATGACCACCTCGACCTGTTCGAGATGGGCCGCAAAGCCTTTGCGAGGACGCGGTGCGCGCTTCGCTTTCGAGCCGCCCACAGACTTGTCCATCTGCGCTTCGATGGCCGCCACGCCGGTTTCGGTCTCCTCGAAGACGAGAGCATACTGCTCCTCGCTCAGCTCACCGGTCCGCAAAACTTTCGGAGCGGCTGCCGAAGCGCGCGCTCTCCAAGCATCTTCACCACCGCGGTCAGACGTGCGATCCGCTCATCAGCACTTTTGTTGACCAACTCGAGATGAAGGCGCGCTCCTCCATAAGGGCGGCCTTTTCGGCCATGGCAACAACCATCGTCTTGAGCGCGTCAACGTCGTCCGGGAGTGCGAGATGGGGTGTCGACATGGCCAAAATCAGAGCATATTCGCGGGCAATTTTCCCGCTTTTCAGCCCCCTGATTCATCATGCCGCAGGGTTTTACCCAGCCGATTGCGGCCGCCTGACGGTCTCCGTCCGAACCCGTTTCCAGTCCATTCCGTCAACCAGAGCCATGAGCTGAGCATTGAGCTGGACCCGGTTGTGGCCGATCCGCGGCCAACTTCGCGTCGTTAGCCGCTTGGCATAAAAACACACGCCGCTGCCGTCCCACCAGACGATCTTGATCCTGTCCGCTCTTTTGGCGCGGAAGACGTAAAGCGCGCCGTTGAACGGTTAGGTGGCGCGCCACCTAACCCTAGTTATGCATCGGGTGAGATTTTGTGGCGGAGCCGTCCTGGCGCCAGCCGAGGTCTGCCAAATCTGGAATCCTCCGCCA
>NZ_VFUG01000004.1:0-422595 GCF_006440615.1 Mesorhizobium sp. B2-6-2 | reverse complement strand
TCGCCGTCATTGTCGGTCACGATCGCCGTCACCGACACCAGGCCGGCGCCCAGGCTGACGCCCTCGCTGGTGTCGCCCAGCGATGCCGTCGCCTCCTTGACGCCGCGCAGCTCCGTCATCGTCACATGGCCGGACGCGTCGACCGTCAGCGTGAAGACGTTGGTCTGCACTCCGCCGATCATCACATAGCCGTCGACCTCGCCCGAGCCGTTCTGCGCCAGCAGCACCGTCTGGCCGGTCTTGGCGTCGACAAGGTTGGTGGTCGTGTTGCCGATCGTCAGCGAGTAAGCGAGCGAGCCGGACTGTCCGTCGGCGCCGGCGATGACGGCGAAGTTCGCCGAGAAGTCGCCCGTCGCGACGTTGCCGCCGCCGCCGCCGACCGAGCCGATCACCGGAATGAAGCTCTCGTCCACCGACAGCGCCGGTGCCGAGCCGGTCGCGCTGATCGCGGGACCGTCGTCGTGGATGGTGATCTGCGGTCCGAGATCGATCGAGGCCTTGGCGGTGTCGCCGTCATTGTCGGTCACGATCGCCGTCACCGACACCAGGCCGGCGCCCAGGCTGACGCCCTCGCTGGTGTCGCCATTCTCGCCCAAGCCTTCATGTACGGCGCGGAAGTCGCTCAGCGTCACCACGCCGGTGCTGCTGTTGACGGCAAGCGTGAACACAAGGTCGCCGCCGGTGGCCGTGCGGCCTTCGACCACGCCACTGGCGTTCACAGACAGCAGCACATGCTGGCCAGTGGCCGAGTCGATCAGGCCGGAGTCCACGTTGGGTGTGCTGACCGCCAGCGAGTAGGCAACCGTCGCCCCGTCGGCGCCCTGTACCGCGCTGAAGGCGCCGTGGAAGTCGCCCGTCACGACCGTCAGCGCCGCATTCGGCGCCGTGCCGCTCGGCAGGTTGCTCTCGTCGACCGACAGCGTCGGCGCCGAGGCTTGGTTGGCCGTGATCGAGGGGCCGTCGTCATGGAAGGTGGCGCTGCCGCCGATGTCGGCTGAGGCGCTGGCCGTGTGGCCGCCTGGATCCGTTGCCGTCGCCGTCAGCGTCACCAAGCCGCCTGCCAAGGCGATGCCTTCGGAGCCGTCGGTCGGGTTCTCGATTGTATCCTGGTGCACCGCGCGATCCTGCGTCAGTGTCACGTCACCGGTTGAAGTATTCACGCTTAGCGTAAACACCAGGAAGGCCGGATCGCCGCTGTGACCGGCCACATAGCCTGACACCGTGTTGCCGCTCTGGGTTAGCACCACTGCCTCGCCCGTGGCCGAGTCAATCAGGTTCGACGTCTCGCCCTGCGAGTTGACGCTCAGGTCGTAGGTGATCGTGGGCGTGCCGCTGCCCGGCGCCACCGTGAAAATACCGGCAAAGTTCAACGTGTCGGTGGTCGAGCCGGCAGGGCCGGTGCCCGAGCCGTCCGGCAGGAAGCTCTCATCGACGTTCAGCGTCGGCGGAGTCCCTGTCAGCGAGATCGTCGAATCCTTCTCAAGCAATCCCGGGAACAGCTCGCGATGGTCCGGCTGGCCGAACGCCAGGTCGGTCGGCGGCAGCAGCGACGTCAGGCCGAAGCCGTCGCCGATCCCACCTGCGGGATGTTCGAAATTTCCGCCCGCGCTGCCCGGCGAGCCGTTGCCGCCGGCCGAGATTGAGCCGTCGGCGCCGAAGGCGACATCGACATGGCTGGCCTCGAGCGCGGCGATCAGGGCCACGCGCGGCACCTCGACGTCGCCGAGGATGAAGGTCGGCACGTTCAGCGCGGCGTCCTTGATGACGATCTGGGATCCGTCGGGCTGTGTGAGGACGAGATCGTGTCCGTTGACCTTGATGTTGTCGATCGACACGCTGGCCGGGAGCTTCACGACATTGCCGGCCTCGATGTGATATTCATGCGGGGTATTGCCCGCCGCTGCATTTGCCGCCGGTGCGTTCGCGGGGGCTGCAGCCTTGGCGTCGGCCGGCTGGTTGGCGGCCGGCGCATCGGCCGCGCCCTGGGCCGGCGCGCCGCTGCCGACATCGACCGGCACCGGCTCGCTCGCCGCCTGGCCGGCGGTCGCCTGCGCGACCTGCACACCCGTCGAGATATGATTTTCACCAGCGCTGGTGTGCTCGTCCCAGGAATTTGAAACGGCGTCGAATTCGATATTGGTCGTCATAGCTAAAGCCCCTCCGGCATTTCCCGGAAAGAGACATGTCAGGCCCGGGCTTTGCAACAGACGTTCAACCTATTTCATATATTCGAATATGTAGAGAATCGCATTTTTTACACTTGGTAAATCGCGATGATATATCTGGATATGCATGACCTTAACGAGGGTGGGAGTGACCGCGCCGCACGCCTCCCGCCTTGGTAAATGGAAGTATAATTTTGAATAAAATTTGATGCAAAACAGAATAGCGTGATTCGCGGAAACTTACCCACCTTCCTTTCCGATAATTTGAGACAAGATTGGTAGCGTCCACAGTCAAAGGTGGGCGTTATGAAAATACAAAAAGCAGCCCCGACAGGGATCAAGGTTCTCTTGCTGGCGATCGGCCTTGCCGCTCAGGCAGATCCATCGTCGGCAAGCGCGAATTCGGGCGCGGTTCCGGTCCTGCAAGAGGTGCTTGCGCCGGCGAGCCTCGGCGGCGTTTCGCTGGCCCGGCCGCTGCCCTGGCAGCCGGCTTCCGCGTACCGGATCGCGGACGTTTCCGTGGGCTACACGCCGGCAGCGCCCTACGAGGTTGAAGCGCGCTCGAGCGCCAAGGCCGATCCCGGCATCGACCCGATCCAGACCGCCGCGATCATCCCCGGCGTCTTCGGCTCGGTCGCCTTGTCGATGCGCAACTTTCCGGTCGCGGCGCGCTGGGCTCCTGTCTACAGGGCCATCGTCGATTGCACCGCCGGCAGCGTCTGCGACCGCGAGAGCCCGGCTTTCGCCGAGATTGTCAAGATTGCCGGCGACAAGGGCTTTCGCGACAAGCTGTCCTTCGTCAACAGCAGCATCAACCGCCTGATCGCCTATCGCAAGGACAGCGTCGTCTATGGCAAGCTCGACTATTGGGCGAAGCCTTCGGAAATCCTCGAGCATCGCGCCGGCGATTGCGAGGATTTTGCCATATTGAAGATGGCGGCGCTGCTCAGGGCCGGCATCCCGGCGCAGAGCATGTCGCTGGTGGTGCTCCAGGATCGCCGCCGCAAGTTCTTCCATGCCGTCCTGTCGGTGAGCACGGGAAGCGGCGCCTTCATCCTCGACAGCCTCGGCAACGCCGTCCTGCGCGACAGCGATCTGCCCGACTATGTTCCGCTCTATTCCTTCAGCACCGATCGCGCCTGGATCCACGGGTCGAAGTCCGGCGCGCAGGTCGCCGACATCGCCGGCGGCTTCGCCACGGTCGCTCCGGGCGAAGGATCGCCGGAACCATCAGTGGCTTCGAGCCTGAGGCAGTAGTTTCGAGCGGTTCAGCGCCTCGCGGAAAATACACGGTCGCTCTGTTATCTTCGCGCAGCCCGGACAGTTCCGGGAAAATGCGTAGCTCTAGCCGTTGTAGACGAAAGCCATCAGCAGTTCCGGCTCGGTGACGGGCGCGCGCACGGCGCTGAGCTGGCCGCGATAGCGGCGCTCGCCAGCGCCGATGACGAAGCCGCTGGTGACCGGCGTCTCGCCATTGGCGTCGAGCCGGGCGAAGATGTCGGGAACGTTGAGGTCGAGCGCCAGCTTCAGGTCCTGGCGCCCATCCTCCCCGGGCGCGCTCGGCAATTGGCGCCGGACCAGTTGCTGGAACGGCGCGTTGAAGGCCAGGATTTTCTTCGAAGAAGACAGCGCGAAGGCGGGCGAGGGGCAGGCGACCAGGATCGCGTTGATCGTGCGGATCGAAGCGAGCTTGCGCAATTCCATGCTTTCCTCGGCGAGGCCGCGCATGCAGGCGACGCGGATCGCCGAGGTGAGGTTGCCCTGGTCGGGATGGTGTTCGGCGATCTCCTCGACCAGCATGCCGATCGTGCATTTGCGGCTTTCGGCCATCTGTTTCAGCGACACCCAGAAGGCGCGCTCCAGCCGGATGCCGCGACGCACGCCGCCGCGCGCCACGACCCGGAATTCGGGGCCGAAATCCTCGGCCGCAAGCAACGGCAGCAGCCTCTCGCGCGAGGTGTCCGGATGGATGGCGCTATCGCTCACTCATTGCCTCCTGACGCGCCTTGTTGATGGGCTTCAAAAGATAGTTGAGGATCGTCTTGCGTCCGGTCTTGATGTCGACCGAGCAGATCATGCCGGGGATGATCGAATAGGTCTTGCCGTTCCTAGTAAGCGTCGATTTGTCGGTGGCGACCCGCACTTGGTAATAGGGCTCGCCCGTCTTCTGGTCGACGAGGCTGTCGGCGGTGATGTTGGAGACCTTGCCCTCGATGCCGCCGAAGATCGAGAAATCATAGGCGGTGACCTTGATCAGCGCTTCCTGGTTCGGCTGGATGAAGGCGACGTCGCGTGGCGAAACTCGGGCCTCGACCAGCAGCGTCTCGGAGGTCGGCACGATGCCGGCCACCACCGCGCCCGGCTGCACGAAGGCGCCGAGCGTGTTGACGTCGAGCGTGTTGACGATGCCGTCGACCGGCGAGCGGATGTCGGTGCGCGCCACCTTGTCGGTGGCGCCGCGGATGGTTTCGTCGACCACGGACAGATCGGCGAGCGCCTGCGTCAGGTCGCTCAATGCCTCCTGCTGCAATTGCAGGCCCAATTCGTTCACCTGAAGCTGCGCCTCGGTGATTGCCCCCTGGCCCTTCTTGATGGTCTCGCCGGCAAGGGTCAGCTGTCCGCGAAGGTCGGTCTGTTCGCGCTCGACACGGATCTGTTCGGTTCTGGCCATCAGGCCCTTCTTGACCATGGGTTCGACCAGCGCCGCTTCCTGGTCGGTCACGGCCAGGCTCTTGGACAGGCGGTCGGCGTTGGCGGTGGCCTCATCGAGTTCCTTCTCGCGCTGGTCGAGGCGCGATTTGAGAACCGACAGCTTGACCTCGAAATTGTCGCGGCGCGCCACAAGCAGCTTCTGCTCGTTGTCGCAGATCTCCGGCGCGACCTTCTGGATTTCCGCCGGGCAGGGAAACGACCCTTCGACACTGCCGCTCTGCTCGAACTGCAGCCTGGCGATGCGCGCCTGCAGCGCTCGCGCCTTGGCCTTCTCTTCGCCAAGGCTCGACGTATTGCCTGAATTGTCGAGGCGGATGATGAGGTCGTTCTTCTTGACCGTCTGGCCGATCTGGACGGCGATCTCCTGCACGACGCCCGGTTCGCTGGCCTGGATGATCTGCGTCTTCGAAGCGGGTATCACCTTGCCGTCGCCGCGCGCGATCTCGTCGACCTCGGCGAACGACGCCCAGGCCGTGAAGCACACGAACAGCGCCCCGACGATGTAGACGGACGCCGAGGCGAAAAATGGTGGCCGGTCTTCCCTTGCTAGCATGTCCATACGTTCCGGTCAGGCATTTGCCTTCTGCAGCGCCTGAATGACTTGTTCCTTCGGCCCGTCGGCGACGACGCGGCCCTGGTCGATGACGATGAGGCGGTCGGCAAGCTCCAGCATGCTGTAGCGATGGGTCGACACGATCAGCGTCGTGCTGCGGTCGAACGCCACCTTGAGCTGCTTGATCAACTGCCGCTCGGAAGCGAGATCCATCGAACCCGACGGCTCGTCCAGGAAGACGATCTTCGGTTTGGTCAAAAGCAGCCGCGCGATCGCCACGGCCTGCCTTTGCCCGCCCGAGAGATTGGTGCCGCGCTCGCCGACATTCATGTCGTAGCCGCGCGGATGCCGCGAGACGAAGTCGTCGACGCCGGCGGCCTTCGCCGCATCGATGATCTCCTCGTCCGTCGCTCCCGGCGCCGCCATCAGGAGGTTCTCCTTGATGGTTCCCGAAAACAGGTCCCCGGCCTGCGCGACGATGCCGACCGCGGCGCGGACCTCCGAGGGGTGGTATTGGCGGATGTCGATGCCGTCGAGCAGCAGCTCCCCCGACGTCGGCAGGAACAGCCGGCCGATCAGCCGTCCCATCGTGGTCTTGCCCGAGCCGATGCGGCCAATGATGCCGACCCGCTCGCCGGGCTTGACCGCGATGTTGAGCCCGCTCAGAACCTCGTTTTCCGTGCCCGGATAGGCGAAGCCGACATTCCTGAAGACCAGAGCGCCGCTGCGTATCGGCCGGTTGACGAAGCCGACCGTGTCGGGGCGGTCCTCCGGTTGCGACATGATCGTGTTGATGATCTTGAGCGACAGCATCGCCTGCCGGAACCGGGCAAGCGTGATGGCGATCTGGCCGAGCGGCGCCACGGCGCGGCCGGCGAGCATCACGGTGCCGATGATGGCGCCGGTCGACACCTGGCCTTCCGAGAACGCATAGGCGCCGGCCACCACCAGGGCGACCGTCACGAATTGCTGGATGGCGCCGGTGATGTTGCCCGCCGCCGCCGAGAGCTCCTTGATCTTTTCCGACGTGTTGGCCGCGTTCTTCGAGTGCTCGCCCCATTTGCGCAGCAGGTAGGCCTCGGCGCGCAGCGACTTGATCGTTTCCAGCGTCGAGATGGATTCCACCAGCAGGGCCTGGCGTTGCGACGCCTCGTTCATCGAGGCCGCGACCCGCTTGCCGATCCGCCGCTGGGTGATCAGCCCGACAATGACGGAGATGACGAAAGCCAGCGCCGGTATCACCACCAGCCAGCCGCCGATGGCGTAGATCACCGCCAGGAAGACGAAGACGAAGATCGTGTCGATGAAGACGCTGATGGTGTTGGAGGTGAAGAACTCGCGCACGAACTCGTATTGCGTGACGCGGTTTGCATATTCGCCCGTCGACCCGGGCCGCGCCGAAAGCGAGGAATTCAGCACTTTCTCGAACAGCAGGTAGGAAATTCGCAGGTCCGCCTTGCGACCGGCATAGTCGATCAGCGATGCCCTGGCCGTCTTCAGCAGCAGGTCGAACAGGATCGCCGCGCCGATGCCGAGCGCCAGCACCCACAGGGTCGAGATTGCCTTGTTGGGCAGGATGCGGTCGTAGACGTTCATGGTGAAGATCGGCGAGGCGATCGCCAGCAGGTTGATGAACATCGCCGACAGCACCACTTTCGAATAGGTGCGCCAGAACGCCCCCATTGTGCCGGTCAGCCAGTGGCGCCTTTCGATCCGCGCGGCGGTGCCGACCGTCATCTCCTCGGCCTGGTTGGCATAGGTGATCGAGAAGGACGTGCCGCCGCTGATATAGCTTTCGGCGAGTTCGGACCTGTCGATCGTGGTGCGGCCGTTTTCCTGCGGCGCCGTCAGATATTGCCCGCCCTCGATTTCCGCCAGGAGGGCGATCGGCAATTGGCTGACGCGAAAGACGATGGCCGGAAGATCGAAGCGGCCGCGCAGGAAATCGCGATGGCTGAAATTCTGCACCTCCAAGCCGATGCGCTCGGCCAGATGGCGGATCTCGTCCGGCTCGATGCGCGTCTCCGAAATCGGCACGCCGGCGAACAGCACCGTTTCGGCGCTCGGCCTGCCGAGATAGGCCGCCACAGCGCAGAAGCAGGCTTTGAAAGCCTCCTTGGGCGATAGGATATTAGGTTGCTGGTTCACGATCCGCCCCGAAGGACCGAAGATCGACGCTACATCGGCTACTTTTTCCTGACCGGCGCGAGGATGTCGAACGGCAGATCGTTCTTCTGCTCCGACGGCGTCCGCGCATAGGTCTCGGTATCGGCCGTAGCCGGCACACCGAATTCCTCACGGGCGTAGGCCGCGGCCTGCTTGGCCGGTTGGATGTTGAGCGTCTTCAGCAATTCCCCGGTTGCGGCCAGCAGCCGGTATTCCGCGAACAGCGATGCGTAGGACGACGTGTCGGCCAGCGTCGCGGTGTTGAAGCGCGTGTTCTGGGCATCGAGCACATCGAGCAGCGAGCGCTGCCCGACCTTGAACTGCTCGCGATAGGAAGCGACCAGCTTTTCATTGGTGGCTGCCTGCTGCCGCAGCGTCTTTGCCAGCTCCGCCTGGCGGAAGCGGCGGTCCCACGAGGTCCGGACGGCTTCCTCGATCTCGCGCAGCACCTGGTGCAGCGCAAGGCGCTGCTCGCTGGTGCGGCGAATCTGTTCCTGTTCGTTGGCCTTGTCGATGCCGCCGCGATAGAGGTTCCAGCGCAGCACCACCCGGGCCTGCAGATCGCTTGCGTCGCCATTGTCGCCGTCGATGTCATACCCGCCCCGGGCAACGCCCTCGGCGGTGATCGTCGGGCCATATTTCGCCCGCGCCGCGTCGACCAGCGAAGCGGCGGCGTCGATGTCGCTGTTGGCCATATGGACGCGCGGGTTGTTCTGCCTGGCGAGCCCGATCGCATCGTCCAGCGACCGCGGCAGGGCGGCTGCGACATCGGCCGGCCGCGACGCGTTGGTCAGCGGCTTGCCGACATTCTTGAAGAAGCGGATCTTGGCCGCCTCGAGTTCTTCGGTCGCTTCCTGCATCCGCGCCTTGGCGGCATAAAGGCGTTCCTCGGCCTGCTGCCGGTCGGCATCGTTGAGCGCGCCGCCCGCGATGCCTTGCCTGATATCGCTGAGGATGGACTGATGGAAGCCGAGGTTCTTCTTGGCTTCGACCACGATCGAAGCCTGCAACATGTATTCCAGATAGTCCTGGACGACTGCAAGTCCGATGAACTCGGAGCGTTCCAGAACTCTGAAGGAAGCCCCATCGACCCGCGAGGCCTGGCGGTTCAGTTCCGCGCGCCTTGCGCCGCTGTCATAAAGCGTCTGCGAGACGGTGAGGTCGGCCTCGTTCGGATAGAGAGCTTTGTGATCCTCGTCGAGCGCGCGCCGCGTGTCGTTGTCGAGGCGGCGAACGCCGGTCGATGCTTCCAGGTCGACGCTGGGAAGGTAAAGGCCTTTGGCCTGTCGCAGCTCGAATTCGATCGCTTCGCGGTTTTCGATCGCCTGTCCAATCTCCGGATTGGACTCCACGGCGACGGCGACAGCTTCTTTGAGCGTGAGTGCGCCGGCACTACCACAAGCCAACATCGACACCGTGACAGCAAGCGCAACGCGCCAGCCGACGGTAATTTTACCCGTCCTGGTCATTTCTACCCCGTGACTATCCCCGCGCCATTATTTTTTTATTGGCGCTTATTTGCCCAAGCCTGCCACCGGACCTTTCAGCCAGTATCTATCAAATTTTTCGGGGCCGTGAGCATATAATGGATTAGACACCCGCTAAAATTGCGATTTCCGGCATTAGGGTTAAAGCCTGTAGCAAAAATGGCACAGAAACGGGGCGCGCTCGTCGGGACTCTCCCAGTTCAAAGCGCGCTGCGATGGTTATGGTCTGAAAGAAACGGCGAATCGTACGGCGCCCGTGCACAAGCTCCTGCGAAATCTGCTGCGGCCTTGCAAAGCATGCGCAAGAAAACGCCATTTCAGCCTGGTTTGATTGGCAAACGCGGATCGTTCCCTGTATTGCCGGCCGGAGCAAAAAGCCGTGGATTTTGTTGCATGATCAATATCGCCCTGACCGGGCTTGCCCGCGATCTTGCCCGACGCGCCGCCGAGGGCAGGCCGGTCCGCATCGGCGTCATCGGCTCCGGCGAGATGGGGACCGATCTGGTGACGCAGGGCATGCTGATGCCTGGTATTTCGATCGCGGCCATCTCAACGCGCCGCCCGCACACTGCCCATGAGGCGATCCGCATCGCCTATGGCGACGAGGCGATGGCCGCCGAGGCCGAGACCGGCTCCGGGGTCACCCGGGCGATCGAGAGCGGCAGGATCGCCATCACCTCGAACGAGGTGCTGGTCACCAATCCGCTGATCGACGTCGTCATCGACGCTACCGGAAAACCTGGCGTCGCCGCCGATTTCGACCTGATGGCGATGGAGCACGGCAAGCATCTGGTGATGATGAATGTCGAGGCCGACGTGACCATCGGCTGCTACCTGAAACAGCAGGCAGACCGGCTGGGTGTCGTCTATTCGGTCGGCGCGGGCGACGAGCCGTCAAGCTGCATGGAACTGATCGAATTCGCCTCGGCGCTTGGGCTAGGCGTCGTCGCGGCCGGCAAGGGCAAGAACAATCCGCTCAACCACGACGCGGTTCCCGACGACTACCGGGAAGAGGCGGCGCGCCGCAACATGAACCCGCGCATGCTGGTCGAGTTCGTCGACGGCTCGAAGACCATGGTCGAGATGTGCGCCATTGCCAACGCCACCGGCTTGGTTCCGGATGTTCCAGGCATGCACGGCCCCAGGGCCGATCGCGATCAGCTGGCCAAGGTGCTGATCCCGAAAGAGCATGGCGGCCTCCTGTCGAGAAAAGGCGTCGTCGACTACACGATCGGCAAGGGCGTGGCGCCCGGCGTCTTCGTCATCGTCGAGGCGATGCATCCGCGCGTCGTCGAACGCATGGACGATCTCCATGTCGGCCAAGGCCCTTATTACGGCCTGTTCCGGCCCTATCACCTGACTTCGCTGGAGGTGCCGCTCACCGCCGCCCGTATCATGCTCTACGGCAAGCCCGACATGGTGCCTCTGTCGAGGCCGGTGGCGGAAGTCTGCGCGGTCGCCAAGCGCGACCTTGCCGCCGGGGAGATCCTGGATGCGATCGGCGAGACTTGTTACCGCTCCTGGACCATGACCGTCGGCGATGCCCGCGCCGTCCGCGCCGTGCCGGTCGGCTTGCTTGAAGGCGGCAAGGTGCTGAAGCCGGTGAAGAAGGGCGCGTTGTTGACTGATGACAATGCCGTGCCGGACCGGACGACGAGACTTTACGCCCTGCGCCGGCTGCAGGATGATATGCTCTACGGAGCCAAGATCGGTTCGCCAGCCCTGTTGGGCTGAGCCGCTCCTATTTGCGCAGCTCCGCCTGGCGGCCGGGTAGCAAGAATGCGGCTGCTGGCATTGTCATGACAGTCGCGCTATATTGTCATGACGGATTGGAGGCAGCGATGAATCTTCAGATCAGGGATCCGCGGGCAAGAGAACTCGCCCGCCAGCTTGCCGAAAAACGAAACGTTTCGATGACCGAGGCGGTAATCGAGGCGCTCGAATCTGAACTGCAGCGGCACCGCAAACAGGCGCCGTTGGCCGAACGGCTTGCCACCATCTCCCGAAATTTCAAATCCAAGGCCGGCGGAGGCGGAAAGACGTTGAGCAAGGATGAGGTCGATGAGATGTGGGGACATTCCTGAATGTTCATCGATACCTCGGTCGTCGTCGCCATCCTGGCGGGCGAGGAGGACGCAGCCGAATGGAGCGGCCGGATAGAGTTGGCGTCCCGGCGCATAACATCTCCGCTGGTCATACTCGAAGCAGCGATGCGGCTTTCATCGATGCTCGCCGTCCAGCCGGTTGTTGCCGAAGCGGCGATAGAAGCATTTCTGCAGGAGGCTGAGGTGGAAGTCGTGCCGATCGAAAGTAGCGATGCAAAGCTCGCGATCCAGGCTTTTTCCGACTATGGCAAGGGTCGCGGCCATCCGGCCCAGCTCAACCTCGCCGACTGCCTGTCGTATGCCTCGGCAAAAAGTCGAGGCATGCCTTTGCTCTATAAGGGCAACGATTTTTCCCACACCGACCTTGCGTGATGCGGATGGTCGTTATTTCCCCAGCTCTATCGACCTCAGCCGCGCTGCTTCCACGGCTTCGGTGACGAGCTTCGTCAGGCGGTCGCCGCCCATCAGCACGGCAAGCGCCGCGGCGGTGGTGCCGTTAGGGCTGGTCACCTGCTGGCGCAGCACGCCCGGCTCGTCTTCGCTTTCGGCGGCGAGCGAGGCGGCGCCGAAGACTGTCTGCATGGCAAGCAGCTTGGCGGTTTCGGCGGGAAGGCCGGCCTTCTCGGCCGCGACCGTCAGCGCCTCGATGAAGTGGAAGATATAGGCCGGGCCGGAGCCGGAGACGGCCGTCACGGCGTCCATGAGCCCCTCGTCGTCGATCGTCGTCACGACGCCGCTCGCCGAAAGCAGCTCAAGGACGAAGCGGCGGACGTCGTCGGAGACCAGCGGGTTGGAGAACACTACCATCATGCCCTTGCCGATCGCCGCCGGCGTGTTCGGCATGCAGCGGATGACCGGCGCGAGCTCGCCCAGGATTTCCTCGAAAGTGGCGACCGGCGTGCCGGCGGCGATGGAGAGAAAGCTGGTCCTGCCGTCGCCGAAACGCTTGTACTGCGCCGTCACCTCGCGGATCATCTGCGGCTTTACCGCAATGACGACGAGATCGGGCACGGCATCGGCCGGAATGCCGGCGGCGTCGGCGGCGGCACGGCAGCCCAGATGTTCGGCGCGCTGGCGCAGTTCGGCATTGGGCTCGACCACGAACACCGCCGCCGGCTCGAGCTTGGCGGATTTCAACCAGCCCGAGAGCATGGCGTAACCCATATTGCCGCAACCGGCGAGAACCAGCCTGATCGTCATGAAAGCCTCCGAGAAAAGAAGGCTTCCTTAGACAATTGCGGAGCGCTGGAAAAGTCCAGTGGCGGAAGATCGACAGTCCAGGATCAGCGGGAGAGGCGAACCGGGATCGGCCGCAGCGAGACTTGTCTCAAGCCGAGCACGCCGAGCACGAAGAACAGCCAGACCGGATCGCCGCGGTGGAAGAAGAAGCTCTCCAGGAAACCGTTCAGCGCCGTGAACAGCACCACCATCATGAAGAAATCGCCGAGGAAGATGTTTTCCTTGCGCGCCGGGATGCGCATATAGTCGCGCAAAGGGGCGATCAGGAAGGTGTAGACGGCGACGCAGAGCGCCGGGATGCCCATCAGCACGGCGATGTCGAGATAGCCGTCGTGACCGTGAACGATGGTGCGGATATCCCAGGGCCGGTCGAAGGGCTGGTCCTGGTTGAGCAGCAGTGGCGTCCCCCAGAAGCTTTCATAGCCGTAGCCGGTCCAGGGCTTCTTCGCCAGCATCTCGCCGGCGAACTCCCACAGCGTCGTGCGTCCGGTATAGGTGAGATCGGGGAAATAGATTGCCGCCAGATGCTTCACCGGCGCGATGAAGACGATGCCGAGCGTGCCGACGGCGGTCGCGATGATGGCCAGCGCAAACAGGATCGGCGTGCCGAGCCGCATGCCGATGAGACTGGGCAGCACGACGATCATGATCGAGAACGGGACCAGCCCGGCGGTCGTCTTGGAGCCGGTGTGCAGCATGAAGATCATCGCCGCGCAGAAGATGCCGGCGCCCCACCAGCGCTGGCCGCGCCGGAACAGGTAGAGCCCGGCGAAGCTGAAACAGGCCATCACCGGCCCGGCGATGTTCTTGTGCGTGAAGACGCCGCGCCACAGACCGGCATGCTCCGGCTCCTGCGAGTCGGCGGTGTGCAGCGCTTCATGCGGGAAGACGATCAGGCCGATATAGGAAAGGCCGATCACCACGACGGCAGTGAAGATGACCATCCTGGCGAAGGAATCGGCGTAGCGCGGCAGCACCAGGATCGTCGCCATTGTGATGATGCCGATCATGGTGAAGGAGGCGGCGCGCATCGCCGCGGGCGGATCGGTGGCGAGCACCACCGACAGGAAGAAGAAGCCCAGCATCAGCGCCCAGGAAGGGCTGACCAGCGAGCGCACCACGCGCGGGTCGGCGAAGGCAAGCAGCGAGAAGATGGAGACCACACCGAGCGAGCCGAAGCCGAGCTGGTTGACGATGTCGCCGCCGTCGCCGGTCAGTTCCGCGCCCGCCGGCTGGAACGGCCGGAACGAGACGATAATGACGGTGAACAGGAGCGCGGCGATAGCCGTCGCCACACCTTCCCTGGTGAAGGCGGCGCCGAGCGGCGCGCGCTCAATTCTTCTCAGGCTGCCGGTACTGCTCATTGGCATATCCGAATTCGGCGAGCACCCGGCCGAGCGCGACATAGACCGGATAGAGGCTCGTCGTCAGCGAGCCGGTGCGCGCCAGCCGGACGGCGCCGCGCAGCGGAGAGGCGGCGAGCAGCGCCAGGCTCTTCAGGAAAACCTTGAGGCCGGCAAGCGGCGTGCCGGCGCGCTTCTTCTTTTCGACCAGCGTCGAGATCACGCCGTTGCGCAGGCTGCGGGCGCGGATCCAGTCGGCCTCGACGCGCCGGGCAGGGACAGTTTCGTTGACTTTTGCTTCGGCGCACCAGCCGAGAACGAAGCCTTTCTGCGCGGACCGGCTGAGAAAGTCGGAATCGCCGCCGCCCATGAAATTGAACCTGAGGTCGAGAAAGGGCGGTCCCATGGCCTTAAGCACGTTGCGACCGAGCAGCAGGTTGCCGGACGAATAGAGCGCCGGCACGCGGCCCGTCTCTCGATAGGGCGGCGCGAACACCGGGTGCTCGGCCCATCTGGCATGCGAGGCATCGGCAAAGATGGGTACCTGCGGGCCGCCGACAACGTCGGCTTCAAGTGTCTCCGCGGCGCCGCACATGCGCTCCAGCCAGTCTGGCTCGGCGATCTCGTCGTCATCGATGACCAGCAGGTGGCGAAAATTGGGAAACTGCAGGATCGCCGTCTGCCAGCCGGCATTGTAGGCGCTGCAATTGCCGCGCTCATGCGCGACGATCACCATGCCTGGCATCTCGCCGCTTTCGAACAGCGGCAGCACCGCGCTTGCGCCCTCGCGCGCATCGGCCTCGTTTTCCATGACGATGACGGCAAAGCGCCTGCCGGTCCGCTGCGCCTTGAGCGAAGCCAGCGTTTCCAGCACCTGCTTCGGCCGCTTGAAGGTCGGCAGCGTCACGACCGCCTCGACGGTCTCGGCGGCAAGCCCCGGCGACCGCCCCGCGATCGATACAGAAGCGTCGGACGGCAAAGGGATCATCCGTTTCCAGCAGCGAGGGTTTGAGCCCTCGATAGCATCGCGGTGATAACGTTTCGTTAATCACCTTCTCGCCCGGCCGTCGGAAAAGCCGGGTCTTTGGCCTTTGACAGTGCCATTTAATCAACGCTTCACCGCGTTTTGCTACCGGCTGCAGCCAAGGATAGGTGAGATGCATCTGCTGTTCGCCACATCGATCGTGCCTGATGGCGCTCTCGCCTCGGGCTATGAGATTGCCAACACCGCGATCATCGACGCGTTGCGGCGCGCCGGCGTGCGCGTGACGGTGATCGGCTTCATCTGGCCGGGCAAGGCCCCGTCCGATCCGCAAAACACCATCGTGCTCGACGCCGTCGAGGTGCGCACCGAAAGCGCGTCGCCGCTGCAAAAGCTTGCCTGGCTGGGCAAGGCGGTTCTCTCCGGCCTTACCTTTTCCTCCGTCAAGCTGCGTGTCGTTGCCGATGCGCAAGTCCGCGACGTCATCGAACACGCCGGTCCCTTCGACGGCTATGTCCTGAACTCGGTGCAGTTCGCCGGCGCCTTTGAGAAGGTTCTCGCCGACCGTCCATTCATCTTCGTCGCGCACAATGTCGAGCACCGCTCGGCCGAGGAAAATGCCGCGGCGGCAACCAGCGCGCTCCAGCGCTGGATGTTCCGTCGCGAGGCCAGGCTCCTCGAGGTCGTGGAAAAGCGGCTCTGCGGCGCTGCGCGCTTTGTCTTCACGCTGGCCGAGGAAGACCGCGCGGCACTTGGCGTCGCCTCCGACCGGCGCTCCGCGGTGCTGCCGCTGGTAACCCGTGCGCAGGCGCCGACAAGCAGGGCGAAGCGGCATATCGATTGCGACGCCGCGCTGATCGGCACCTGGACCTGGCAGCCGAACCGCATCGGCCTCGACTGGTTCCTGACGAAGGTCGTGCCGCATCTGAAGCCGGATTTCCGCATCAGGATTGCGGGCAATGTGCCTTCCGGCATCAGCTCGCCGCATCCCGGCGTTTCCTTCGTCGGCAGGGTTCCGGATGTGCAGGCCTTCGTGCGCGGGGCCGCCGTCATTCCCTTGATCAGCACCGCCGGCAGCGGCGTGCAACTGAAGACCATCGAGACCTTCGAGCTTGGCCTGCCGTCCGTCGCCACCAGTCGCTCGCTGCGCGGCATCGGCTATCGTCCCGACAATTGCGTGGTGACCGACGATCCGATTGCTTTCGCGACAGCGCTGCAGGCGGCCGCGGCCAATGTCCGCGACGTCGATGGCAGCGCCTTTCATCGCCGCCAGCTCAAGGCGCTCGACGTCGCGATCGGCCTTGGCCTGGAGAAGCTCGGCGCCGTCAGGCAGGAGGCGGCCGCATGAACATGCACACCGCGCGCACCGCTTTCGGCTTCGATACGCTCAAGACCATTTTGGGTATTCCGGTGCTTGCCATACGCTGGGACGAGGCCATCGCCTTGCTCACCAGGCTGATCGACGAACGTCGCTTCACCAAGGTGAGCTTCCTCAATGCCCACAATGCCAATCTTGCCTGCACCGATCCGGTCTTTGCCGAGGCGCTGGAAAACTTCCTCATCCTGCCCGACGGCGTCGGCGTCGACATGGCGGCAACGCTGCTTTACGGCGCGCCTTTCCCCAGCAATCTCAACGGCACCGATTTCATTCCGGCCTTCCTGCAGGCCTCGTCGCGCCCGCTGACTGTGGCGCTGCTCGGCACGACGCGCGCCAATGCCGAAGCCGCGTCCGCCAAGCTTTCGATGCTCGCCATGCAGCACCAATTCGTTGTCATCCATGACGGTTTCTTCTCGGCTGCCGAGGAGCCGGCGATCCTCGAGCGCATCGCCAGGCTGCGGCCGGATGTGCTGCTCGTCGCCATGGGTGTGCCGCGCCAGGAATTGTGGATCGAGCGCCACATCGACAGCCGCCATTGCACGCTGCCGTTCGCCGTTGGCGCGTTGCTCGATTTCATGAGCGGTTCGGTGCCGCGCGCGCCGCTATGGCTGCGCCGGTTGCGGCTCGAATGGCTGTTCCGCCTGTGGATCGAACCCGGTCGCCTGTGGCGCCGCTATGTTGTCGGCAATCCGCTCTTCCTGTGGCGCGTCGTCAAGCAGAAGCTGTCGCGCGGGCCGCTGTCGCTGGAGGCGAGCCGGTGAACAGCCGCTTCGTGCCGGACGCCTCCACTGCGGTCGAAGCGCTGCCGCGCATGCCTCTAGCTGCGATCGTCACCGCAAGCTACGCCCCCGATTTCGAGCGCTGCCGGTTGTTATGCGAAACTATCGACCGCCACGTCACCGGCATGGCGCATCATTACATCCTCACTGAGCATCGCGACGTCGCGCTGTTTCGCCAGCTGGAAGGCAGCCGCCGCAGCGTTGTCGACGAGCGGGATCTGTTGCCGCGCTGGCTGCGCGTCTTTGACGATCCGCTGAGCGGCTTTCGCCGCCGCGTCTGGCTGAGCCTGAAAACGCAGCCACTGCGCGGCTGGCATGTGCAGCAGCTGCGCCGTATCGCGATTGCCGGGCAGGCAAAGGAAGACGTGCTCGTCTTCTGCGATTCCGACGTCGCCTTCCTGAAGCCGTTCGACAGCGGCGCCTTCTGGCGCGACGGCAAGGTGCGGCTGTTCCGGCGCGACGGCGTGCTGGCGAGCGATGGACATGACGAGCATCGCATCTGGTCGCGCAATGCCGGCGCCGCGCTCGGCATCGATCCCGCCCATCGATCGAACCATGACTACATCTCGACGCTGATCGCCTGGCGCCGCGAGACGGTCAACGCGATGTGCGAGCGCATCGAGAAGGTGCATGGCCGCGACTGGGTCGGCGTCGTCGGCTCGGCGCGCCGGTTTTCCGAATGCATGATCTATGGCCGCTATGTCGACGACGTGCTTCAAGGCGCAGGCCATTTCCACGGCTCGCAGGAGTTCTGCCGCGTCCACTGGAACGGCGAGCCGCTCTCGGATGGCGAGTTCCGCCGCTTCGTCGACACCATGGCGCCGGAACAGGTGGCGATCGGTATGCAGTCCTTCATCGGCACCGATATCGGCCGCATCCGCCGCCTGATCGGGGTTGAATAGTTCTGACAGATCCGAAACGTTGGGAACTAGCAGAGACGATCCTCTCGTCGTCATTCCAGGGCGGAGCAAGGGAGCGAAGCGACGCGCGCAGACCCTGGAATCCATGCCGTTACTTCGAAGCGACACAACGATGTAGAATTCTGCTCCGATGCACTCCACGGCCAAGGTCACGGAAAGGATTCCAGAGTCTCCGCGACGGAGCTTCGCTCCTGCTCCGCCCTGGAATGACGACTCCGAAGGCTTCGCCCCGACCCCAAACGATGGTCTGCCCGGTTAAACGAACCGCCGACCTTGGCTGCCAGCAGGTACGCTAGATCGCCTTGGCCGGCCGCCGCATGGCCGAATAGGTCAGCAGCATCGAGGCGAGATAAAGCAGCAGGAAGACGATGTTGAGCGACAGGACCAGATTGGCCGTGTCGGGGATGGTGGTCAGCACATAAGTGAGCAGAACCGCCTTCAAGCCGGCGAGCAGACCGAGATTGATTGCCCGCACCGCCGTCTGGCCGCGCGCAAAGAGAAGCTCAGCCTGATATTCGACGAGATTGCGCAGGCCGGGCACGCAGACCGCCAGCGCCACCAGCGGCGCTGCCTCGGCGACATTCCTGCCGAGCGCGTTTGGGAAGAAGTGCAGCACGATGCCGAGCGACACGAGCGCGAGCGTCGAGACCAGGAACACGCCGCCTTCGATGCCGCTCTTGACCGCCGGCCGCGACAGCAGCTCCGGCGCCCGCATCATGCGCTGCACCAGCATCATCGAGAAGGTGCGGATCGGGATTGCGGTGAGATCGACCAGCCGCATGATGATGGCGTAGATGCCGGCCAGATGCGGTCCGCCGATCGACAGCACCAGGAGCTTGTCGAACTCCATCTGCAGATAGAACAGCACTTCGGATCCGGCGACATAGATGGAATCGGCGAGCCGCCTGAAATAAAGCTCGGCGCGCAGCCGCAGCCGCTGGCGCGGATAGAAGAAGACGAAGGCGACGATGAGCGAGGCGGCATTGGCGCCGATATAAAACAGCGACCAGACGCCGATGCTGTGCTGCGCGCCAAGCATGAACAGGATCGCGCCGACTGCCCTGAGCGCCGTCGCCAGGATGGCGAGCACGGCCGCCCGCCCGAACTTGCCGAGTCCGTTGTTGACGATCAGCGCCACTTCGACCGGCCGCCACAGAAGCGCTTCGGCGAAGACGACAGCGGCGAAGGCGGGCAACGGCACGGTATCGGCGAAGAAGATCAGATAGACGCCGTAGGACGCAGCGGCGAGGAACGGCAGCGACAAGACGCTGAGAAGCAGGAAACCGGCGGTGAATGTGCCGATCAGGTTGGGGCGGATGGTGGCGGTGCGGTATAGCGCCGAAATGAAGCCGAAGGCCAGGATGCGCGACAGCATGATGCCGGCGGCCGAGGCGGTCGCAAACATGCCGAACTCGGCGATCGAAAGCGTATTGGCCAAAGCGATGAAATAGGCGAGCGAAAACACCAGCCGGCCGCCGGCGCCGCTGATCGCCGAGACATAATCGAATACCAGTTTCCGGCGGGTGGCCACGAAGTGGCCGATCCGCGCGAAGCTCCGCCCTTGCGGCATGTCGCTGGCCTGGGTCATTCCGGGGCGATAGATAGGCTGCAAAAGTTTAACGCGGCGTTCTGGCAGCCGTCCCGGCGGCCTGAAATGCGGTGAACAAGGGCGAAAACTGTGCCCACCGAGGCGCAAAATTAACCGTTTGTTTCCTATGCCTGTTTAGCGTGGCTTAACGATTGGCCGATCCGCGCGCCCAAGCCGCCAGAGAGCAAGTTCCAGGACAATGGTCGACAGGGATAACCGTGATGACTGGAGGCGCGAGCGTTCTCTGCTGGCGCTCGGCCAAGCCATGCGTGGCGACGACAAGACGGTTTCGATCGGCGACAGGGCCAATTCCTCCTGGCGCGAGCACGCCGCCGCGCGCCATCGCGCCGCGCGTTCCGAGCGCGAAGAAAAGCTGGACCCGGGCCCTGGCGAAACCGGCGGATTTGACCACGATCAGGCGGAACCGGTCGAAACCGGGAACGATTGGGCGGGAAGAAACCATGCCGCGTCGCTCGGGCAGGGCTACGGGGGCACTGCGGAAGGCCGCCAGCCTCAGGCCGCTCCCGAACCTCGCCATGCAGGCCGACCACCCGCCGGCGGCGGTTCCGAGGAGTGGAAACCGCTGATCGACCCGATGCAGGTCGTTCACGGCATCGCTCGCTCCAAAGCGCTGATCCTGTCCACCACCATTCTGGGCGCCGCGCTTGGCATAGCCCTCGCGCTATCGACGCCGAAGAAATACGAAGCTACGACCGAGCTAACTATCGAGCCGGGCGACCTGAAACTTGCCGACCGCGATCTCACCCAATCGGTGGGTGAGCCCGACGCAGCATTGGCCGTTGTCGAAACCCGCATCAAGATGGTCACATCAGGCAAGGTTCTTGACGAGGTCGTCAAGGAACTCAACCTTGTCAACGACCCGGAGTTCAACGGTCAGGCGTCTGGTGGCCTCGGCGTCACGTCGTTCCTGCGCTCGATGATTTCGCGAGATGACCAGCCGGCCGGCAGCGACGAGATTCGCCGCCAGGCGCTGGCCCTCCGCAATCTGGCCGACAGCCTGTCGGTCGAGCGCACCGGCAAGACTTTTGTCATCTCCATCAGCGCCACCACGGATAATGGCGAGAAATCGGCAGAGATAGCTAACACGACGAGAGACGTCTTCCAGCGGGAGATCGGCAACTACCAGTCAGAAATGGCCGGACGTGCGACGACCGCGCTGACGTCGAAGCTCGATGAGCTGCGCAAGGGCGTCGAGACGGCCGAACGCAACGTTGAGGATTTCAGGGCGACGCACGACCTTGTCGACGCGCAGGGCCACCTGATCAGCGATGATCAGATGTTGAAGCTCAACGAGCAGCTTTCCGTCGCCCGCGCCCGCACGCTCGAGCTGAACGCCCGCGCCGCCTCGGCACGCTCGCTGAACGTCAACTCGGTCCTCAGCGGCACGTTGCCGGAAGAGATCAACTCCAACATGATGAGCGAGCTGCGCTCGCAATATGCGGCGCTGAAGCAGGAAGCCGACCGCGCCGCGATCAAGTTCGGGCCGCGTCATCCTGAGCTGCAGGCGCTAAACGCCCAGCTTGCCGGCGCGCGCGAACGCATCACCGCCGAACTGCAGCGCATCGCGTCCTCGCTGCAGGTCGACCTGAAGCGCTCCGTTCAGCTCGAGCAGGACTTGTCCTCGCGCCTGGCCCAGGCCAAGGTGCAGAGTGGCGATGTGAACAACAATCTTGTTTCGCTGCGCGAGCTGGAACGCGAAGCCGCCGCCAAGCGCTCGGTCTATGAGCAGTATTTGCTGCGCGCTAAGGAAACCGGCGAGCAAAAGAACGTCAATTCGGCCAACATCAACGTGCTTTCGCCGGCTCAACCGCCGCTGGAGGCCAAGGGGCCGTCGCGTGTCGTGATGGCTTTGGCGGGGTTGTTCGCCGGCCTGTTTGCCGGCATCGGCCTCGGCGCACTGCGCGGCATCCTTGCCAGCCTGCGCGAGACGGCCAATGCACGCTCGCGTCGCGCGACTGAAGACCGTCCTTCTGTGCTTGAGAGCAATTCCAATCGGGCCGCCCCACCGACGCCGCCACCACTCGCCACGCCGCCGGCCTCGCCTGTCGCTCCGCCGCCACCTCCGGCTTTCACACCAGCACCGGCTCCGCCTTTCACGCCGCCTCCGGCTTCATCCTTCACGCGGTCGCCGGCAGCGTCATTCACACCGTCGCCTGCTTCGCCGCCGGTTCCACCACCTGTGCAGGCGGCTGCACCGGCTCCGGTCCAATCCGTCACGCCGCCGCCGGAACCGGCCAACGATGCCGGCCGTCCCGGGCTTTTCGGCTTGCTTGCCTCGGCCGTTCGCTATTTCGTGCGGCGCGAGCCGGCTGAAACGGTCGATATGGACTCTGTCCCGCCTGAAAGCGCCTGGCGGACGCCCACCCTGGAAGAACGCTATCCCCGGGCTCAACCAGCGGCGCGGGAGAATTTCCGGCCGCCATACGAGCAGGGCTATTCCTATTCGTACCGGCCGGACCACGGCCGGACCGATCCCTACGACGATCATTATTCGGCATCGGCGGCATCCTATCATCCGCGGTCGCCGGCCGCCGGCGAGGCCGACCAGGCCCCCGCCGACCAGCCCTCCGCCGGCCAGCAAGCCGAGATCGACGAGATCCGCGCCAGCCTGCGCGAATTCCGCGAGGCAGTGCGCGAGCTGACCGAAAGCCGCACGCGCCGCCGCTATTTCTAAACTATCCGTATTTCTGGACGGCTCGCGGTTCGATAAAAGCGGCCGGTTTCGGGTTTACGGCATCCGACGACGCTTTGACGGGATTGCCTTGTCGAATTTTCGTGAAAATGCCGCGCTGCATTCCGGCCGCAAGCGTCTCGCTTTGGCGGATCGACAATGCCGATCGAGGGAATGGGGCCGTGCATCGATGCGGCCTCGAAGCGAAGCTGAGGGTTAGTGATGGCCGAAGTGATTGATGGAAAGCGTGTCGCCGAGGACGTTGTTTCGAAGGTCAAGGCTCTGACCGCGGAACTGTCGGCCAAAGGAGCCACCAAGCCCGGCCTTGCGGTGGTGATCGTCGGTGAAGACCCGGCAAGCCAGGTCTATGTCGCCTCGAAATCGCGCACCGCCAAGGAATGCGGCTTCCATTCGCTCCAGCATACGCTGCCGGCCGACACCAGCGAGGAACAATTGCTGAAGATCATCGGCGACCTCAACGCCGATAAGTCTATCCACGGTATCCTCGTGCAACTGCCGCTCCCCGGCCATATCGACGCCGGCAAGGTGATCCAGACGATCGCGCCGGAAAAGGATGTCGACGGCTTCCACTTCATCAATGTCGGCAGGCTCGGCACCGGCGAGCTCGACACGGCCTTCGTGCCCTGCACGCCGGCGGGCTCCATGCTGTTGATCGAGCGGGTGCGCGGCAAGGACCTTTCCGGCCTCAACGCCGTCGTCGTCGGCCGCTCCAACATCGTCGGCAAGCCGATGGCCAACCTGCTGCTTGCCGCCAACTGCACGGTCACGATTGCCCACAGCCGCACCAGGGACCTGCCGGCGCTTGCCCGCACTGCCGATATCCTGGTCGCCGCGGTCGGCCGTCCGGAGATGGTCAAGGGCGATTGGGTCAAGCCCGGCGCGACCGTCATCGACGTCGGCATCAACCGCACCCCCGCGCCTGAAAAGGGCGAAGGCAAGAGCCGCCTGGTCGGCGACGTCGCCTATGCCGAAGCGGCCAAGCTCGCGGGCGCCATCACGCCGGTGCCGGGCGGCGTCGGGCCGATGACCATTGCCATGCTGATGGCGAACACTGTAGCTTCCGCCTACCTCGCGGCCGGGTTGAAGCGGCCGTCCTTCTGATTGAGAAAGCCTCGGCATTGCCGAACCTGACCGCTCCCCAGCATTTTGCAGCCAAGTGGAACCACTTGGCGCCGCACAAATGCGGCTGAAATAAAGGGACAGAGCGGGATGCCCCACTCGAACCAGTCGCATCCCGTTCTCGAGCGGCCGATCACGAGCGATCCCGTTCAGGGTGGCCGCCAGTTCGGCTTCCTCTTAGTCGACAAATTCTCGATGTTCTCGCTGGCGGCCGCCATCGACTGCTTCCGCTCGGCGAACCGACTGCTCGGCCGCGATTTCTATGGCTGGACGACGATCTCGGCCGACGGCGACGCGGTCATGGCCTCGAACGGCCTGCCGTTGAAGATCGACTATTCGGTCGCCGACATGCCGCCGGTCGACATCCTGTTCGTCTCGGTCGGCCTCTCCATCGAATTTCCCGGCAAGAGCAAGGTGCTGGCGGCGCTGCGCAGCTGGGGCCGGCGCGGCAATGCGCTCGGCGCGTTGTCGGTCGGCTCCTATCTTTTGGCGGAAGCCGGGCAGCTCGACGGCTATCGCTGCACCATCCATTGGGAGAACCGCGCCGGCTTCATGGAGCGTTTCCCCGACATCAACTGCACCGGCAATGTCTTCGAGATCGACCGCAAGCGCTACACCTGCGCTGGCGGCACCACCTCGATCGACCTGATGCTGGAGATCGTGCGCGGTGATTTCGGCTCCAACCTCGCCAACGGCGTCGCCAACCAGTTCCAGCACGAGCGCATCCGCTCGGCCGGCGACCGCCAGCGCGTCGGACCGGAACGCGATCTCACCGGCAAGTCCGAAAAGCTGAGGCGCATCGTCGAGTTGATGGCCGATCATCTCGACGAACCGCTGTCGGCGGTGCAGCTCGCCAAGTCGGCGGGGCTGTCGGTGCGCCAGGTCGAGCGCCTGTTCCTGCGCCATTTGAGCGTCACCCCCGGCCGCTACTATATGCGGCTGCGGCTCGAACGTGCGCGCGAATTGCTGCGCCAGACCAACATGCCGATCCTCGACGTGGCGATCGCCACCGGCTTCACCTCGCACTCCTATTTCGCGCAGAGCTACCGGCTGCAGTTCGGCCGTCCGCCATCGGAAGAGCGGCGCACCACTTATTGAGTGACTCGCCGGCCTTCGGACTTGTCTCCGAATGCCGCCTCAAATAGCTTTCGCAACGCGGACGAGGGTTGCTCTCAGGAGATTTCCATGGCGGGACTGATACGGAGCGTCGCTGCGGCGCTCCTGCTTTTGTCGATGACCAGTTTCGGCTTTGCCGCCAACAAGGTCATCATCATCCTCGATGCATCAGGCTCGATGTGGGCCCAGATCGACGGCAAGCCGAAGCTGCAGATCGCGCGTGAATCGCTGCGCACGGTGCTTCAGTCGGTTCCCGCCGACAACGAGATCGGCTTCATGGCCTATGGCCATCGCACCAAAGGTAGTTGCGACGACATCGAGCTGATCGTGCCGCCGCAGGCCGGTTCGGCCAGCGCCATCTCGTCAGCAGCCGACAGCATGAAATTCCTCGGCAAGACGCCGCTCACGGCCGCCGTCAAGCAGGCGGCGGAAGCGCTCAAATACACCGAGGACAAGGCCACCGTCGTCCTCATCACCGACGGGCTCGAGACCTGCGGCGGCGATCCTTGCGCGCTCGGCAAGGAGCTGAAGCAAAGCGGCGTCGACTTCACCGCCGATGTCGTCGGTTTCGGCCTGACCGCCGACGAAGGCAAGCAGATCGCCTGCCTCGCCGAAAACACCGGCGGCAAATACATCCAGGCCTCCGACGAGAAGGCGCTGCAGGAAGCCCTGGTCGAGACCGTCGCGGCTCCGACTCCGGCGCCGGCGCCCGAACCCGCGCCGGCTCCCGCGCCCGAATCGGCCAAGCCGGAGTTCAATTTCATGCCGAACGTGGTCATGGCCGAGGGCGGCGATCCGATTACCGACGGCAATGCCTGGGAGATCTATAAGGCGAAGTCCGACGGCACGCGCGGCGACCAAGTCATGACCGAATATGGCGTGCTCAAGACCAATCTCGAGCCGGGCGACTACATCGTCGTCGGCCGCGACGACGAGGCAAGGAGCGAGCAGAAGATCAAGATAGAGGCCGGCAAGACCTACAGCCCGCTGTTCACGCTGAACGCCGGCACGTTGGTCATCCATCCGCATGCTAGCCAGGGCTCGGAGATCAGCGGCGAAGCGCGTGTCGACTTCGCCTATCCTGGCGGCAGCACCACGCACTATGGCGACACCAAGGCGACCGTCCCCGCCGGCGAGCAGAAGGTGACGGTGCAGATCGGCGCCGGCACTGCGACGGAGACGGTCCAGCTTACCGCCGGGCAGACCGTCGAGAAGGACATCGTCGTCGGCGTCGGTCATGCCATGCTCAACGCCTACTACACCGCCGGCGGCGACAAGGCCGACAATTCCGGCATCGGCTTCGAGGTCGTCAAGGCGAAGAAGAAGATCGACGGCTCGCGTGAAAGCGTGGAGCATTCCTACGGACCTGACAGCAAGTTCTGGCTGCCGCCGGACGACTATGTCGTGCTCACGACGCTCGATCTCGCCGTCGTCGAGCAGCCCTTCAGCATCAAGGCCGGCGACAATCAGGACATCGAGGTCGCGCTCGATGCCGGCGTGCTGGCGATGTCGGCACCCGGCGCCTATTCGATCGAGGTGCTCTCGTCGAAGAAGGACATCGAAGGCAAACGCAAGTCGCTGGGCCTGACCTACGGTGATAGCTGGCAACAGGCGATCCCCGCCGGCGACTATGTGGTCGTGCGCCACATGTCCGCTGAAGGCCAGGAGAAGGAAATGCCGGTGACGATCAAGGCGGGTGAGCGCACCGAGATCATTGTGCAGTAGTGACCGCAACAGGATCCGACATTCCAGTCCCTATTGCGTGAGCATTCCGCGAATATTGCTGTCGCGGAATGCCGCTTGGCTGTGCCGGTCAGGCAGCGTCTGAGACTCGCACTTCGACGTGAAGCCCTGCCGCGACTGCCATATTGACGAGGGTGTCGAGGGCGAACAAGTTGATCTTCCCGCGCAGGAGATCGGACACGCGCGGTTGGGTTACGCCAAGCCGGCGCGCGGCTTCGGCCTGCGTCCAGCCCTTTGCTCGAATATGCCGCTCCAGCGCCATCATGAGCGTGGAGCGGAGCTTCATGTTCTCTGCTTCGGCGGGAGTGTCTTCGATGGCATCCCACACACTTGCAAAAGTTTCGTTGCTCATTGGCCTAACTCCTTGATGAGATCGCCGTAGCGCTTCGCGGCCAAATCCAAATCTGTTTTGCTGGTCTTCTGCGTCTTCTTCTGGAAGCAATGCAGTACGTAGATCGCGTCGGCAAATTTGGCGGTATAGATGACGCGAAACGCGCCGGTCTCATCCCTAATTCTGATTTCCAACACGCCCTTGCCGACCGTTGTCATAGGCTTCCAGTCGGTCGGAAGTTGCTCGTTCTGCACCTTGTCGAGCTGGTAGCCCGCTTCACGCCGCGCCGAGTCTGGAAAGGCGCGCAGATCGCTGAGGGCGCTGCCCTGGAATTTAAGCATCTTCACGCCGGCAACTATACAGAATTTTGTATAGTCAGCGCAAGTTGCGTTTCACACGGACCGAGATTAGACGTTTCCGAACGCCGCCGCGCCATGATCGGCCCGCCCGACCAACTGCCGGAAGCCCGCGAACAGCTCACGACCGAAGCCGAACTCGTTGCCGATGAGATCGGCCTCGGCCGTGCGGCGCAGCGCGAATTCCGTCCCCGGCACCAGCACTTCCAGCGTGCCGGCATCGGCGTCTAGCCGAATGATGTCGCCGTCATGGATCCTCGCGATCGGTCCGTCCTCGACCGCTTCCGGCGTCACATGGATCGCTGCCGGCACCTTGCCGGAGGCGCCCGACATGCGCCCGTCTGTCACCAGCGCGACGCGCTGGCCGCGGTCCTGCAGGATGCCGAGCACGGTGGTCAGCTTGTGCAGTTCCGGCATGCCGTTGGCCTTCGGCCCCTGGAACCGGATGACGGCGATGAAATCGCCGGTAAGCTGGCCGGCCTTGAAGGCGTCGTTCAGGCCCTGCTGGCTGTCGAACACCTTGGCCGGCGCCTCGATGACGCGCCTTTCGGGCTTGACCGCAGAGGTCTTGATCACGGCGTGACCGAGATTGCCGCCAAGCACCTTCAGGCCGCCGGTCGGCTGGAACGCTTTCTTGACCGGCGCCAGCACCTTCTCGTCGCCGCTGTTGAGCGGCGCCGCTTCGCGCACGACGCTGCCATCGTCGCCAAGCCTCGCCTCGACGGCGTAGGGCCGCAGGCCTTCGCCCCACACCGTCTGTACGTCCTCGTGCAACAGGCCTTCGTCGAGCAGCTCGCGGATCAGGAAGCCGAGCCCACCTGCCGCATGGAAATGGTTCACGTCGGCAAGCCCGTTCGGGTAGACGCGCGCCAGCAGCGGCACGGCCTCCGACAGATCGGAAATGTCCTGCCAGGTCAGCGCGATGCCGGCGGCGGCGGCCATCGCGATCAGATGGATCGTGTGGTTTGTCGAGCCGCCGGTGGCATGCAGGCCGACCACGCCGTTGACGACCGAGCGCTCGTCGATCATGCGCCCGACCGGCGTATAGGCGTTGCCGAGCGCGGTGATCGCCAGCGCCCGCTTCGCCGCTTCCCTGGTCAGCGCGTCGCGCAGCGGCGTGCCCGGATTGACGAAGGAGGCACCGGGCGTGTGCAGGCCCATTATCTCCATCAGCATCTGGTTCGAATTGGCGGTGCCGTAGAAGGTGCAGGTGCCCGGCCCGTGATAGGATTTGGACTCAGCTTCGAGCAGTTCGGCGCGGCCGACCTTGCCTTCGGCATAGAGCTGGCGGATCTTGGCTTTCTCGTCATTCGCGAGACCGGTCGTCATCGGCCCTGCCGGAATGAAGACGGCCGGCAGATGCCCGAAGGTAAGCGCCGCGATCACCAGCCCGGGCACGATCTTGTCGCAGACGCCGAGGAAGACGGCCGCGTCGAACATGTTGTGCGACAGGCCGATCGCCGCCGCCATGGCGATCACGTCGCGTGAGAACAGCGACAGCTCCATGCCGGGCTGGCCTTGGGTGACGCCGTCGCACATCGCCGGCACGCCGCCGGCAACCTGGGCGATGCCGCCTGCCTCGCGCGCGGCTTCCTTGATCAGCGCCGGGAACGTCTCGAAGGGCTGATGTGCCGAAAGCATGTCATTGTAGGAGGTGATGATGCCGAGGTTCGGCACGCGGTCGCCCGCGAGCGCGATCTTTTCGGACGGGCTGCACACGGCAAAGCCGTGGGCGAGATTGCCGCAGCCCAGCACCGCGCGGTTGGCGGTGCGGCTGGAAGCCTCCGTGATACGGCCGAGATAGGCTTCGCGGCCGGCTTTCGAACGCTGGCGGATGCGTTCCGTGATGGTTTCGATGTCGCGTCTGGCTGTCATGGTCCGTCCTTTCCGAGCTCGGCAGCGTCCTCCCTCTGCCACCGGGCTGTCCTCATCTGAAATCAGGGCGCCCAGAACACCTCTACCGGTCTTGGCGCCGCCTCGATCACTCTGCGGATCGGCTTCTTCGCGCCAGGACCCATCGCGCCGTTGAACGCGGCGCGCTTGTCCTCGCCTTCGATATGGAGCGCAACGAAGCCGGCGGCGACGATACGCGCCATCGACAGCGTGAGCCGCGGCTCGCCGCCGCTTGCCGCATGCACCGGCAGAACGATCCGCCGCGAGGCCGGGTCGAGCAATTCCTCGAGATTGCCGGCATCCGGGAAGAACGACGCCGTATGGCCGTCGCCGCCCATGCCGAGGACCACCACGTCCAGCGGCCAAGGCAGCGCCCGCAGCGCTTCACTGTCCATCGCCGCTGCATCCTCGATGCTCGCCGCCTCGTGGTAGAGCGGCACGAAGCGCGCCGCGGCGGCCTTGCTCTGGAGCAGGTTCGCCGCCACCAGCCCGGCATTCGAACGCGGTGAGGAGGGCGGCACGAAGCGCTCGTCGACCAGCGTCACGGTGACCTTGTCCCAGGCGATCGGCGTGGCCGACAGCACCGCGAACAGCTTTGCCGGCGTGGTGCCGCCGGACACCGCGAGCAGCGCCGTGCCGCGTCCCGCGATGGCGCTGTCCAGCCGGTCGGCAATTTGTCCGGCCAGCGCCGTCGCCAGGTCCTGGCGGTCGGCAAAGCCGTTCCAGCCGTAGCGGGCTTCGTTCAATTGCTCTCGTGCCATGTCCGTCCGTCACGTTCGATGAGCGCGATCGAGGCCGATGGCCCCCAGGTTCCGGCGGTATAGCCCTGAGCTTCCTGCCGGGCGCTTTCCCAGGCGTTCTGGATCGGGTCGATCCATTTCCATGCCGCCTCGACCTCGTCGCGGCGCATGAACAGCGTCTGGTTGCCGCGCACCACATCCATGATCAGCCGCTCATAAGCATCCGGCGCACGGCCTTGGAAGGACTGCGCGAAGCTCATGTCGAGCGAGATCTGCCGCAGCCGCATGCCGCCCGGCCCCGGATCCTTGATCATAATGAACTGCTTGACGCCTTCGTCGGGCTGTAGCCGGATCACCAGCTGATTGGCGAAGATCGGCCCGGCACCTTCATCGAAGATCGAGAAGGGGATTGGCTTGAACTCGATGACGATCTCGGAAACCCGGCTCGCCAGTCTTTTGCCGGTTCTGAGATAGAACGGAACGCCGGCCCAGCGCCAGTTGCCGATCTCGGCCCTTATGGCGACGAAGGTCTCGGTGGCGCTGTCCTTGCCGAGCTCCTCGACATAGCCCTTGACCGGCCCGCCGGCCGAGGCGCCGGCGCGATACTGGCCGCGCACGGTGTGCTTCGGCGCCTCGTTGCCGTTGATGCGCTTCAGTGCCCTCAGCACCTTCAGTTTCTCGTCGCGCACCGCGTCGGCGTCCATCGAGGACGGCGTTTCCATGGCCACCAGGCAGAGCAGCTGCAGGATGTGGTTCTGCACCATGTCGCGCAACGCGCCTGCCTTGTCGTAGTAGGTGACGCGATCCTCGAGACCAACGGTCTCGGCGACCGTGATCTGAACATGGTCGATCTGGGCGGAGTTCCACAACGGCTCGTAGAGCGCATTGGCAAAGCGCAGCGCCATCAAGTTCTGCACCGTTTCCTTGCCGAGATAGTGGTCGATGCGGAAGATCTGGCTTTCGTGGAAATCGTCACCGACAGCATCATTGAGCGCCCGCGCCGAGGTGAGGTCGCGGCCGATCGGCTTCTCCAGCACGATGCGCGAGTTCGGCGTGATCAGCTTGTGCTCTTTGAGCTGGTGCGAAATGTCGCCGAACAGCGCCGGCGCCACCGCAAGGTAGAAGGCGCGGATGCGGTCGCTCTCGCCGATCGCCTTCTTCAATTTATCGAAGCCGGCGCCAGTCGTTGCGTCCGCCGACACGTAGGAGAGCCTTGCCAGGAATATCTCCAACTCCTTTGGATCGATATCGGCAGGCTTCACATGATCTGATATCGCCTTCTTGGCGAAGGCCTGGAATTCGGCATCGGTCATTTTGGCGCGCGAGGTGCCGATGATGCGCGTCGGCTCGGAGAACTGGTGGCCGCACTGGCGATAGTAGAGCGACGGCAGGAGCTTGCGTTCCGACAGGTCGCCGGTGCCGCCGAAGATGATGAAGTCGAATGGGTCGACAGGGATGATCTGGCTGGTCATGGTCAGTCCGATTTGATGCCGGGCGCCGGCAGCGTGGTTGGTATATTCTAATCGATTTAAATTTTCCAGTGCCATGGTGTCACATGCGAGGACCAATGGCTTGCACTTGCATCGGTCCACATGTTTCCCGACACTCACGCCGCCGGCAGGCCTGTCGGGCAAGCCATGGCTTCCGGAAGCGTTCGCGGCTGCAGCATAGAACGCGAATGTGACGAAAGCTAAGGGAGATGTAGCCTGGCGCGCGACGGGCCGGGCGGCAGATGGAAAACGTCAAGCTGCGGAATCCAAAGAGCGGGAAAACCATGCGTCTGGAAAACAAAGTCGCCGTCATCACCGGCGCCGCGTCGGGCTTCGGCGAAGGCATGGCCAAGCGCTTTGCCGAAGAGGGCGCGCGCGTGGTCGTCGCCGACCTCAACGCCAGGGGCGCCGAGCGGGTGGCCGAGGAGATCGGCGAGAGCGCCATCTGGACCCAGACCGACGTTTCCCTGCGCTCCGAATTCGACGAGATGATCTATGCCGCCAAGAGCGCCTTCGGTCGCATCGACATCATGGTCAACAATGCGGGCTTCACCCATCGCAACGGCGATATGCTCGGCGTCGATGAGGAAACCTTCGACCTGATAACCGCCGTCAACATGAAGGCGATCTACCACGCGGCGCTTGCCGTCGTGCCGATCATGGACCGCCAGGGCGGCGGCGTCATCCTGACCACGGCCTCGACGGCCGGGCTTCGGCCCAGGCCGGGCCTGACCTGGTACAACGCCTCCAAGGGCTGGGCGATCACCGCCACCAAGTCAATGGCCGTCGAGCTGGCGCCGAAGAACATCCGCGTCAACTGCCTCTGCCCGGTCGCCGGCGAGACCGGCATGCTGGAGAAGTTCATGGGCGCCGACACGCCTGAGATCCGCGAAAGATTCCGCGCCTCGATACCGCTCGGACGGCTCTCGACACCGCTCGACATCGCCAACGCAGCGCTGTGGCTCGCCTCGGATGAAGCCGTCTTCATCACCGGCGTGGCGCTGGAGGTCGACGGCGGCCGGTGCATCTGAGCCGATCCAGGAAACACATCGCGGTTTCCGCTCCTGGTTGCGGTGAACGAATGGATTGGCACCGGCCGAGCTGCAGTTTGACTTGATGGTCCGCCGAAGGGATAACGGATCGGGGTAGGGGGAAACTGGCGGGTGGTTAAGGTCAGGCTGCGCGAAATTGGCAACGACCTCGGCTGGCGATTGCGTCGCTATCGGGCAGAGCGTGCGCGTGCGCGAAGCAAGGCGACCTTCATCGGCATAACCGGCAGCTCCGGCAAATCGACGGCAACGAGCTTGCTTGGTCATATCCTGGCCGGTCACGGCACGGTCTATACCCAAGTTCTAGCCAATACGCTCAAGGCACTTGTCCGCACGCTCTACAAGCGGATGAAACGTGCGGGCAAGGTCGACTATGTCGTCTTCGAAGCCGGCGCGTTTGAGCCCGGCTCAATCCGGTCGATGGCGGCGATGCTGAAGCCGGATGTAGCGGTCGTAACGATGGTCAGGCTGGAGCACGTCACTCAATTCCGGACCCTGGATGCTGTCGCCCAGGAAAAGAGAGCGCTGGTTGAGGCGTTGTCGCCGGGCGGACTCGCGATCTTGAACGCCGACGACCCGCATGTGCTTGATATGGCTTCGGGCGCAAGGTGCCGCGTGGCGACTTTCGGTCAGTCGGAGGCCGCGGACTATCGTGTGACAGACGTCCATGCCGCCTATCCGGACCTGCTCAGATTTTCACTTCGCTGGCACGGCGGCGACATAGACATGCAGACACGATTTCCTGGCGAGCACTTCTGGCTGCCGGCGGCCGCCGCCGTCGTCACGGCGTTGGAACTTGGTGTCCCGCCGGAAAAGATCGCCGCAAGGACAGCATCCTTCGAACCCCTGGCCAACCGCTGCACGGTGCTGGTGACCGATCGGGGTCCACAGTTCATAGTCGATGCCGCCAAAGCGCCCTGGCATTCGCTGAACATTGCGTTCGAGATGATGGCCAAAGCCAAGGCCGTTCGCAAACGGATCGTCGTTGGACAGATTTCCGACTACACCGGTTCGTCGAGAAAGTATGGCGCTGCTTACGGTATCGCGCGCGGCGTCGCCGACGAGGTCATCTATACCGGCGACAATGCCCACCGCTCACGCGCCAGCCAGGCGGATCGGGACAGTGGCCGTTTCATCGAGCTTCGCACCCCGAAGGAAGTCTCCGATCACATCAAGCAGACAGCTGTCCCCGGAGAACTGATCCTGCTGAAGAGCTCCGGCAATCTTCATCTGGAGAGGGTCGCGCTTGCCTGGACGCACGATGTCAGATGCTGGATACCAGCGTGCGGCAAGAAGGAAGGGTGTTCCACTTGCGGCCTCTACGAAGTGCCGTTCGAGGAACACAAGTCCTTCCTGGCAAATCGCCGGCTTGAACGCAGAAGACGCCGTTTCGGATGGCTGCTTGGCCTCACGCGCCGGTCTTGACGTAGCTTTTGTAGACCCAGCCGTGCTTGCCGTTATAGACGATCTCGCACCATTTCTTACAATTCATCACCTGCACCGATGCCTTGGCCGGCACCGTGGCGATTGCGGATGCGCCCTTCTTCGGACCCGAGCGCATGGTCACGGCCCTCAAAACGCGCCCGTTTGCGGCCGCGCTGGCTTTTTGAGGTTTCGGCTCAGGCTGCGCCGCGCCATCCGTCGCTGCCGGCTGCGTATCTGGAACCTGCGGCTTGGCTTCGGGAATGGCGGCGGTTTGGGCGCCGTCCATCGTGTCGCCCGGCTTCTTCGCTGCCGCTGCTGTCTCGCTGGCGGTACCGGCGACCTGCGACAGCGCGTTCGCGGCGTCGTTCTCGGCATCGGCCTCGGCAAAGGCGGTATCGGTCGATTGCGCGGGGGCCGCGCCGGCGGCCTGCTTGGATGGAGCTGGCTGGTTCTCGGCCGGGGCAGGTGGCGACTTGGCGTCGGAAGCCGTCCAGCGGGGGTTGTTTGATGCCAGGGCCGGAATGTTGGCTTCGCGGGCCGCCGTCGTGGGCGTTACTGCATCCCCCTTGCGCGCGGCCTGCGGCGCCGTCACCACGGTGACCGCCGCTGCCGCCGGAGCGACTTTCGTGGTCTTCACCGGAATCGCCGGAACGGTCTGCTCGGCACTCGCCGCGGCCACTTGCCGGTCGCTGCCCGGAAAGCATAGCCATAGCGCCACCGCGGCCACGCCGATCAGCGCGGCGGTGCCGACCGCTGCAATGACCAGATGCGCGTTCGACTGTACCTTCTGCCAGAAGGATGGCCGTACATTATAGCCGAACTGCATTGTAAAGCGCTGCCGTTCCGGCGCGCCGAAACTGAAGGGCTCGTTCACTCAAACCACCTCCAACAAGCGGGCCGACGTTCTTTCGATCATTGCCGTAAGGATCGGCTTCGATCAGCATCGGTCCCTAAATCACTGCGGACAAAGCCCGCGAAATCCCCGGATTTTCGCCCATGATGGCATCTTTCACCGCTGATTATGGCATGAGTGAGCCAATTTGCGAAATTGCGCGCGCTCGTTAACGCTTCCACAACCTGCCGCGTGGAGGCCGCCAGTGCCGAATCGGTGGCTTCGGCCGGGCGGCCGCTTCAAATCCTGTCGCGCAGCGCGAACCAGTTCAGCGCCAGGAACAAGAGCGGCGCGCGCAAACGCCGGCCGCCTGGGAAGGCGGGGATTTTCAGATCCTCGATCAGTTTCAAGCGGTCGCGATTGCCGGCAACGGTCTCGGCATAGAGCTTGCCGAAGAAGTTCGACAGCATGACGCCGTGGCCGGAATAACCGCCAATCGAAATCACCTTCGGCATCACTTCGCGTACGAACGGCTTTCGCGGCATCGTGATACCGACATAGCCGCCCCAGCCATGCGTGATCTCGACATCCTTAAGGTCGGGGTAGAGTTCGGCGATCTGCCTTCGGATGTGAATATGGATGTCCTTCGGATCGTTGACGGCATAGATCTCGCGGCCGCCGAACAACAGCCGGCCGTCCTTCGACTTGCGGAAATAGCGCACCACGAAGCGAGAATCGTCGACCGACTCGCCGCCCGGCAGCACCTTGGAAGTGGCGCCGAGCGGCACGGTCGCGCCGATGAAGGAGCCGATCGGCATGATGTGCGCCGCGCTCACCGGCTCCAGGTTGCCGCCATAGGCATTGACCCCGACCAGGCATTTGTCGGCTGTGATCGTGCCCCTGGGCGTCGTGACCGTCACCTTGCCGCCATTGGAAACGATGCCGGTGGACGGCGTCTGCTCGAAGAGATGCGCGCCGGCGGCGGCCGCCACTTTCGCCGTGCCGATCACCAGTTTCAGCGGGTGGATGTGGCCCGTGCCGGTGTCGCGCGTGCCGCCGAAATAGCGTGTCGAGCCCAGCCTTTCCGCAGTTTCCGCCGCGTCCATGAAGCTTATATGCGGGTAGCCGAAGCGGCTTGCCATGATCTCGGCGTGGCGCCTGTAGTCGTCGACATAACGCCGCTTGTGCGCCACCGAAAGCTGACCCGGCATATAGTCGATGTCGATTGCGTTGGCGGCGGCGAAGTCCAGCAGATGCGCCTTGGCTTCTTCGGCCAGGTCGAACAGCGCCTTGGCGCGGGAAAGGCCGTATTCGGCTTCCAATTCTTCCGCCCAGGCGCGCTGGCCGGTGCCGAGCTGCCCGCCATTGCGCCCCGACGCGCCGTCGCCGAAGCGATAAGCATCGATCAGCACGACATTTGCTCCGGCCTTGGCAAGATGCGCTGCGGCTGAAAGACCAGTGAAGCCGCCGCCGACGATGACGACGTCGCAAATACGGTCGCCGTCGAGAGCCGGATATTCAGGTCGGGATCCGACCGTGTCCTCATACCAGGAACGGCCGGGGGAGATGGGGGATTGGTAGGACATGGAAACGCCAGTGAATGGTGAATAGTGAATGGCTTTGCGAACCCCGCGCTGGCCGCGCTCACCCATCCAAGATGAAACTACTCACCATTCACTATTCACCATTCACGCGACGAAGTCGCCATTCACACATTCAGCAACAAATACTCCCGCTCCCACGGGCTGATCACTTCCATGAAGGTCTCGAATTCGGCCCGCTTGATTGCCGCGTATGTGGCGGCGAAGGATTTGCCGAGGAGCGCGCAGAGCTCCTTGTCGGCTTCGAACAGGTCGACCGCTTCCAGCAAGCTGCGAGGCAGATCGATCTCATCAGCGTTGGCCGTGGTCAGCACCGGCGGCTCAGCTTTGACCTTCGCGGTCATGCCGATCAGCCCGCAGGCAAGTGACGCCGCCAGCGCCAGATAGGGGTTGGCGTCCGAGGATGGAATACGGTTTTCGACGCGTCGCGCAGCCGGGTCCGAGCGCGGCACGCGGAAGGCGGTCGTGCGGTTGTCATAGCCCCATTTGTTGTTGACCGGAGCCGAGGCCTGTTGCGTCAGCCGGCGGTAGGAATTGACGTAGGGCGCAAACATCACCAGCGCGTTCGGCACATGCTTCTGCATGCCGCCAATGAAGTGGAAGAAGGCATCGGTCTCGGAGCCGTCCTCGGCCGAGAAGATGTTTTTGCCGGTCTTCTTGTCGACCACCGACTGGTGGATGTGCATGGCCGAGCCCGGCTGGCCCTGGATCGGCTTGGCCATGAAGGTGGCGTAGATCTCATGCTTCAGCGCCGCCTCGCGAATGGTGCGCTTGAACATGAAGACCTGGTCGGCCAGCTCGATCGGGTTGCCGTGTCGCAAATTGATCTCGAGCTGGCCGGCGCCTTCCTCATGGATCAGCGTGTCGATCTCCAGGCCCTGCCGTTCCGAGAAATGGTAGATGTCGTCGATCAGTTCGTCGAACTCGTTGACGCCGGCGATCGAATAGCCGGCGCCGCCGCCGATCGGCCGGCCCGAGCGCCCGACCGGCGGTGTCAGCGGATAGTCGGGATCCGGGTTCTTGCGCACCAGATAGAATTCGATCTCGGGCGCCACCACCGGCTTCAGGCCGCGCTCGTCGTAGGCGGCAAGCACGCGCTTCAGCACGTTGCGCGGCGTGAACTCGACCGAGCGGCCGTCCTGGTGGACGAGGTCGCAAATCACTGCTGCCGTCGGATCTTCTTCCCAGGGCACCGCCGTCAGCGTTGAAAGATCGGGCAAAAGCTTCAGGTCGCCATCGTCCTCGGGATAATGGAAGCCGTTGCCGTCCTCGGGATAGCCGCCCGAGATCGTCGTCATGAACACGGCCGAAGGCAGCGCCAACGAGGTGTTGGAGGTGAATTTCTTCGACGGCATCATCTTGCCGCGGGCGACGCCAGCCTGGTCGGGCGTGATGCACTCGATGTCCTCGATGCCGCGCCATTCGAGCCAGGCGCTGGCTTCCTTCCAGTTCTTCACGCCGCGTTCGTTTTTCAGGAATGCAGGCGTGCGAGCGCGTCCCCCCCGGCTTGACGGACGGACTTCCTTTTTTTCAGGCGGCATCATTCACCAGATTGTGTTGCGGATTTCGAACTATAGCCGGGCGCAACGGGGAAAGGGAAGGGGAGGTGCCGGGCGCACGCCCGTCTTCAGGCTGGCGGCAGGCCATAACAACGGCTAAACCGGCCGTTCATGAAGAACGGTGCCGCATATGCCCGCCTCTCATCTGACGACGATAGGTTTCGATGCCGACGACACGCTGTGGCAGAACGAGCAGTTCTTCCGCATGACCGAACAGCGCTTCATCGCCATGCTTGCCGAGCACGGCGACGCAAGCCGGATTTCCGCGAACCTGCTTGAAGCCGCAAAGCGCAATCTCGGCGTCTATGGCTTCGGCATAAAGAGCTTCATGCTGTCGATGATCGAGACGGCGATCGAGGTTACCGAAGGCCGCGTTGCTGCCTCGACGATCGCGGAAATCCTGGCTGCCGGCCGCGACATGCTCAGCCACCCGATCGAGACGCTGCCGCATGCGCGTGAGACCGTCGAGAAGCTGGCAGGCAGCTATCGCCTGGTGCTGATCACCAAGGGTGACCTCATGGATCAGGAGCGCAAGCTGGCGCAATCGGGACTGGGCGAGCTTTTCGACGCCGTCGAGATCGTCAGCGACAAGAGCGCCGCCACCTATGCCCGCATCTTCAGCCGCCATGGCGACGGACCGCAACGGAGCATGATGGTCGGCAACTCGTTGAAGTCGGATGTCATCCCGGCCATCGACGCCGGCGGCTGGGGCATCTATGTCCCGCACGATTTGACCTGGGCGGCCGAGCATGCCGAAGCGCCGGTCGCGGCGCCGCGTTTCCGGCAGATCGCCGACCTGAGCGAATTGCCCGCGCTGATCGAAAGCATAGCCGCGACGGGCTGACGAAGCGCTGGGGGGTGCACCAGGGCAGTTCAGCGTCGATAGAAACGCTGGCCCGCTCTAACATGTTGTTTTACGCAATTGCGGGCGGACGGCCGCTGCGCACCTTTTTCTGGAATCCTCAGCCGCGCCCGACCAGGCGATCGACCACCGGTTGCAGCCGCTCGGGCGTGATCGGCTTGGCAACCACCGCATCGACCACGCTTGACAGGCCGAGGCTTTCCGGCGTGCCATTCTTGGTTGAAAGCAGGATCACCGCGGGCAGCGGCTTGCCGGAGGCGCGCCGCAGCGCGTCGATGGCCGATATCAGCCGATCGCAATCCATGTTGTCCGGTCCGCCGTCCAAAATGACGGCGCCGGGCAGTTGGCCGGTCAGTGTCTTCTCGGCGATCTCGGGTGGCTCCGAGATCGGCTTCAGTCCCGATTTCTCGACGATTTTCGACACCACAACCCGGTTGATCGACGATTTTCCGACGACGAGCACCTTTGAAAAATCAGCCGTGATCGCGCCGGTCCGGTCTGCCGGTTTCGAATGTTTTTTGGGGTGGTCGGCTGGGTCGGCGGGACACATCGGCGGGAAGGCACTCTGGTTCAATGCAGGGTTGAAACCTGAGGCACAATTGAGTGAGATCACAGCCGCTGTCAAGCTGAAACGATCGACGTCGAAAATATAGCAAGAAATTCTGGAATTCAGCGCAAGTCGTACCTCTCGGCGACGAAGGCAAATCGAAAAAATGCGATAGTCTTCCGAGCGTATAGCGCGCGGGAGACTATCGCCGAGACTGTTGACGTTACGTCAAGTGTGACTCTGCTGGGTAACGATCACCGGGATCAAAAGGTCTCCCCAGTTGCCGTCGCCGCCATGGTGCCTGGCCGAACGCACCAGCTCCACCGATACGCCGGCCTCGACTGCCTTCATGACCGATTGGTTGAGCCTGTGCAGATCGTTGGCGAGCATGCGGATCGTTGCCTGCTGGTCGACGCTCATCGCGCTCGATTGCTCTTCTGCCCTCTCCTTGACGCGGCTTATCGATGCCATTGGTCTTCTCCTCCGTGTAAATGCCCTGCGGGCGTTGCCTCTGGTTGTTATCCGTTACTCGGCCGCCGGCCTGAATTGGGCGTGCTCGGTCGATTCATGCATGGCGGTGGTCGAAGACTGGCCGCCGCTGATCGCCATCGACACGGCGTCAAAATAGCCGGTGCCGACCTCTCGCTGGTGCTTGGTCGCGGTGTAGCCGCGGGCCTCGGCCGCGAACTCGGCCTCCTGCAGTTCCGAATAGGCGGCCATCTGACGGTCCTTGTAGCCGCGCGCCAGCTCGAACATGCCGAAGTTCAACTGGTGGAAGCCGGCGAGCGTGATGAACTGGAACTTGTAGCCCATCGCGCCGAGCTCCTTCTGGAACTTCGCGATCGTCGCGTCGTCGAGGTTCTTCTTCCAGTTGAAGGACGGCGAGCAATTGTAGGCGAGCAGCTTGCCCGGATGGTGCCTGCGCACGCCCTCGGCGAATTTCCTGGCCTGCGCCAGATCCGGCTTCGAGGTCTCGCACCAGATCAGGTCGGCATGCGGCGCATAGGCCACGGCGCGCGCGATGCAAGGCTCGATGCCGTTCCTGACATTGTAGAAGCCCTCGACCGTGCGACCGGCGTCGTAGTCGACGAACGGCCTGTCGCGCTCGTCGATATCGGAGGTCAAAAGCTTCGCCGCCTCTGCGTCGGTGCGCGCCACGACCAGCGTCGGCGTGCCCATCACGTCGGCTGCAAGGCGCGCCGCGTTGAGGTTGCGGATATGCGCCGCGGTCGGGATCAGAACCTTGCCGCCGAGATGGCCGCACTTCTTTTCCGACGCCAACTGGTCCTCATAGTGGACGCCCGCGGCGCCGGCCTCGATGAAGGCCTTCATGATCTCGAAGGCGTTGAGCGGGCCGCCGAAGCCGGCTTCCGCGTCGGCCACGATCGGCGCGAACCAGGTCTCGACCGACAGCCCGTTGCCTTCGGATGTCTCGATCTGGTCGGCGCGCTGCAAGGTGCGATTGATGCGCTTGACCAGTTCCGGCGCCGCATTGGCCGGGTAAAGCGACTGGTCTGGATACATCGCCGAGGCGGTGTTGGCATCGGCCGCCACCTGCCAGCCCGAGAGATAGATCGCCTTCAGCCCGGCCCGAACCTGCTGCATGGCCTGGTTGCCCGACATCGCGCCCAGCGCATTGACGAAATCCTCCTCGTGGATGAGCTTCCACAACCGGTTCGCACCCATCTCGGCCAGCGTCTGGCGAATCTGCACGGAGCCGCGCAACCGCTTCACATCCTCCGGCGAGTAGGGGCGCTCGATGCCGTCGAAACGGCCTTCCGGCGCGGAGGGGACGAGGTTGTAAAAATCGGTCATTGGTCACTCCGGATCATTTGGGAACTGCGTCAGCGCTGCATCGCAAAGGCATGTTCTGCGACGTCTTGCGTATGACATCGTTTACATTGCAGCGCGAAAGGCACCTAGAAAAACCGCAAGATATCTCAGAAAATAAAGGAAAAGCTGTGTTGCCATTGACAAGTCAGCTCTGTAAATTTGTCACGATTGTAAAAGCGGCGAACGAGCGCCGGGCTTGATAAGCATGTAAATTCTTGTCAAGGATGGCAGGGATGGCCGACCAGAAGATCTTCGCCGGGCCGCGGCTGCGCCGGCTGCGCAACGCCAGGAGCCTGACCCAGACGGCGATGGCCGAGGCGCTGGGCATCTCGCCATCCTATCTCAACCTGATCGAGCGCAATCAGCGACCGCTGACGGTGCAGCTCATCCTCAAGCTTGCCTCCGTCTACAAGGTCGATCCGCATGAATTGCAGGGCGAGACAAAAGGCTCGATCGCGGCCTTGCGAGAGGCCTTCAGCGATCCGCTTCTTGCCGGCGAACTGCCCGGCGATCAGGAACTGATCGACCTCGCCGAAACAGCGCCGAACGCTTCGGCGGCGATGGTGAAACTCTTTCGCGCCTATCGCGAGCAGGCGGAGCGCCTGTCCGACCTCAACCAGCTTCTGGCGAAGGAGGGCAGGGCAACCGCACTGTCCGGCGCCCGCCTGCCTTCCGACGAAGTCCATGACGTATTTGAGCGCCGGCCGAACCACTTTGCTTCGCTGGAAGAGGAGGCGGAGGCTTTCACATCGGTGCTCGACCCTGGTGACGATCTGTTCGGCGCGCTCAAAGCCTGGCTGAGGCGCGAGCACGGCATCGTCGTCAAGGTGCTACCGGTCGCCACCATGCCCAACTGGCGCCGCCGCTACGACCGCCATTCGCAGCGTCTCTTCCTGTCCGAGCGGCTGTCGCCTTTCGACCAATTGCGCGAAGTCGCGATGGAGGCGAGCCTCATACGCATGTCGGTAGCCGTCGCGGCTGAGATCCAGGCGCTGAAGCTCGGTACCGACGAGGCCCGCCGGCTCGCTCGCTTCGAGCTCGGCCGCTATGCCGCGCATGCGCTGATGATGCCCTATCAGGCTTTCCATGCCGCCGCCGTTCGCGGTCGTTACGACATCGACGTCCTGCGTTCTCGCTTCGGCGTCTCTTTCGAGCAGGCGGCCAATCGACTGACCATGCTGCAGCGGCCGGGCGCGGCGGGCGTGCCGTTCTTCATGCTGGAAGTCGACAATGCCGGCAACCGCTTCCGCAAGGCGGGCAGCCAGGGCTATCCGCAGAGCCGCTTCGGCGGCGGCTGCCCCAAGCTTCCCGTCCATGCGGCGTTCTCGCAGCCCGGCCAGATCCTCGTCGAAGCGGTCGAGATGCCGGACGGCGCCGAATTCCTCTGCATTGCCCGCACGCTGGAAGGTCCGCAGGGCGCCTTCTCCGAACGGCCGCGCCGCACCGCGCTCCTGCTAGGCTGCGATATCGGCTTTCGCGACGATATCGTCTATGGCGCGGCGCTGCCGGCCGCAGCCGCCGACAAGCCCGGGCAAGGCTTCGGCACGCCGGTAGGCCCTGCCTGCAGGCTTTGCGAGCGCGTCGGCTGCCTGGCGCGCGCCGAGCCGCCGGTGACGCGCCCGCTCGGCCTCGACGAGATGGTGACGGGCCTCAGCGCCTTCGATTTTCAAGGATGACGCCGGCGGATGTGTCCCAAGCCTCGCCGGGTGCTGGATCACGCCGGGCCGGCGTCTTTGCGCTACGCGATTGAGGCATAATTCTTTCTGAGGCACAGTTCTGTCGTCTAAGACACAAGTCTTGTTGTCCTTGCTGCATCGAACGCAACCCGCTGACAGTCATGTCCATGACCGATACCGCCTCGCCCCGCGCCGCCCCGTCCTCCACTGCCTTGCCGGCCGTCTCGCCTCGCGAGGAGCGGATCGGCATGCTCCTGGTCTTCCTTTCGGCGCTTATGTGGAGCTTCGGTGGCGCCATCGCCCGTTTCATCCATGTCGGCGACAGCTGGACCGTGGTGTTTTGGCGTTCGCTGTGGGCCGTGGCCTTTCTGATCGCCTTCATGCTGTGGCGCGACGGCTGGCGCGGCACCCTGAAGCTCTTTCGGCACATGGGACCGCCAGGGCTTGGCGTCGCCTTCTGCTTCGCCACCGCCTCGACCAGCTTCGTGGTGGCGCTTGCCTACACCACGGTCGCCAACATCCTCCTGATGCAGGCCGGCGTGCCGCTGCTTGCGGCGCTCCTTGCCTGGCTGCTGTTTCGCGAAAGGGTCGCCCCGGCCACCTGGATCGCGATCGCCGCCGTCATCGCCGGCGTCGCCATCATGGTTTCCGAATCCCTGGGCGGCGCCGTCTCGCCGATCGGCGACGGCCTGGCGCTGCTGATCGCTGTGATGTTTTCGCTCGCGACCGTGATCACCCGGCGCTTTGCCCATGTGCGCATGGTGCCGGCCACCTGTCTCGGCGCGCTGCTTGCCGGTGCGTTCGCCGCTTCCCAGGCCTCGACATTCGCGGTGTCGGGGCGCGACATGGGCTTCCTCTTCGCCTTCGGCGTCATCAACCTCGGCGTCGGCCTCGCCTTTTTCGCCATGGGCGCGCGGCTGGTGCCGGCGGCGATCGCGGCGCTGCTCGGCACCTTCGAGCCGATCCTTGGGCCGATCTGGGTCTGGCTTGTCCATTCCGAAGTGCCGTCGGTGCGCACCATCATCGGCGGCGCGGTCGTCGTCACGGCACTGCTCGTCCATATCGGTCTGGAGTTCAAGCGACAGGCGCGGCCTGCACGTCCCGGCGTAACCGGCCTGCCGTCGCCCAATTGACGTTAATGCATGTCGCCCAAAAGTGCGCAGCGGTTTTGGAAGAACGACATGCATCAAAACAAAGACTTAAAGCGCTTCGCCTGAATCCCTTTCAGCGTGACGCGCTTTAGGCAGCCTCCCCCATTGACAACCCAGTTGTCGGGCGGGCAGGCTGCGATCACGGCAACAACAATACAGGCGTATCTTGCCAAGTGACTCCGCCGGCCTGCTCGGGACCGGACTGCATCGTCATAGCTCAGCTTACGCCACGGTGAATGCCGTTGACGCCGCCCGGGTGCCTCGCCTGGGTGGGTGGAACGCCTCGAACCTCAATGCCTTGATCGACCCTAGCGTGGGCAGTTCACGCTTGTCGCTCTCCGGAAAGCTCAATAGTCTGAAACGAACGCCGCGCCGCCATATCGCGACGAGCCGGCGAGGGAACACTCACCGAAGGAGAACACCATGATCCGCAAAGCGCTTTGGCTTTCGGCGACGTCGGCATTTCTGACGCTTTTCACAATAAGCGGCCATGCCGAAGACCGCGTCGTCAACGTCTACAATTGGTCGGACTATATCGACAGCTCGATCATCGACGATTTCACTAAGAAGACCGGCATCAAGGTCGTCTACGACACCTTCGATTCCAACGAGATACTGGAGACGAAACTGCTTGCCGGCGGCAGCGGTTATGACGTCGTCGTACCGAGCGCCAATTTCCTGGCGCGCCAGATCCAGGCGGGCGTGTTCCAGAAGCTCGACAAGTCGAAGCTGCCCAACATCTCCAACATGTGGGACGTCATCTCCGAGCGCACCGCCAAATACGATCCGGGCAACGAATATTCGGTCAACTATATGTGGGGCACGGTCGGCCTCGGCTATAACGTCAAGAAGGTTGAGGCGGCGCTCGGCACCGACAAGATCGACAGCTGGGACGTGTTCTTCAATCCGGACAAGCTGGCCAAGCTGAAGGATTGCGGCGTCTACGTGCTGGACTCTCCCGCCGACATCATTCCGGCGGCGCTGAAATATCTCGGGCTCGACCCCAACAGCACCTCGCCCGATGATATTTCCAAGGCCGAGGAAGCGTTGCTGAAGGTCCGGCCCTATATCCGCAAGTTCCATTCGTCCGAATACATCAACGCTTTGGCCAACGGCGACATTTGCCTGGCGATCGGCTGGTCGGGCGACGTCTTCCAGGCGCGCAACCGCGCCGAGGAAGCCAAGCAGGGCGTCGAGATCGGCTATTCGGTGCCGAAGGAAGGCGCCCAGATGTGGTTCGACCAGATGGCGATCCCCGCGGATGCGCCGCATGTCGCCGAAGCGCTCGAGTTCATCAACTATATGATGACGCCCGAAGTCATCGCCAAATCGTCGAACTACGTGCTCTATGCCAACGGCAACAAGGCTTCGCAGCAATTCATCGACAAGGCGATCCTGGAAGATCCTGCGGTCTATCCGGACGAAGAGACGACGAAGAAGCTGTACACGGTTGCGCCATACGATCCCAAGACACAGCGCGTCATCACGCGCACCTGGACCAAGATCGTCACCGGCCAATAAGCATTGAGAAGCGACCCCGGCAGCCAGCTGCCGGGGTCGCTTTGTTTTGGGGAATTTTAAGAAAGTAACGGAGTGGGGACCATGAAATCGCTTGGCAGCATCCGCAGGGATTTCTCGCCTTGGAACGACCCGAACGCCAAGCCGTATATCCAGTTCGACAAGGTGACCAAGAAGTTCGGCGACTTCACCGCCGTCAACAACCTGTCGCTGACCATCTTCGAGCGCGAATTCTTCGCCCTGCTCGGCGCTTCGGGCTGCGGCAAGTCGACCCTGCTCAGGATGCTCGCCGGCTTCGAGGAGCCGTCGGCGGGCCGCATCTTCCTCGACGGACAGGATTTGCGCGGCATCCCGCCCTACAAGCGGCCGGTCAACATGATGTTCCAGTCCTACGCGCTGTTCCCGCATATGACGGTGGAAAAAAACATCGCCTTCGGCCTCAAGCAGGAAGGCATGCCTGGACCCGACGTCGAAAAGCGCGTGACCGAGATGCTGAAGCTCGTCAAGCTCGAGCAGTTCGCCAAGCGCAAGCCGCACCAGCTCTCGGGCGGCCAGCGCCAGCGCGTGGCGCTTGCCCGCTCGGTCGCCAAGCGCCCGAAGGTTCTGCTCCTCGACGAGCCGCTCGGCGCTTTGGACAAGAAGCTGCGCGAGGAAACGCAGTTCGAGCTGATGGACCTGCAGCAGGAGCTCGGCCTCACCTTCGTCGTCGTCACCCACGACCAAGAGGAGGCCATGACCATGGCCGACCGCATCGCCATCATGGACAAGGGCGAGGTGATGCAGGTCGCGACGCCTGCCGAGATCTACGAGGCGCCGGCCTCGCGCTTCGTTGCGCATTTCGTGGGCAATGTGAACATGTTCGAAGGCAAGGTTGCCGAACATACGACAAGCACCACGCGCATCACCGGCGCGACAGGAGCGCAGATCGTCGTCGACAACGGCAGCAACGCCGCTGCCGGCTCCGACATCGTCTTCGCGATCCGGCCGGAGAAAATCAAGGTCTCCTCGAAAAAGCCGGCCGATGCCGTCAACGCGCTCGAAGGCGAGGTCTACGACGTCGCCTATCTCGGCGACATGACCGTCTATCATATCAAGCTTGACGACGGTCAGATGGTGCGGGCAAGCGCGTTGAACGCCTCGCGCATAACCGAGGATCCGCTCACCTGGAACGATCGCGCCTGGGTCTCCTTCCGGCCCGATGCCGGCGTCGTGTTGACCAGGTAGGAGGCTGAGATGACGGATATCGCAGCGACCGCCGCCCAATCGACCGACACCGCAACGCTGCCGGCGAGGCTGGCAACAGGCCTCGTCAACCGCCTCGTCATCATCGTCCCTTATCTCTGGCTGCTGTTCTTCTTCCTTGTTCCCTTCATCATCGTGTTCAAGATTTCGCTGTCGCAAACGGCGATCTCGATGCCTCCCTATACGCCGGTGCTCGGCTTCAAGGACGGCGTTTCGGGATTTTTCGCCGGCGTCCGCGACCTCAACTTCGATAACTATACCTGGCTCACCCAGGACGCGCTCTATTTCAACGCCTATGTGACGAGCCTGGTCATCGCGGGAATCTCGACGATACTCACCCTGATCGTCGGCTATCCGATCGCCTATGGCATGGCGCGGGCGCCGGCCACGATCCGCCCGACCTTGCTGATGCTGGTGATCCTGCCCTTCTGGACCTCGTTCCTGATCCGCGTCTATGCCTGGATCGGCATCCTGAAACCCGAGGGCCTGCTCAATCAGGTTCTGCTCGCCACCGGCCTGATCAGCCAGCGGCTGGTGATCCTCAACACCTACACCGCTATCTTCATCGGCATCGTCTATTCCTACCTGCCCTTCATGGTGCTGCCGCTCTATTCCTCGCTGGAGAAGATGGACTATTCGCTGATCGAGGCCGCGCAGGACCTCGGCTGTCCGCCGACCGGCGCCTTCTGGAAGATTACCTACCCGCTGTCGCTGCCAGGCGTTGTCGCCGGCTGCCTGCTGGTGTTCATCCCGGCCGTCGGCGAGTTCGTCATCCCCGACCTTCTCGGCGGCTCGCAGACGCTGATGATCGGCAAGACGCTCTGGAACGAGTTCTTCTCCAACCGCGACTGGCCGGTCTCGTCGGCGGTGGCCGTCATCCTGCTCCTGGTGCTGACCATCCCGATCATGTTCTTCCAGCAGGCTCAGGCCAAGGCACAGGAGCAGGGCAGATGAACTCGACCTGGAGCCGCTTCAACATCACCTCGATCGTGCTGGGCTTTGCCTTCCTCTATTTGCCGATCGTGCTTCTGATCGTCTTTTCCTTCAACGAATCCAAGCTCGTCACCGTCTGGGGCGGCTTTTCGACCAAATGGTACGTATCGCTGTTCCACAATCAGGGTCTGATGGACGCCACCTGGGTGACGGCGCGCGTCGGCGTCATCTCCGCGACCGTCGCCACCGTGCTCGGCACGCTCGCCGCCATCACGCTGACGCGCTACACGCGCTTCAAGGGACGTGTGCTCTTCTCGGGCATGGTCTTCGCGCCGCTGGTCATGCCGGAAGTCATAACGGGCCTCTCGCTGCTCTTGCTCTTCGTCGCCGTCGGGCTCGACCGCGGTTTCGTCACGGTGACGCTCGCCCACATCACCTTCACCATGTGCTTCGTCGCCGTCGTTGTGCAGTCGCGGCTGGTCACGTTCGACCGTTCGCTGGAGGAGGCGGCGATGGATCTCGGCGCGCCTCCGGTGAAGACCTTCTTCCAGATCACCTTGCCGGTCATCCTGCCGGCGATCATCTCCGGCTGGATGCTGGCGTTCACGCTCTCGCTGGACGATCTGGTCATCGCGAGCTTCACCTCGGGTCCCGGCGCCACCACGCTGCCGATGAAGATCTACAGCCAGGTGCGCCTCGGCGTGACGCCCGAAATCAACGCCGCCTGCACCATCCTGATCGCGGTGGTGGCGGTCGGCGTCATCATCGCCTCGATCGCCAACAAGCGGCGCGAGATCCAGCGCCAGCTCGACGAACGGGCCGCGCAGCGCGGTTGAGCGTGACCAGAAGCGGGGACGCTTTGCGTCCCTCGCATTTACTGGCCTGAAACGCCGGGAGCGATCGGCGATATGAACGGCGCGCTCCAGTTGCCGCCGACGAAGAACAGCGGCTGGCTCGGCGGCGCGGGAGCCGGACTGGCGGCCTGACTGTTGGCCTGCTGCGGCTGCTGCGCCGGCTGTCCGTTGGGCACCACGCCGCCCGAGAGCGCCAGCCCGCGTCCGACATAGGAGGCGATGCCGGACAGCCAGATCTTGTATTTCTGACCATTGATCTCGGCCTTGTCCAGGCGCGCCACGCCCTTCGAAATGCTTGCCTTGATCTCGGCGCCATCGATCGGCAGCGATCCATTGGCGACGTCGTCGAGCGCGAAGAAGCCGCCCTGCTGGTTGCGCTTGAGGAAGGCCGGCAGGTCGAGCCCGTTGATAGTGCCCGGACCCAACGTCGCCGAGAACGATCCGTCGGCATTCTCGAAGATGGAATTCCAGGCCTTGCCCGGTCCCTTGAGGATGACCGATACGGTCCCGGTGCTGGCCGGCACCAGCCGCGTCATTCCCGCCGCCGTGGCAAAGGCGCCCGTATCTACGTCCGATGCCAGGAGCCGCATCTCGACCTGCGTGCCTTCCGGCTTGCGGTCGAAGCGCAGGCTGCTCTGGATGTTGCCGTTGAAGGCCGACGCGTCGGATATGTCGAAGACGGCAAGACCGTTCTTGACCTGCGCGGTCGCCGCGACGTCGGCGAGCTGGACCGGCCCCGCCATGGCATGCGCCGCCGACAGCCTGAGGTCGAGATTGATGCGGTCGGCGAAACTGGTGTCGACATCGCCGGGGCCGGCCTCGCCGGTCGGCGCGACAGGCGTGAAAGCCGACAGGAAAGATCTGAGATCCAGCGTGTCGAAGGCGAGCGTGCCGGCAATCACCGGGTTCCCCTCGGCGACGGAGAAATCCAGCGCGCCCATGCCCGGGTTGTTGTTGAGCGTGACCGTGGTGTTCTCGAATTTCGCGCGCCCTGCCGAGGCGTTCACCTTGCTGGCGATCGAGACCGCGCCGATCGCAGCACCCGGCGCGATCCCTGCCTGCGACCACTCCAGCACGCGCCGCAGCGACGGCGCGGCAAACTTCGCCTGGCCGTCCAGATAGGCGTTGTCCGACATCGAGGCCGTGCCGTCGAAGGAGAATGTCGCGGGAGCCGCCTTGAAGGAAAAGGTGACGGGTGCCGCCCCTCCTCCAAACAGCACCAGCGGTTTCGCCGAGGAGAAATCGAGCTGCATGCTTTCGCCGCGCCAGATTCCGCTCGCGGTCAGCGACGCCTCGCTGTTCATCGCTTCCCAGTTCACCTGGCCGCTCAGGCTGCTCAGGATTTCGATGTCCTTGCCGTCAACCGAAGTCACCACGCGTCCATCGCGGAATTCGACGGTGCCGAACGGATCGGACGGCAATTTGCCGAGATCCGGCTTCTGCGGGTTGGCGGCGACCACGCCGCGCGCGGTGTCGATCGAGCGCGTGATGCGCCCGCCGGTCGGAAGCGGCGGCAGATAGAAACCGCTGGCGGTGCGTTGCACCCTGATCGTCGGGCGCACCAGCCTGGCGGTCGAGAAAGCGACGTTGCCCTGCAAAGCCGCCATGGCGGAGAGATCGACTTCCACGCGATCGGCCTCGACCACCGGCGGCGCTTCGGTCTCGGTCCATTGCGACAGCGTCACGTCGCTGAGGATGGCCCGGAATTTCGGCCACACCTCGATGCGCGGCGAGCCGTCGATCGTGACTCTGAAGCCGCTCCAGGCACTCAATTCCCAAGCGATACGGTCGCGCACGATGCGGGTCGAGGCAATCAGCGGCAGCGCCGCGACCGCGAGCGCGATGACGAGCACGGCAACGCCGATCGCCCACACCCCGCGCCGGATCAGAGATGATCGCATTTCGCCCCGTATGCTTTCGTTGCCGACAAAACCGCCCGACGGGTGTAACCGAGCGCCGACGCTTTTCAAGTCTTTATGGCCTTGCGATGGCATTTGCACAGCGGCCGCCATGGGTCGTCCGAACAAAATCTTGCTCTGCTGCGCCGCAATATGCATAAGCGGTCTGCACGATCCCGATCCGCAATCGCACGCCGTTTCTGGGACGATGGCATATGCGACGTTGGGCTTAACTGGCTCGAACGCGACGCTTTGGGAGGAGCGATCATGGCCGCCGACACACCTTTGTGGACCCCGACGCAGGAGCGGATCGACGCAGCGCCGATGACCGCGTTCATGAAGGCCGCGGAGGCAAAGGCCGCGCGTTCTTTCTCCGGCTATGCCGAACTGCATCGCTGGTCGATCGACAACCGCGAAGCCTTCTGGGACCTGGTCTGGGATTTCTGCGCGCTTGTCGGCGACAAGGGCGAGCGGCGCCTCGTCGACGGCGAGCGGATGCCCGGCGCAGCTTTCTTTCCCGACGCCAGGCTCAATTTCGCCGAGAACCTTTTGCAGAAAACCGGCGCCGGCGAGGCGATCGTCTTTCGCGGCGAGGACAAGGTCGAGCGGCGGCTCTCCTGGAACGAGCTCCACGCGCTGACCTCGCGCCTGCAGCAGCTCTTCCTGTCGCTCGGCGTCAACGCCGGCGACCGCATCGCCGCCATGATGCCGAATATGCCCGAAACCGTCGCCGCGATGCTGGCGGCAAGCTCGATCGGCGCGGTCTGGTCGTCATGCTCTCCCGATTTCGGCGAGCAGGGCGTGCTCGACCGCTTCGGCCAGATCGAGCCGGTCGTCTTCATCGCGCCGGACGGCTATTGGTACAACGGCAAGGCGATCGAGGTGGCCGACAAGATCCGCGCTGTCGCGGACAAGCTGGCAAGCCTGAGCAAGGTGCTGATCGTCGACTATCTCGGCACCTCGAGCGACGTTGCCGCCACCATCGGCAAGGCAGCCGCGCTCGAAGACGCGCTCTCGCCCTTTGCCGCAAAGCCCGTGAGCTTCGAGCGGCTGCCCTTCGCGCATCCGCTCTACATCCTTTTTTCCTCGGGCACGACCGGCATTCCGAAATGCATCGTGCATTCGGCCGGCGGCACGCTGATCCAGCACGTCAAGGAACACCGGCTGCATGCCGGCCTGCTCGACGGCGATCGCCTGTTCTATTTCACCACCTGCGGCTGGATGATGTGGAACTGGCTGGTCTCGGGCCTCGCCTCCGGCGCGACGCTGCTGCTCTATGACGGCTCGCCTTTCTACCCCGACGGCAACGCGCTGTTCGATTTCGCCGATGCCGAGAAGATGACCTATTTCGGCACCTCGGCCAAGTTCATCGATTCGGTTCGCAAGGCCGGCCTGAAGCCGATCGCGAGCCACGATCTGTCGAGCGTGCGCACCATCTCCTCCACCGGCTCGCCGCTGTCGCCGGAGGATTTCCGCTTCGTCTATGATGGCATCAAGAAGGACGTGCACCTGGCGTCGATCTCGGGCGGCACCGACATCGTCTCCTGCTTCGTGCTCGGCGTGCCGGCCGAGCCGGTCTGGACCGGCGAGATCCAGGGCCCTGGCCTTGGCCTGGCGGTCGACGTCTGGGACGACGACGGCAAGCCTGTCAGGCAGGAGAAGGGCGAGCTTGTCTGCACCAAGGCCTTCCCGTCGATGCCGATCGGCTTCTGGAACGACCCCGAAGGCAAGAAATATCACGCCGCCTATTTCGAGCGCTTCGACAATGTCTGGTGCCATGGCGACTTCGCCGAATGGACGGAACATGGCGGCATGATCATCCACGGCCGCTCCGATGCCACGCTCAATCCGGGCGGCGTGCGGATCGGCACGGCCGAGATCTACAATCAGGTCGAGCAGATGCCGGAAATCCTCGAGGCGCTCTGCATCGGCCAGGATTTCGACAATGATGTCCGTGTCGTGCTGTTCGTGCGGCTCGCCGCCGGCGTTACCCTGGATGAGGATCTGGAAAAGCGCATTCGCGCCAGGATCCGCACCGGCGCCAGCCCACGCCACGTGCCGGCCAGGATCGTCGCCGTCGCCGACATCCCGCGCACCAAGTCCGGCAAGATCACCGAGCTCGCCGTGCGCGACGTGGTCCACGGCCGTGCCGTGAAGAACAAGGAAGCGCTCGCCAATCCCGAGGCGCTGGAGCTGTTCCGCGACCTGCCGCAGCTGGCAAGCTGACCGATGTGGTTAACGAAATCTGTCCGGCGAATTTACCTAGATTTCACGGGTGGTACACATTCGTAAATTTTTTCGCGGCCCGGTAAGGACTTGTTAAGAGACGACGCTGATAGTCGCGTGTAACTTGAGGGAGAAATCCCGTTCCTCGTCCCCTGAGGTTCAGCTCAAGCCCCCGTTGTGACAGCATCCCATTTCTCAAGGCGTCCTCTTGGACGCCTTTTTCTTTGCCGTCGCAGTCCCATGCAAAATTATTCGGCGAGCACGCGCGTCGAGGGGAAGCCGACCTCGACCAGGGTTCCTTCACCGGGCGTCGAGGTGATGGCGAAACGGGCGCGGTTCGCCTCCACCATGGCCTTGGTGAGGGGCAGGCCGAGGCCAGTGCCGTCGCCGCGTCCGCGCTTCAGCGCATTGATCTGCTTGAACGGTTTCAACGCCTGCTCGATCTCGGCCTGGGTCATGCCGATGCCGGTGTCGCGTACGCGCATGACGACATCGCCCGAGGCCTCGTAGGCGGTCGAGACGATCACCTGGCCGCCGGCCTGGGTGTAGCGAATGGCGTTGGACAGGATGTTGAGGGCGATCTGACGCACGCTTCTCAGATCCGCCACAACTTCCGGCAGCCGCGAGGCGAAGCTGGAGCGGATGATGACCCGTTCGCGATTGGCCTGCGGCTGCATCATCGCCACCGTCTCGGCCAGCGTGTCGTTGAGCGACACCGCCTCGTAATCCATCTCCTGCTGGCCGGCCTCGATCTTGGAGATGTCGAGCAGGTCGTTGACGAGGTCGAGCACATGGTTGCCCGAGCGGTTGATGTCGCGCAGGTAGTCGCGATAGCGGTCGTTGGTGATCGGACCGAATTTCTCGTCTACCATCAGCTCGGAAAAGCCGATGATGGCATTGAGCGGCGTGCGGATCTCGTGGCTGATGCGGGCCAGGAAATCGGTCTTCTGCGAGGAGGCGCGCTCGGCTACTGCGCGTGCCTGCGTCAGGTCTTCCTCGGCCCGCTTCCATTGCGTGATGTCGCGCACGACGGCGCAGAAGCCGCTGTCGTTGGGCAGCCTGCCGATGGTCATGAACAGCGGGATGAAACGCCCCTGCGCCTCGCGGCCGATGACCTCGCGGCCGTCATTTAGCACGCTCGCGACACCCGGCTCCGAAAGCCCGGCCAGATAGTCGCGCGCCGCGCGCTGGCTTTCTATGGCAAACAGCGAGGCAAAGGGCTTGCCCGCGACCTCGTCGCTGTCGAAACCGAACAGCGCTTCGGCCGGCCGGCTGATCGAGCGGATGTTGCCGTCACGGCCGATCAGCACGACGCCGTCGGTGGCGGTATCGATGATGGTGCGCATCTCCGCAATGCGCGATTTCAGTTCCGGCACGTCCGGCTGCAGTGCCGGTTCGTCATTCGCGGCGGTGAAATGCGCCGCATCGTCCTCGCCGGAGCGCCGCACCACCAGCATCAGCGCCTTGCCGCCGCGCCACGGCACCGAGCGCAGCAGCGCGTCGATCGGGAATTCCAGGCCCTGGCGGGTCTTGAGCTTCAGCGAGTGGTCGCTTTCGTCCGTAGCGGCGTCCTCGGCATAAGGGTCGGCGAAGAGCGCACCCAGGCCGCCTGCATCCGCGAGGTCGTCCAGCGCATCATAGCCGGTGAGTTCGAGGAAGGCGTCATTGGCATAATGCAGCATGTCGCCCGAATGGATGAGCAGCGGCACAGGCAGCCTGGCCAGGATGGACGTGTCGGGGGCCTTGGCTTCCTCTCCGGTCGACAACGCGGACGGCACAAAACCCGACGGTTTGAGCGGAGGCACGTCGAGGCGCAGCCGCGACGGCGCTGCCGCTTCTTCCGCCTGTTCTTCCCTGGTCTTGGCGATATCCGCGTCGGAGCTTGCCCAATCCTCATTGTCCTGCGCATCGCGGAAATCGTCGGCGGTCATGCTGTCGTCGTCGGCCGTCGCCTCGGAGGCGGGCTGGCCGGTAGCGACCGGCTGCGCGGCAGGCTGTTCGACGGACCGCTGCGGCTCCACGGAAGCAGGTTCGGCAGCCTCCCGGGCGCTCTCCGCTTGCTCGCTCTGGGAAACCGGCGCGACGCCGGCGTCTTCCGTGGGTTTCTCGCCATCGGCAAAGTTGAGCAGCGAACCGGAAACGGCCGAGCTCTCGGCCTGGCCGGCGTCGTCTACCTCGGCGGCGCCATCGATGCCGTCGAGCCGCGCCAGGTCTTCCTGGTCTTCCGCCTCGGTCTCCGCTTCCGCGGCCTTCGCGTCGTCGGCTTCCGAGGGCGTGGACAAGCTCGTGCCCTGGGCGGAACCGTCGTGCTCCGCCGCGTCGGGTGGAAGCGGCTGGCTTGCGTCGGCCCTTGTTTCGCTGGCCGCTTCCTTCACCGTTGCCGCGTCCTCGCTGGCAACAGCGGCATCGGGCTGCTTGTCGGCTTCGGGGGCGCGTTCCTCGGCAGGGGCGGAACTGTCCTTGCGCAGCCGCTCGCCGATCTCGCGGAAGGCGCTGCGCTCGAGGATCGACAGCCCCTTCTGATTTGCCGGCGTGTCGCTTCCCGGTTGCTTGTCGTTGGCCGGCTGGCGATGCTCGGCCAGCCTTATCACCTTGTCGGCAAAGCGCCGCTCCGGCTTCGGCACGATGGTCAATGCCGGCACTTCGCCCCGGAAGGGGTCTTCGGGCTTTGGCTTCTCCGGCGGCGCATGCTCTGCCGGCTGCTCGCCCGACGCGTCGGCTCCGCCGGAAGTGGCCTCAGCGGGGGCGGCGTTCGGCACCAGAGCCATGCCAAGCGCTTCCGGATCGACCACGGCATCGGCGCTGCGCGCGACGCCAAAGCCGCGAAAACCCTCGAAGGCGCGGCTGCGGCCATAGACGGGCAGGGCTGCCAGATCGACGGGGATCTTCAGACCCGTTCCGGCCACCGGCCACAGCACCGAGCGGCCGGACCAGGTATCGCGCCGGTCGAGCAGGCCGGCGATCTCGCCCGAGGCGTCGAGGCCGAAAGTGGCGGCGACATCCTTGAAGCGGCGGCCGATCACATCGGCGGCAGGCTGGCCGACGATGTCGGCGAATTCGGGCGACAGCGCGCTGAACCGACCTTCGGCGTCGGTGCGCCAGACGAAGCGCAATGGGGGCGCCGACCGGTCGATGTCGCGCGGCGGGCCCGGCTGGGCTGATTTTTCGCGTGCAGCGGCTTCGCCAGCATCTTGGCCTTCGGCTGCGGCGGCACCTTCCGGCTCGTCCTTCGCCGGCGCTGCCGGTTGAGCATGCCCGGCGCTATCGTCGCCGGCATTGAAATACCAATGGTCGTGCTGGCCGGCGCCGGCGGTGTGGGCCTGATGGTCGGTCCGGGTAGACCGCTGGCCGGCCAAGGTCCGGCTCTCCGCGTCGGGCCGTGCGTCGCCGTCGGGGGCCTCTGGCGCCGGCTCGTCCTCTTTGCCAGCCGCCACGGTAGGCACTGGATTGTCCTGGACAGGCTGAGACCCGGGCTCGATTGCAGCACTTTCACCTTGGGGCGGAACGCTAACCGCCTCTGGCGCCGCAATTCCCTGATCGCCGGTCCGATCGCCTTGGTCGGCGGCCGGCCGATCGTCCTGGCCGCTATCGGAGTCGTCGAGCTGCGCCTCGTCGATCACCACCAGCAGATGGCGCGTATCGGTGAGCCGCGCAAAACCGGCCGGGTAGGCGGTATCGGTGCCCGGCACGAGGCGTTTGACGATGCGGTCGCCGCTGCTTGCCACATCCGCAACCAGGGCAGCCAACGTCCGCGGCTCGATGCCGAGCGCCGCAAAGCCGTCCGAGGCTGCCTCGACCTCGCCTTGCGCGTCGACAAAGGCAATGAAATGTCCGGCCTCGGTAAAGCCGCCGATGGCGCGGCTAGCGATCTCGCCGGCGCTGCGCGAAGTGGTCTGCGCCGCCGGCACAGCCAGCATGATTGCCGCCTCGCCGTCCGGCATCGTCACTGCGCTGGCCAGAAAGCCGACGGCGCGGCTCACCATGCCGGTGGCCAGCCTCACCGTGACGGCGCGGTCGCTGCCGATGTCGGGAAAACCGCTGGTCGCCATGATCTGCCGGCGGGCGATCAGCGGCAGCCGCGCCGAGGCGCCGATGATCGCCTCGATATCCGGATAGCCGAAGGCCGACGCCCCCGGACCGTTCGCCCAGATCACCTGTTCGAGGTCGACCGACAGAATGGCCAAAGCATCGCCCGCGGCAAAGCGCTGGCGCACCGCGTCGAGCACGGCAACGTCGAGGAAGGAGTAGTTTTCAGGCGGCATGCGCTGGCCAACCCTCCGAAGCGGGCATTTTTCAGTTAACGCTTTGTTAATAAAAGCCCGCGGCCCGGAGGTCCACAAGCCTAAGCTTGCATCGGTCGAAATCTCTGGGCTCTTGGTTAACGGCTCTCGTGGCTGACGCAGGGGAAAGATTTTTATGGTGCGGTGCAGCAAAGATATTGCAACGCACAAAAAGATCCTTTATATTGCCATCATACATGAACGAGACGGCTTTCTGTCAAAGCCGCTGCCCCGAAAGGTTGGAAAATGTCCAAGACCACTGCCAAGCCCTCCGAGACCATCGAAAACGTCGAATTCCCGAGCTTTGATGCTTCTCAGGCCACCGACCAGATCCGCGCCTTCGCCGAGAAGGGCGTCGAGCAGTCGAAGGAAGCCTATGCCAAGCTGAAGACCGGCGCCGAGGAGACCCAGAAGGTTCTTGAGTCGACCTACGAGACCGCCAAGACCGTTTCCAGCGACGTTTCGCTGAAGGCCATCGCCGCGCTGCGCGCCAATGCCGAGGCCAGCTTCTCGCACCTCGAAGCCCTGGTCGGCGCCAAGACCCTTTCGGAAGTGGTCGAGCTGCAGACCTCCTTCCTGCGCAAGCGTGTCGAAATGGCCGTCGAGCAGGCCAAGGAGTTCCAGACCGTTGCCACCAAGGCGGTCGAGGACGTCTCCAAGCCGGTCAAGAGCGCCTTCGAGAAGGCGATGAAGGACGTCAAGGCCGCCTGATTTCAGCGCACAACCCTGCGATGCATCAAAACGTCGCATTTCGTCAGACAAATAGTCGTGCGATAGGTTGAGCAACCAGATACCCGGAAATGGAACCTCCTCCCTCCGTTTCCGGGGTGACCAGCCAGCACCTCCTCCCGCTGGCTCGTAACAGGAAAAGGCCGGCACCTCCTCCCGCCGGCCTTTTCTTTTGCCTTGACGACAGGCGGATGAGGAAACCAATCGTTTACCTTATCAAGGCCCTTGAATTAGAATCCGATAGCCCGTATTTGACGCATCGCCGAACGACAGAGCGGATCACGGAGAATGAAGCTTTCACCTCGATCCAGCTCAGGCAGGCAGGCCGTTGTAGCTCAGCTGGTTAGAGCGCCGGATTGTGGATCCGGAGGTCGCTGGTTCGATCCCAGCCAACGGTACCATCACTCTCGATGATCTGAACGTGCACCTTGAACCCTTCCATTCCTTCGGCTCCGCGGATCATGGGCAAGATCTCTTGTCCTTTGGGCGGGATGTCTTATCCCACGGACAAGGTGTCTTGCCGGTCGAGGCCGACTCGGGTCGAATGGGGCATGCATCCTTTGCAGGGGTGCGGACGTTCATGGCTACCAACCGGCTTTGCCGCTAGGGAAAAAGCAGTATGAGTGAACATGCGATCGAGTTCTTGCGCGGATGGATTGGCGAGAAAGTCCAATGCCAGGATTTGCCGATCAAGATCGACAAGCAGGCCGAGACCCTCGCCAGGGAGTGCTGCGCCAAGGCGGCCGAGGCAGGCATTCTGCTCGAGGACATTCAGGAAGAGGTCGGCGACATCCAGGAGCTGATCGCCTCGCGCCTCGAGGAAGCCGCCGAAGAGGGCACCAGCGAAGTCAAGCCGGACAACTCGGAATAAAGACCCGCCTGCCACAGGCCGGCAGCGCCGTTTCTCAGCCGAATTTTTCTTTCAGCCATTCCTTCGGCAGCTCCGGCACGAAATTGCCGTCGCGCCCCGTCATATCCGCATTGGCGACCAATGCGTTGAGGATCGCTTCCTCCACGCCTTGCACGACCGCGTCGAAGAACGGGTCGACGTCGACGTCCGGAATGAATTCCGCGCGGGCGATGCGGCCTGAAAGCGCCAGCGCGGCCTCGGCATTGGCGGTAGAGAAGGCGAGAAAAATGTCGCCAGAACTGTGATAGCCATATCCGCCGGTCATGGCGATGCCGAGCGGCACGCGCCGGGCGAGCCGCTTCATCTGATGCGGCAGGAACGGCGCATCGGTGGCGACGACGGCGATGATCGAGCCCTTTTCGGCGCGGGGCGCGCCCTCGCGGATGGCCGGCTGGGCCAATTCTGGGCCGACACGCCGGCCGCGAATGGTGAAATTGTGCCTCTTGCCGAAATTCGCCTGCACGAACACGCCGAGAATGTAGCGCCTGTCCTGCCATGCGACGACGCGCGAGGCGGTGCCGGATCCGGCCTTGAAGCCGAAGGTGATCATGCCGGTTCCGCCGCCGACGCTGCCTTCCTCGATGGCCCCATTGCTGGCGCTGTCGAGTGCCGCGACCACATGGTCGACGCTCACATGATGGCCGTTGATATCGTTGAGGAAGCCGTCATAGGTCTCGGCCGCCACCGGCAGGCCCCAGCCGCTGTCGAGCGCGGCCGGCAAGACGCGATGCATCCAGCGCAAGGTGGCATCGCGGGTCACGCCGCAGGAATGCGTGTTGGTGATGGTGACCGGGAAATTGAAGGCGCCGGTTTCCTCGATGATATGCGTTCCAGTCAGCTCGCCATTACCGTTCTGGCTGAACACGCCGGCGAATACCGGCGTCGCGAGTTCCTGAGCCGGCCTGGGCAGGATCGCGGTCACGCCGGTGCGCACCGGACCGTTGCCGACCTGCAGCGGGCCGTCGCCTGAAATCAGCGTCGTGTAGCCCACCGACACGCCCGGCACGTCGGTGATGGCGTTGAAACGGCCGGGCATGCCGTCGAGCGCGATTCCGAAGGCGCGCAGGCGCGGCTTGCCCGATGGCGTGCGAAGATGCGGGTCGTGGTCGCCCATGGAAACCTCAGAACAACGAACCCTGACTGCCCGGCTCCTTGGCCTTGGCGGGCGACTTCGCGGCCAGCTTCGGCCGCGCGCCGCCGGAGGTTGCGATGGCGTCGGCATTGCCGTCGGCGAATTCGAGCTGCAGCGCCGCGCCCGGCGCCAGCTCCGCGACCCGCTTGATGACGGCGCCTTCGGCGTCCTTGACCAGCGCGAAGCCACGCGCCAGCACGGCTTTGTGCGACAATGTCGAAAGCAGCCGGTCCGCCTGGGTAAGAGCCGCGCGCAGCCGGTCGAGGCGCCGCGCCGTCGCCTGATCCTGCCTGCGCGACAGCGCGGCCAGCGTGTCGGCCTGTTGCTTCTGGCGCCGCACGATCGGCGCCGGCGACAGCCTTGCCGCCGTGCGTTTGAAGCGCGCGCGCCTTTCGCGCACGATGGCGAAGAACGCGGCTCGCGCCCGGGCAATATCGCGACCGGTCAGCGTGCGCGCTTCATTGAGGCGCCGCGACAGGGTTGCCGGCGTCAGCCTTTGCCGCTCTAGCGTCGCCCGCTTGCGCTCGATATTCACCGTCAGCCCGCGGCCGAGGCGGCTGGTCGCATCGTCGAAACGGCGGCGCGGCAGCGCCAGCAGCTGGTCGGGCGAGGGGAGCGCGCGCGCCGCGGCGCGCACCGCCTGGCGCTTGCGTTCCAGATGCCGCGAGGCGCAGGCGTTGAGGCGCGCGCCAAGGCTGGCCAAGGTTGCCTCCAGGTCCGCCCTGACCGGCACGGCGATCTCGGCCGCGCCCGTCGGTGTCGGCGCGCGCATGTCGGCAACAAAGTCGATCAGAGTCGTATCGGTCTCGTGCCCGACGGCCGAGATCACCGGGATGGCGGACGCCGCAACGGCCCGCGCCAGCCCTTCGTCGTTGAAACCCCAGAGGTCCTCGAGGCTGCCGCCGCCGCGTGCCACGATCAGAACGTCGGGCCGGCGGATGGGTCCGTCCCACGTCAGCGCATTGAAGCCGTTCACGGCCGCGGTCACCTCCCTGGCCGTCGTGTCGCCCTGGACCCTCACCGGCCACACCAGCACATGGAGCGGAAACCGGTCCTTGATGCGGTGGATGATGTCGCGGATCACCGAGCCGGTCGGCGAGGTGACGACGCCGATGACTTTGGGCATGAAAGGCAGCCGCCGCTTGCGGCCGGCATCGAAGAGGCCTTCGGCCTGCAGCCGGCGCTTACGCTCTTCGAGCAGCGCCATCAGCGCGCCGGCGCCCGCCGGCTCCAGATTGTCGATGACGATCTGGTAGTTGGATTTGCCGGGGTAGGTGGTCAGCTTGCCACTGGCGATCACCTCCATGCCTTCCTCGGGGCGGAACTTCAGCCGCGCCATGGTGGTTTTCCAGACCACCGCATCAATCCGCGCGCGGTCGTCCTTCAACGCGAAGTACGCGTGGCCGGACGAATGCGGGCCGCGATAGCCGGAAATCTCGCCACGCACCCGCACATTGCCGAAGGCGTCCTCGACAGTGCGCTTCAGCGCGCCGGAAATCTCGCTCACCGTATATTCGGTGGCGTTGCTGCGTGATTCGGTTGCTGTTTCACTCATTGCGCGATTGGGGAACGCTTATCGGCCCGCGTCAAGCGCGGAGAAACCGCGCTAATATTATAACGCGATCTTAAGCCCGATTTGCTTTGACAGGCCCGAAGAGCTGGCCGGGGACCTGATGAGCGTACGCCAAAACAGCAGCCCGTTGACCCGTCAGGTCACGCTGACCGTGCTGACGCTCGCCACTTTCGCTTTAGCCATCGTCGTGGGCTTCGGCTTCTACGCAGCCAGCCAGGCCGATGATGCCTCGCTCGTACGACAAAAGATGTTCATCGCCGATGGTTTGAAGGACCAGATTGCGTCTGTTCAGCGGGAGCAGGAAAGCGTTTCGGTCTGGGATGACGCGATCATCAATGTGAGGGCAGGCAACCAGACCTGGATCGAAGAGAATCTCAGTGTCTGGATGTTCACCTACTACGGTCACAACCGGGTCTATATTCTCGACGCCGCCAATCATGCGATCCACGCCATGCGCGAGGGCAAGGTGGTCGACGCTTCCGCCTATGGCGAGGACCAGCCCGCGCTTCTTCCGATCATCGAAAAACTGCGTCGCATGCTGGCCGAGCCGCCGCAGACCGATGCGTACGGCCAGCCTGCGAAGATGGTGGCCGAGGATCTGGTGTCGCTCGATGGCACGCCGGCGATCGTCAGCGTCGCGCCGCTGGTGCCGAGCTCGGACAGGATCACTCAGGCGCGCGGCACCGAGTGCCTGCATATATCGGTCGAATTCATCAATGACGCGGTGATCGGCAAGATCGCCGGAAAGTACCTGCTCGATGGCGCGCGGCTGGTGCCTTTGTCACAGCCGGCTGGCCCAGCCGCCATGCCGCTGGTCGATTCGCGCGGCGTCATTCTCGGCTATATCGGCTGGGACCAGCTGCGGCCCGGCCTTGCCTTGGTGCGCGAGATCGCTCCTGCCTTGGCGATCGCGCTGCTGTTGGCGGGCGGCGTGCTGCTATTCCTGTTGCGCAGGTTGCGTCGGGCCTCGGCCGCGCTGCAGACCAGCCAGGACCAGGCGCAGTATCTCGCCTTCCACGACACGCTCACCGGCCTCCCCAATCGGGCGCTGTTCGAGGACCGCTTGCGGCGCATGCTGCTGTTCGCCAGCAGGGACAAGACGCGCATCGCGCTGCTTTACCTCGACCTCGACCGCTTCAAGCATATCAACGACACGCTCGGCCATCCGGCTGGTGACGAGCTCGTGCGCCAGACCGCGGCGCGGCTCAAGCATACGATCCGCGAAGTCGATACCGTCGCGCGGCTCGGCGGTGACGAATTCGCCGTCATCCTGCTTGACGTTCCCGACGTCGGAAGTGCCGAGGACATCGCCGAAAGGCTGCTCTTGAGGCTGCGTGAGCCGTTCCGGCTGATCGACGACCAGGTCTTCGTCAGCGCGAGCGTCGGCATCGCGCTGTCGTCTGGATCGGATATCGACGCGGACGATCTGTTGCGCAAGGCCGACATCGCGCTTTACGAGGCCAAGAAGAACGGTCGTGACCGCTACGAGTTGTTTGCCGGCGACATGGACGATCTCTTGTTGCGCAAGCGCAAGGTCGAGTCCGAACTCCGCAAGGCGCTGGAAGGCGAAGGTGGCATCAAGCTCGCCTATCAGCCGGTTTTCGCGGCCGACGGCCGCGGAATACTGGGTGCCGAAGCGCTGATCCGCTGGGGTCATGAAGTGCATGGCGCTTTGCCGGCAGCGCAATTCATCGCCATCGCCGAAGAGCGCGGCCTCATCGGCGATCTGGGCAAATGGGCGCTGGGCGAAGCCTGCCGCTTTGCCGCCGGGACCGAATTGCCCTGGATCGCGGTCAACATCTCCCCGATGCAGCTGCGTGACGTCGGCTTTGCCGGACAGGTCGCCGACATCCTGAGCGAAACCGGGCTCGATCCCTGTCGCCTGCAGCTTGAGACCACCGAAAGCGTGCTGCTCGAGCACAATGATACGATCGGCACGGTGATTGCCGCGCTGCGCCAATCCGGCATCTGCATCGTGCTCGACGATTTCGGCACCGGCTATTCCTCGCTGAGCTATCTGCGCCGCCAGGCGATCGACAAGTTGAAGATCGACCGCTCTTTCGTGCATCTGCTCGACGAGGACGAAAGCGCGCGCGCCATCGTCAAGACGCTGATCGAACTGGCGCAGGCGCTCAAGGTCGAGGTGACCGCGGAAGGCGTCGAGACCGATGCACAAAAGGCCTTGCTGGTCGGCATGGGCTGCCGCCAGTTGCAGGGCTATCTGCTGTCGCCGCCGCTGGAGCCCGGCCAATTGCTTGCGCTGCCGGGTGTTTCACCTGCCAACCGGGAACGTTCCGCCGCTCGCGCCTGACTCTACCAGCCAGGCATGATCTGGTTCGCCTTGACCCGCTTCATCTTGGCGAAGGCAAGCGCGGCGAAGTCGAAGCTTCCCGCCTCCTCGCTGAGCGGCACGGAAATGTTGTCGAGGCTTTCGGCAATGTGACGGGCCAAAGCGTCGACGATCTCCGGCTGCGAGGTCTGGCCGCGCATGATGCCGATGCGGCAGTCCGGCAACGGGCCGAAGCCGTCGGCCTCGCCGAGCACGCGCATGCCTGGCCGCAGCGCGCATTCCGGCAGCACCGAGACCGCCAGGCCGGAAAGCACGGCAGCGGTGATCACGGTGGCCGAGAAGCTTGAGAACAGCACGCGGTACTCGCGGTTCTGCCGGTCGAGCACGTCGACCGCCGCGCGCCGCCAGATGCAGTTCGGCCGGCCGAACGCCATCGGCAGGGTTTCCTGTTCATGCGTGGCATGGTTGGCGGACGTCACCCATAGCAGCGGCTCGCGCCGCACCACTTCCGACTGGCCGCGCGTGTCGTTATGCGTCACCAGCGCAAGGTCGAGATTGCCGCGCTTGATGTGCTCGACCAGCCCCGGCGTCGGCTCGCATACGACCGTCAGCTCGACGCGCGGATTGGAGCGCGAGAAACGCGCCATAATCTCGGGCAGGAAGCGATCGGCATAGTCGTCCGGCGTGCCGATACGGATCGTGCCTTCGAGCCGCTGGTCGTCGAAGGCGGCCAAAGTCTCGCGGTTGAGATGGATCAGCCGCCTCGCGTAGGCAAGCAGCCTTTCGCCCTCCTCGGTCAGCTTGTTGGTGCGGCCGTCCTTTTCGAACAGCGGCTTGCCGATCCGCTCCTCCAGCCGCCGCATCTGCATCGACACTGCCGACTGTGTCCGGTGCACCTCCTCGGCCGCGCGGGTGAAGCTGCCAGTGTCGGCGATCGAGATGAAGGTTTGCAACTGATCGAGGTCGAGCGGCGCTTTCATCGGTCAAACCCATCATTGATGTTGATGCTACAGATTAAAAACATTCGTTGGATTAATCAATCTCGCGATGGCAAATTGGCATCGTTCACATGAAAGCAGTGCAAGTCGCCCAGAAGTGGTTCCCGGTTCTGGGACGACGATATGCATCACGTCAATGAATGGAAACTGGAGCGGCGCTTCTCCCAAGGCGCCGCTTGCCTGGTTTCGTCCGCTCGACTCCTGAAGGAGAGACTGACATGACCACGATTGAACTCGCTTCCGAGACCCCGCGCATCACCACGCGTCCGGCCGTTGCGACGCGCGTGCTCAATGCTCTCGCCAACGCCTATGTCGCCTGGAAAAACCGCCGCGCCTTCTATCGCCTGGGCGACATGTCGGACAACGAGCTTGCCGATATCGGCCTGACCCGCGCCGACCTCCATGTCGCCGTCGCCGTGCCCTTCGGCCGCGATCCGACGGTGAAGCTGCGCGCCATCGCCAGCGAGCGCGCCGACACGATCGAGGATTTCGCTCGTCAGGTGGCCTGAACGGCCGCATTGCCTGGATTTCCGGTCGCGTTGAACCTTTTCACGGCCAAGCGCGACCAAGTTTCATGCAGGCTCCCACACTCCCTGCCGGTTCCCCGCCGGCCAGCCTGCACATTGCCCGGTTCCTCCTCCAGGACCGGGCATTTTTTTAAGGTGTACCGACCTTCAGGTGAGGCCGGCCTGCAAACGGCGGCTTCCTGCGCTTCCGGTGCTCACGTACTTAAGTACGCTCCGCTCCGGTTCTCGGAAACCACCGTTTTCGGCTCGGCCTGACCTGAATCTCGGCACACCTTCGGGCGTTTGCTACCTACCGCCGGTCCATGTCGCGCTTGAACTGGTCGAAGATCGTCCCGACGTTCTTCTCATATTCGTCGCGCTGCTGGGCACCGGTCTCGAACATCTTGCCGAAGATATCGTCGAACGGGTTTCGCGGCCGGCCGCTCGGATTGTTTTGCGGCTGTTGCGGCGCGCTTGGCTGCGGTTGGCGCTGCTGCGGCTGCGGCGCCGGTTGTTCCCCGGGCATGCCGAAACTGCCGCCGCCCTGGCGCAGCATCTCCTCGAAGATCTTGCCGAGCGGGTTATCGCCATAGGGACTTTGCGTCTGCTGCGGCTGCGGCTGCTGCGTCGTGCCGCCGCCGAACATATCCTGCAGCACCTTGCCGAGCGGGTTTTCGCCGTACGGACTGGGCGCCTGCTGGGGCTGGTTTTGCGGCTGCTGCGCGCCGCCGCCGAACATGTCCTGCAGCACCTTGCCGAGCGGGTTCTCGCCATAGGGCGCCGGCTGCGGCGCCTGGCGTGTCTGCGGCGCCGGCGCGAGGCCGCCCTGGCGCATCATCTGCTCGATGATCTCGCCGAGCGGATTGCCGCTGCCGCCGAAGCCGGCGGCCTGCATCTGCCCCCCACTCAATTGATTGTTGGTCTGCTTGAACAGCCCGCCCATCATCATCGAGGCCATGGCCGGCAGCATCTGTTGCAGCACCTGCTGGCTCAATCCCGTCGCCTGCGCGGCTTGGGCTGCCACGGCGCGCGACAAATCCTTCGAGCCGAACAGATGGCCGAGAATGCCATTGCCCTCATCGATGCCTTGCGGCGAAAAGGCCCTCGTGGCGTCCTCGAAATACTTGGCGTGCTGGCCACTCGCCATCGCCGTCATGAACGCGCCCATCCCGTAAGGATCGGCGGTGTTGCGCTGCAGCCCTTGCGAGAATGCCGGCAGCAGCGCCTGCACCGCGGCCTGCGTCTGCTGCATCGAAAGCCCATATTGCTGTGCCAGCGCCTGCATGCCGGCGCCGTTCTGGGCCTGGGCGAAAATGTCGAACAGGGAAGGCATTTGGGTTCTCCTCCGAGAATATCCTCATCGGAGAGCCTAGTTCGTTTCCATCACCGATTGAAGCGGCTTTTGCTGCCCAACCGCTCGGCGCATGCCGGACGGTTAATACGCATATTCCATGAACACCGGCTCGATCGAGCCGCCCCAACGCGTGTGGTAGGCCGACAGCATTTCCTCGGCGCTGGTGGTGCCGCGCGCGACCACTTCGTCGAGCGTGTTGAGGAACGACGTCTCGTCATAGCCGTCGCGGTTCTTCTTGGCCCGGTTCTTCAGGCCCGTGCGCGAAATGGCGAGCACGTCGCGGGCGACATCGCGCAAGGTAGCGTTGCGGAACGGCGCCGCGATGCCAAGCTCCGGCACGGCGTTGCGCATCGCCAGCGCTTCCTCGTAGGTCCAGCTCGAAGTCAGCGCTTCGGCGGCGTCGAGCGCCTGCTCGTCGTAAAGCAGCCCGACCCAGAAGGCGGGCAGGGCGCAGATGCGCCGCCACGGCCCGCCGTCGGCGCCGCGCATTTCGAGGAAACGCTTCAGGCGCACGTCCGGGAACAGGGTCGAGAGATGATTTGCCCAGTCGCCCATCGTCGGCAGGCCGTCAGGGAGTTCATTGCGGGCGGCGCCCGCCATGAACTGTCGGAACGTATAGCGCGTCATGTCGTGATAGTGGCCGTCGCGGATGACGAAATACATCGGCACGTCGAGCGCCCATTCGACATAGTCGGCAAAGCCGAAATCGGGCGAGAAGCAAAATTCGAGCATGCCGGAGCGCTGGTTGTCGGTGTCGCGCCAGATGTCGCCGCGCCAGCTCTGCAGCCCGTTCGGCCGGCTCTCGGTGAAGGGCGAGTTGGCGAACAGCGCCGTCGACAGCGGCTGCAGCTTCAGCGACACCTGCATCTTGCGGCGCATGTCGGCTTCGCTCTCGAAGTCGAGATTCACCTGGATCGTGCAGGTGCGGTACATCATGTCGAGGCCCTTGGTGCCGACCTTCGGCATGTAGCGCGTCATGATCTCGTAGCGCGACTTCGGCATTTTCGGCGTGTCGGCCAGCGACCATTTCGGGCTGCCGCCGAGGCCGAGGAAGCGGATGCCGAGCGGCTCGGCGATCTCGCGCACCTGCGCCAGATGCGCGTTGCCCTCGCGACAGGTCTGGTGGATCGATTCCAGCGGCGCGCCGGAAAGCTCGAACTGACCGCCGGGCTCCAGCGAGATCGCGCCCTGGCCGGTCGGCTCGACCAGGCCGATGATACGGCCGGCATCCATGATCGGATCCCAGCCGAGTTTTTCCCGCATTCCCTCGAGGATGGCGCGGATGCCGCGCTCGCCGCCATAGGGCACCGGCGCGTTGCCGTCGACATAGAAGGGGAATTTCTCATGCTCGGTGCCGATGCGCCATTTGTCGCGCGGCTTGTTGCCGTCGGCCAGATAGCCGACAAGTTCGTCGACGCCTTCGATGAGCTGGGTATCGGTCGTGTCGCGCGCCATTAGAAAGCCCTCCGCAGCCATCAGCTGGCCGCCGGGCGCTAGATGGACGAAATGTCAGTAGCCGATCAAGCGAAAAATCCTGAGCCACGGCTCAACTGGATTTGATCTGCATGGCTCGCCTTTCCTTTCCCCTCGGGGACATTCCGAACCCCCTCGCGCAAAACGCGCAAAACTGTTCGCGATGTCCTCGCACACCTGTTCGCGATATCCCTGTTCCAAACAAAGGGAGAAGGCAAGGTCCTACCAATCGCCGATCGTCGCCTGGATCACCGCCAATGCCGCCACCGCCGCGGTGTCGGCGCGCAGGATGCGCGGCCCGAGCGGGATGGCGGTGACGAATGACAAGGCCCTCAGCATCTTGCGCTCGTCCTCGGAAAATCCGCCTTCCGGGCCGACCAGAAGCGCAAGTTTCTTCTCGTTTACCGCTTGCAAGGCCGGCAGCGGATTGTTGGTCGAGGCATCCTCGTCGCAGAAGATCAGCCGCCGCTCCTTGTCCCAGTTGGCGAGCAGCCGTTCCAGCTTCTCCGCCTCGCGCAACTCAGGCACTGCCAGGATGCCGCATTGCTCGGCCGCCTCGACGACATTGGCGCGCAGCCGTTCGATGCCGGGCTTCGCCACTTGCGTGTGCTGGGTGATGACAGGCTGCAGTATGCCGGCACCCATCTCGACCGCTTTCTGCACAAGGTAATCGAGCCGGCCCTGCTTCAGCGGCGCGAAGCAATAGACGAGGTCCGGCAGCGGCGGCTGCGGCCGCTGCAGGTCCAGCACCTTCAGCCGGACCGCCTTCTTGGACTTCGCGGCGACCGACGCCGACCATTCGCCGTCGCGGCCGTTGAAAAGCAGCACCTCGGCGCCTTCGCCGAGCCGCAGCACATGGGCGAGATAATGGCTCTGCTGCTGTCCGGCGTCGAATTCGAGGCCGGGTCCGAGATCGTCCGGCACGAACAGCCGCTGCATTTTGTAGTTGGCGCGCATGGCCCAAGCAGGTTCCGCAAAAGTATCTCGCGGTTTTGCGATCAGAACCTGCGAAAAACAAGGGAATCTAAGCAGATATTCGTGGGACATCCCACGAATATCTGCTTAGGAACGAGCGAGGCCGGCTGCGGCATCAAATGTCGGCGGTCGGATGCCAGACAGGCGCAAAGCCTTGTCGCAATACCGCAATGGTGGTCGCCGGCGTCAGCAGGCGCAGCGACTCGCCGGTGAGGCGATCGAAGGCGATGGGACCCGAATAGCCCGCGAACGACCATTTGCGCGCCTTGCCGCCGCGCAGCGCATAGGCAGCGTCGCCCTGCGCTACCACCGTTCCATCCGGCAAGCCTCCGAGCTCCGGCACGGTCACGAGAGGCGGCCGTCCGCCGGAAGCCAGCCGCTCCTTGTGCAGCCGTTTGTCGACCATCGGCGCGCGCGGTTCTTCAATCCCGAACGCCTTGCCGAAACGGCTGACGAAGTCGGTCGCCCGTTCACGCCGGCAGAAGAAACAGGGCCGATGGCCGGCGGCCAGCGCCGTCACCTCATCTAGGAAGAACAATTCGGTCCAACCTGCCCTTCCTCCTGGCCTGTTGCGGCCCATCGGCTCGCGCCGCACATTGCCGAATTCGCAGACGCAGATGATCCAGGCCGGCAAGGCCCAGCGCCTCCTCAGCAGCGTTTTCGTCTCGGGGTCATGGATGATGCCGCGATTGCCGGTGAACAGGCCGCGTTCCGGCACGGCATGGATGGCGCCGAAAGGGTCGACCCGGTTCTGCAGTGGCATAGCTTTCTCTCCGGCACGCATCTTGGCTGAAACACGGGCCGCATGATATCGCTCGCCCCAGCGTTTTCATGTCAGCAGGTTTTCGATGCGGGTTTTGGTCGTCCAGAATTTCGACAATGAGGGCCTTGGCCAGATCGGCGCTGCCCTTGTGGAAGCCGGCGCCGATATCGACCTGCGCAAGCCTTATCACGGCGAAACCTTGCCCCGGGACAGCACCGAGCACGATGCCATCGTGGTGCTTGGGGGCGCCCAGAACGCGCTCGACGATGAGATCTGCCCCTACTTCCCCGCATTGCTCGACCTGACCCGCGATTTCGCCGACAAGGACCGTTCGGTTCTCGGCATCTGTCTAGGCAGTCAGCTTCTGGCGCGGGCTTTCGGCGGCACCAACCAGATCGGCGGCGCCACCGAGTTCGGCTGGCATAAGATGTCGCTGACGCCGGCCGCCAAATCGGATCCGGTCCTGGCGGCGCTGCCCGAGAAATTCCCGATCTTCGAATGGCATGACGATACGTTCGGCCTGCCGGAAAACGCCGTGCGGCTGGCCGGCAGCGCGGTCGCCGAAAACCAGGCCTTCCGCCTCGGCCGCGCCGTCTATGGCTTCCAGTTCCACTTCGAGGCGGATACGCCGATGGTGCGCGACTGGAGCACCTCTTTCGCCGCTATGATCGCCGAGCGCCATCCCGACTGGAACGATCGTCTCGACGACGAACTGGCCCGCAATGGCGCCGATGCCGATACGGCCGGGCTGGCGATAGCCCGCGCCTGGGTGGCGACGATCTGAACATCCAACCCTGATCGGGCGAAGCGTGGCATAATTGGCACGCGTGCGGGCTTCCGCCTGGGGACAACATTCTTCTTCCTTGGTTTGTGTCCGGCCGCTCTTCTAAGAGGGCGCGCTTTGTATCGTCGATGCAACCGCCATGAACCTTTTGTGTGATCCAGCCGACACACCGGCGAAACAGAATCTGCTTAGAAGCGCGAAATCGTCGAAACATTGAGACGCATTTTATCGTTTCAACGCATTGGTAACCGCCTCGTGCCCAGATGCAGAAAGCTTAACCAGAGATGACGTCCGTGAAAGCAGCTCTCCTGTCTTTTGTCATGCTGTCTGCCATCGTGCTCTGCGGCCTGGGCATTTATGCCGCCGACGCAGCGACCAACCACCGCGCCGTCGATGGCTATGGCGTCACCGCCTCGCTGAACTAGGCCCAATCAAAATCGCAAGCAGGCCTGCGCCGGGATCGCGCCTAAAACGCTTTCCCCTGCATGGCGAGAATGCGTTTGTCGCCGCCATTGACGGCCAGCGCGCTTAGCGTTCCGGATTTCCAGGCGAGCGTGTCGACATTGACGCGGTTGGCCTTCACCTCGGCTTCCGGCACGGGCGTGTGCCCGTGCACGATCACCTTGGAAAAAAGCCCTGGATGATCATGGAAGGCGTCGCGGATCCAGATCAGGTCCTGCTGGTTCTGACGGTCGAGCGGCACACCCGGTCTTATCCCGGCATGGCAGAAGAAGAAGTCGCCGAAGGTCGCCGAAAACGTCAGCGATCGCAGGAAATCGACATGGCTGCGCGGCACCGCTTTCACCAGGGCCGTATGTCCCCGGGCGATCGCTTGCGCCGTGCCGTACCAGTGGCCGTCGCGAAGAAGATCGACGCCATAGGACTGCGCCGTCTGCACGCCGCCGTAATTCATGAACAAGCCGTCCGGCTCTGCCTCGGCTAGGAATTCGAGCATGCCGATGTCGTGGTTGCCGGCGAGCATGATGTTGCGCGGATCGCGCTTGCGCGTCTCGATCAGAAAATCGATGACGCTTCTGGAATCCGGTCCGCGGTCGACATAGTCGCCGAGATGGATGATGCGCCAGTCCGACCCGGGCGCATATTCCAGTTCGCTCTCGATGTGGCGATGCATGGCGGCGAGCAGGTCGTGGCGTCCGTGCACGTCGCCGATCGCATAGAGACGCATGCCGTCCGGACCGCGCGCGTCGAGATAATGGATGCCGGTCTCAGTCAAGGCGTACGTCTTTCCCGTGTGGTTCACCACGGGAAACTAGGGCGGATCGGTGAATAAGGCTTAGCGCCGCAACTGCTCCTTGCCCATGTCGGTTACCAAACGCTTACCGCACAGCGCCAGCGTGATGTCCATTTCCTTGCGGATGATTTCGAGCGCCTTGGTGACGCCGTCCTTGCCCATCGCACCGAGGCCGTAAAGGAAGGGTCGGCCGATATAGGTGCCCTTGGCGCCGAGGCAGAGCGCCTTGAGCACGTCCTGGCCGGAGCGGATGCCGCCATCCATATGGACTTCGATCCTGTCGCCGACCGCATCGGCGATTTCTTCCAGCACCGAGATCGAGGACGGCGCGCCGTCGAGCTGCCGCCCGCCGTGATTGGAGACGACGATCGCATCGGCGCCGGTCTCAGCCGCCATCAGCGCGTCCTCCTTGTCGAGGATGCCTTTCAGGATGAGCTTGCCGCCCCAACGCTCCTTGATCCAGGCGACATCCTTCCACGACAGATGCGGATCGAACTGCTCGTTCGTCCAGGACGACAGCGAAGAGACGTCGCCGACGCCCTTGGCGTGGCCGACGATGTTGCGGAAGGTGCGGCGCTTGGTACCGGCGATTCCAAGGCACCAGCGCGGCTTGAGGGCCAAGTCGATGATGTTGGCGAGCGTCATCTTGGGTGGCGCCGACAGACCGTTGCGCACATCCTTGTGGCGCTGACCCAGGACCTGCAGGTCGAGCGTCAGCACCAGCGCCGAGCATTTCGCCGCCTTGGCCCTGTCGATCAGATTGAGCACGAAGTCCTTGTCGCGCAGCACATAGAGCTGGAACCAGAACGGCTTTTTGGTCACCGAGGCGACGTCTTCGATCGAGCAGATGCTCATGGTGGACAGCGTGAACGGCACGCCGAACGCTTCCGCCGCCTGCGCCGCCAGCATCTCGCCGTCGGCATGCTGCATGCCGGTAAGCCCGGTCGGCGCGAGCGCCACCGGCATCGCCACCTTTTCGCCGACCATGGTCGATTCCAGCGAGCGATTGCTCATGTCGACCAGCACGCGCTGGCGGAACTTTATCTTGCCGAAATCCTCTTCGTTGGCCCGGTAGGTGCTCTCCGTCCAGGCGCCGGAATCGGCATAGTCGAAGAACATCTTCGGCACCTTGCGGCGTGCCAGGTCCTTGAGATCGGCGATGGTGAGGATTTCGCTCATGGTTGTCCCCGCTGCTTAGGAGCGTCTTCGTGTGGGTTCGATATCGCCGGTATCCGAGCGCTGTCTGAGGCGCAGCCTGGACACGCGCTGCCAGTCGCCGCTGCGTTCGGCTTCAGCCATCGAGCGCTCGACATAGGTGATGTGGTCCATCGCCGCCTTGCGCGCCGCGATTGGGTCTGCCGCCTTGATCGCCGCGTGGATCGCCCTGTGCTGCTCGAGCAGCGCCTCGCGCGCGCCGGGCACGCCGAACACCAGGAGCCTGTTCTGGAAGACGCCCTCCGACAGCAGCCGGTAGCAGGAACGCAGCGTGTGCAAAAGGATGATGTTGTGCGCGCATTCGCACACTGCATGATGGAACTCGACGTCGATTTCCGCCTCGTCGTCGAAATCGCCGGTCCGGTGCGCTTCGTCCATGCGCGCCATGATGCGGTCGAGCAGGGCGAGATCCTCCGGCGTGGCGCGCCGCGCCGCGTATTCGGCCGCGACAGCCTCGATCTCGCGCCGGTATTCCAGATAATCGGTCACCGCCTTGCGGTGCGTGGAGATGAGATCGGTCACCGGCTTGGTGAAAAGCTGGCCGATGACGTCGGCGACATGCGTGCCGCCGCCGGCCTTGGTCGTCAGCAGCCCGCGGCTTTCCAGCGCCTTCAGCGCGTCGCGCAGGATCGGCCGCGACACGTCGAACTGGCGCGCCAGCTCGCGCTCGCCGGGCAACCGGTCGCCGGTGCGCAGCACGCCTTCGAGGATCAGGCTCTCGATCTGCTGCACCACCTCGTCGGCGGTGCGCGAATGCTCGATCCTGGAGAAGATGTCGCTCAACGGAAGGGTGCCTGGGAAACGGTACGGATATGGCGCAGATTAAAGCCTCTGTCGCCAACTGGTCAAATTATTTATCCAATTCGCCCAGCCCGTCGCATTGCCGGCCGCGTACCGCCGGGCCTGGATGCGGATATTTGCTGTTTACGCGTCCCGCCGATTGCCGCAAGACGGCAGGGTTCGCACGAAGGTCGAAACCAGGGGGACCAACCGTGTCCGACGAGATGTCCAGTCTCGAATTCCAGCCGCGCGCCCAAGGCAGCGTGATGGGCTTTCCGGCGCATGAGGGACGGCCCGGCGCGCTGGGCGAGGTCCATGCCCGCCCGCATCCGCTGATCGAGAAGCCGCGCGTGCTCGTCCAGCTTTCCTTCATGACCGAGGGCGGCACCGCGGTCGATCACGCCGTGCTGTCGGAACTGTCGCGGCGGCTGGGCATCGCCGCGCCCGAGCGCAATGCCCGCCACCATGCGATGAAATGGGGCAAGGGCACGCTGCGCTGGGAGCGCCATACGGAATTCTCGACCTATCTCTGGGAAGGGCCGCTGGCCGAGAACGGCCGGGGGCAGGAGGATTCGCCCTTCGGCAATGGCTTCTCGCCACCCGGCACCGTGATTTCCGGCATCCGCCTGGAAATCCGCAAATGGACGCAGGCGAGCGAAAGGCTGATCGCCGGCTTCGACCCGACCAGCCTGTGCTATTCGCTGGTCGAGCGGGGCGCTGCCGCCATCATCACCGATTTCCGCCAGGATGGCGACGGCCTGACCCGCATGCTGGTGCTCGATCGCGGCCTGACGCCGGCCAGCACCGGCGCCCTGTCGCAGCGGCTGATCGACATCGAGACCTATCGGACGTTGGCCATGCTTGGCCTGCCGATGGCATTGACGCTGTCAGGCCGCGCCCGTCGCATCGAGGACCGCCTGGCGCAGACCACGCTGGAAATGAAGGCGGTCGAGACCCGCGACAGCCAGACCTTGCTCGCCGACCTCACCGAACTCGCCGCCGAGCTCGAGGCCGACGCCGCGTCCAGCCTCTATCGCTTCGGCGCCAGCCGCGCCTATGACGGCATCGTCACCGCGAGGCTGGAAGCGCTGGATGAGGAGCCGGTGCAAGGCTATGACACCTGGGCGGGCTTCCTGCTGCGGCGCATGGCGCCTGCCATGCGCACCTGCCGCTCGGTCGAGGAGCGCCAGGCCAACCTGTCGCGAAAACTCACCCGCGCCACGACGCTGCTGCGCACCTGGGTCGATGTCGATGTGGAGAAGCAGAACCGTGACCTGCTGGCCTCGATGAACAACCGCGCCCGGCTGCAACTACGCCTGCAGCAGACCGTCGAAGGCCTGTCGGTCGCCGCCGTGTCCTATTATGTCGTCGGCCTCATCGGCTATGTCGCCAAGGGCGCCTCGGTCTTCGGTCACGCTTTCGCGCCCGAAGTGGTCACCGCGGCCTCCGTGCCGGTCGCCATCCTGCTCGTCTGGTGGGGCGTGCGCCGGGTGCGGAAGATGCATTCCGAGCCGGCAAAGCATCCGGGCGAGTAGCGGACAACCATCTTCATGCGCGGGTCTGTCCGCAGCGGCAGATTGCCGCTGCGGAAGCTTGGCGTTACGCTTGCCGCCGCGTGTGACCAAAGCAGCATTTGCAACAAAAACGTCAGGCTGGTAAAAGATTTTGACCAGTCAAAAGCGGATGAGGCTGCCCGATGTCCGGCCTAGCCATGCCCAAGCCAGATGCCGGCACGATGCGCCGGCGCGCCGAGATCGTCGCCGACATGCGCATCATCGTGCCGGGCGAGGGCGTCGTCGACGCGGCCAATGAAATGCGCGCTTTCGAAAGCGACGGCCTGACCGCCTACCGGCAGCTGCCGCTGGTCGTGGTGCTGCCGCAAACGGTGGCGCAGGTCTCGCGCGTCCTGAAATACTGCAACGAGCGCAACATCCGCGTCGTGCCGCGCGGCTCCGGCACCTCGCTGTCCGGCGGCGCGCTGCCGCTCGAGGATGCGGTGCTGCTGGTGATGAGCCGCTTCAACCGCATTCTTCAAATCGACTATCCCAATCGCGTCGTCGTCGCCCAACCGGGCGTCACCAATCTCGGCATTACCACCGCCGTCGAGCAGGAGGGCTTTTACTATGCCCCCGATCCATCCTCCCAGATCGCCTGCTCGATCGGCGGCAATGTCGCGGAAAATTCCGGCGGCGTGCACTGCCTGAAATACGGGCTCACCGCCAACAATGTGCTGGGTATCGAGATGGTGCTGATGAACGGCGAGGTGGTGCGCCTCGGCGGCAGCCATCTCGATCAGGAAGGCTACGATCTGCTCGGCGTCATGACCGGTTCCGAGGGCCTGCTCGGCGTCGTCACCGAGGTCACCGTGCGCATATTGAAGAAGCCGGAGACGGCGCGCGCTCTCTTGATCGGCTTTCCGACCAGCGAACAGGGCGGCCAATGCGTCGCCGACATCATCGGAGCCGGCATCATCCCCGGCGGCATGGAGATGATGGATCGCCCGGCGATCCACGCGGCCGAGGATTTCGTCCATGCCGGCTATCCGCTCGACGTCGAGGCGCTGTTGATCGTCGAGCTCGACGGACCAAGCGTCGAGGTCGACCATCTGATCGGCCTCGTCGAGGCCATCGCCCATCGCAACGGCTCGACCACCTGCCGCATCTCGCAATCGGAGCAGGAGCGGCTGAGCTTGTGGGCCGGCCGCAAGGCGGCCTTCCCGGCGGTCGGCCGCATCTCGCCTGACTATTACTGCATGGACGGCACCATCCCGCGCAAGGAACTGCCGCGCGTGCTTGCCGGCATGCGCGATCTTTCGCAGAAATATGGGTTGGGCGTCGCCAATGTCTTCCACGCCGGAGACGGCAATCTGCACCCGCTGATCCTCTACGACGCCAACGTGCCGGGCGAGCTGGACAAGGCCGAGAGCTTCGGCGCCGACATTTTGCGGCTTTGCGTCCAGGTCGGCGGCGTCCTGACCGGCGAGCATGGGGTGGGCGTCGAGAAGCGCGACCTGATGCCGGAAATGTTCAACCAGATCGACCTCGACCAGCAGATGCGAGTGAAATGCGCCTTCGACCCCAACCACCTGCTCAACCCCGGCAAGGTGTTTCCACAGCTGCGCCGCTGTGCGGAGCTGGGAAGGATGCACGTGCATCGAGGGCAGGTGGCGTTTCCGGATATTCCGAGGTTTTGATGGGGGCAAATTTCGCATGACGGCGTTCCTTCGCCCCCCTCTCTGTCCTGCCGGACATCTCCCCCTCAAGGGGGGAGATCAGCTGTCATCGCGGCCTTCGCCAACCTTCGACGTCGCAAGTGAGGCGCGGCCGCAGAAGCTGCCAATCTCCCCCCTAGAGGGGGAGATGTCCGGCAGGACAGAGAGGGGGGCGAAGGAACTCGACATATCCCCGTTTAGGATGGCTTTGTAGCCATGACCAGCTTCGCCCCCTGCACTGCCGCCGAGGTCCTCTCTACCGTCCAGTGGGCGGCAGCGGAAGGCACGCCGCTCGAAATCCTCGGCCATGGCTCGAAGCGCGGCATCGGCCGCCCATTGCAGACCGAACACACGCTCGACCTCTCGCGCCTCACCGGCGTAACCCTCTACGAACCGGCCGAGCTCGTGCTCTCGGCCCGCGCCGGCACGCCACTCGCCGAGATCGAAAAATTGCTTGCCGAAAACGGCCAGCAATTCGCCTTCGAGCCGATGGACTACGGCCCTCTGCTCGGTAATGAACCGGGCAAGGGAACGATCGGCGGCGTGCTGGCTTCGAACCTGTCCGGCCCACGCCGCCTCAAGGCAGGTGCGGCGCGCGACCACATCCTTGGCGTCGCCGCCGTCTCCGGACGCGGCGAAGCCTTCAAGTCCGGCGGTCGCGTGGTCAAGAACGTCACCGGCTACGACCTCTCCAAGCTGATGGCCAACAGCTGGGGCACGCTCGCCGTGTTGACCGACGTCACCTTCAAGGTCCTGCCTGCCGCGGAAACGGAAGTCACCTTGGCCATACGCGGCCTGCTCGACGATGCCGCCGTAGCCGCCATGGCGCTGGCGCTTGGCTCCAGCGCCGAAGTGTCGAGCGCGGCGCATCTGCCGGAACGGGTCGCCGCGAAGGTCGCCGGCGGCAAGCATGGCAGCGATGCTGCCACGCTGTTGCGGGTCGAGGGATTTGGCCCGTCGGTCGTCTATCGCATCGAGGCGCTAAAGCGGCTGCTCGGCAAGGCCGGCCCGCTCGAGGAGATCGCCGGCGAGGCTTCCAAAACCATCTGGCTCGACATTCGCGATTGTCGGCCTTTCGCCGATGGCGGCGCGCGGCCGGTTTGGCGCGTCTCGATGGCGCCGTCCGAGGCGCATCACATGGTGATGGCGCTGCGCATGCAGGCTGCGGTCGATGCCTTCTACGACTGGCAGGGCGGCCTGGTGTGGCTGTCGATGCGCGAGGACGACCCGGAGGCCGATCTATTGCGCGGACTGATCCGCAAATATGGCGGCGGTGCGACGCTGGTGCGCGCATCCGCACCGCACCGCGCGGCGCTGCCGGTGTTCGAGCCGCAGCCGCCGCATCTTGCGGCGTTATCGGCGCGGCTCAAGGCCGAGTTCGATCCCAAGCAGATTCTCAACCCCGGCCGCATGGCTAAAGCAATTCCAGGAAAAGTGTGAAACGGTTTTCCGTCCGGAATTGCGTCTAAACAGAGCAAACGCAATGCAGACCAATTTCTCCGCCGCGCAGCTTGCCGACCCGCATGTCGCGGAATCGGAAAAGATCCTGCGCAAATGCGTGCATTGCGGCTTCTGCACCGCCACCTGCCCGACCTATGTGACGCTGGGCAACGAGCTCGATTCGCCGCGCGGCCGCATCTACCTCATCAAGGACATGCTGGAGAACGGCCGGCCGGCGGACAAGGAGATCGTCACCCATATCGACCGCTGCCTGTCCTGCCTCGCCTGCATGACGACCTGCCCGTCAGGCGTGAACTACATGCATCTGGTCGATCACGCCCGCGCCCATATCCAGCAGACCTACAAGCGTCCGCTGCTTGACCGGATGACGCGCGCCATGCTGGCCTTCGTGTTGCCTTATCCGAACCGCTTCCGCGCCGCGCTGAAGCTTGCCGGCCTCGGCCGGCCGTTCCTCGGCCTGTTCGAGAAATTGCCGGCGCTGAAGCCGGTCGCGGCCATGCTGAGGCTCGCGCCCGCGTCGATCCCCCCGGCATCGCCTATGGCTTCGCCCGGCACGCATGCCGGGAAAGGCGCGAGGCGTGGCCGCGTCGCCATCCTCACCGGCTGCGCACAGTCCGTGCTCGATCCGGCGATCAATGATACGACCATCTCCCTGCTGACTAGGCTTGGCGTCGAGGTGGTGGTGCCGCAAGGCGAGGGCTGCTGCGGGGCGCTCGTCCATCATATGGGCCGCGAGGGTCAGGCCCTTGCCTCGGCCAGGCAGAATGTCGACGCCTGGACGCGCGCCATCGAGCAGGGCGGGCTCGATGCCATCATCGTCACCGCCTCGGGCTGCGGCACCACGATCAAAGACTATGGTTTCATGCTGCGCCTCGATCCCGCCTATGCCGAAAAGGCGGCGCGCGTCTCGGCTCTGGCCAAGGACGTCACGGAATACCTCGCCGCTCTCGATTTGCCCGAGCCGGTGCGCAAGCCGGGCACGGTCGTCGCGTATCACTCCGCCTGCTCGATGCAGCATGGCCAGAAGATCACGCGCCAGCCGAAGGAGCTTCTGGCCAAGGCGGGCTTCGTCGTGCGCGAGCCGCGCGAAGGTCATCTGTGCTGCGGCTCCGCCGGCACCTACAACATCCTGCAGCCCGAGATTTCGGTTAGATTGCGCGACCGCAAGGTGAAAAACATCGAGGCGACGGGCGCTTCAGTCGTCGCCACCGGCAACATCGGCTGCATCACGCAGATCGCGTCCGCGGCGAAGCTGCCGGTGGTGCATACGATCAAGCTGCTCGACTGGGCCTATGGCGGCCCGAAGCCTGAGGGAGTGCTTGCGGCCGCAGAGTGATCCTCGTCGCCGGCGCCCTCATTCGGCCGCTTCGCGGCCACCTTCTCCCCGGTGAGGAGAAGAAGTTGGAGCCGCCGCTGACAGTCTCCTCTCCCCTTGGGGAGAGGTCGGCCGAGCGAAGCGGAGGCTGGGTGAGGGGGCGTGTCGGCCTATTCCGCCGCGAGCTGATCCGGCACGCCGTAGGTCGCGCGGTAGAGCGCGCGCTGGCGGTTGAGCGCCACCATGGTGTTGCGCAACAGGATCGCGACCGTGAGCGGGCCGACGCCGCCCGGCACCGGCGTGATCCAGGACGCCACTTCCTTGACGCTGTCGGTATCGACGTCGCCGACGATGCGGGTTTCGCCGTCGGGCCCGATCTCGGAATTGATGCCGATGTCGATGACGGCGGCTCCCGGCTTCACCATGTCGGCCTTGATCAGCCTGGGCTTGCCGACCGCGACGAACAGCGCATCGGCGCGCCGCGCATGGGCGGCCAGCGAGCGCGTCATGTGATGGCACACCGTTACCGTCGCGCCCTCGCTCATCAAAAGGAAGGCGATCGGCTTGCCGACGATCTCCGAATGGCCGACGACGACCACTTCGAGCCCCTTGAGCTCGAGGCCGGTCTCCTTCAGCAGTTCGACCGAGGCCGCCGCCGTGCAGGGCGCCAGGTCGAGCTGGTTATAGACGATGTTGCCGATCGAGGCCGGGTGCATGCCTTCGACGTCCTTCAGCGGATGCACCGCCGCCTGCAGCGTCTTGATCGGGATATGCGCCGGCACCGGCCGCTGGATGATGATGCCGGTGACGCGCGGGTCGGCATTGAGGCCGTGGATCGCGGCTTCCAGTTCGCCGGCGGTGATGTCGGCGGAAAAGCGCCGCTCCTCGAAGGAGATGCCGGCAAGGGCTGCCTTGGCGCGCTGGTTGCGCACATAGACATCGACCGCTGCGGTATCGCCCACGGTGATCGAGACAAGCTTCGGCGGAAAACCTTCGGCCGTGGCGATCGCAGCGTCGTCGCGCACCGAAGCGATGATGCGCTGGGCGACTGGGCCGCCTTTCAGGTAGCGGCTGTCGTCGGTCCGGGTCATGGCTGGCACCTCTGCCTTCTGGAGCAATTCCGAGGACAAGCGCAACAGCGGCTTTCTGTCTGGAATTGCGCAACAATTGAGATTTTGTGCACTGCAATAGCAGAGGAGCGCCGCGAAATCAGCCCCGAAAGCGAAACCGCCTGCTTTGCGGGCAACTTGCGGCGTCATGCATCAAAAAAACAAAAAACGAAAAAGGCAGCGCGGTTTCCCTGCGCTGCCTTTTCGCGACTGGCCGTATCCCCACACGGCCCGTCCCCCGTAAACCCTTCACCGGTTAAAGCACATCCCACAGGATAGCACTATGACTTGGCTGCAACAGCATCAGACAAAAAGTGCTGCGCCGTCTAACTGGCTGATTCGCTATGACTATATCACCTCGACCGTGGTTCCGACATTCACGCGCTCGTAGAGGTCGACGACATCTTCGTTGCGCATGCGGATGCAGCCGGAAGACACTGCGCCGCCGATCGTCCAGGGCTGGTTGGTGCCGTGGATGCGGTATTCGGTGGTGCCGAGATAGAGCGCGCGCGCGCCGAGCGGGTTCTCGATGCCGCCGGCAAGATAGGTCGGCAGGTAACGGCCCTTGGCCGCCTCGCGCTTGATCATCTCCGCCGGCGGGCGCCATTCCGGCCAGACCTTCTTGTCGGTGATCTTGTGGGTGCCCGACCATTCGAAGCCGGGCTTGCCGGTGCCGACGCCGTAGCGCCGCGCCTTGCCGTTCTTTTCGACCAGGAAGAGGAAGTTCTGGTGCGTATCGATGACGATGGTGCCCGGCTTCGCAGGGCCGTCATAGGCGACTTCCTGCGGCAGGTAGACCGGATTGATCTGCGGCCGCATCACCATGCGCTTGGCCGGCTGCTGCACGGCCGCCGTGCGCTGCTGGTCGGGCTGCGCCTGGAAGAGGCGCCTCAGCGGCGGCTGCGCTGCCTGCCGCGTCGGGCGCACGATGCCCGGCGCTTGGCCGAGCTGCAGCACCCAGGGCGCCGAAAGGTCGGGGCTCACCATCACCGGCGGCCGGTCGGCATAGCGGTCATTGGCAAGGGAAGTCGTGGCGCCGGCGGCAAGAACCGCTGCGGCACCTAGCAGGGAACAAAACGCTGTCTTCATGGGAACGCACCTTGATCGAACTCATCCGGGGCGGCGAGCGCGCCCTCGGTTTCGCGATCCTTGGCGTGGAGCGGCAAGCAAAACATGAATCGGAATGCGTAAAATGCCGCTTTGTCAGTAAACCTTTTGGTGTGGTTACCGGCCGGTTCAGGAATCTGGTAAAGCCACGGTAAAAGCGGCGCTGAAGCGCATTAACAAATGGATCTGCTGACGATGGCGACTGGAAATGCCGGCATTCTCGATGGCCCCGACGGCAGGGCGCGCTGCTTCTGGCACGGCAATCTGCCGGACTATCTTCATTACCATGACCATGAATGGGGCCGGCCGGTAACGGACGATCGCCGGCTGTTCGAGAAGATCTGCCTCGAGGGCTTCCAATCGGGCTTGTCGTGGCTGACCATCCTGCGCAAGCGCGAGAATTTCCGCGGGGCCTTCGCCGGTTTCGACTTCGACAAGGTGGCGGCGTTCACCGACGCTGATGTCGAGCGCCTGCTCGGCAATGCCGGCATCATCCGCCATCGCGGCAAGATCGTTTCGACCATCAACAACGCCAAACGCGCCCGCGAGATGGTGGACGAGTTCGGCTCGCTGGCCGCCTGGTTCTGGAAGTTCGAGCCGGGTCCGGGCGAGCGGCCAGAAATCGTCGACCTGGCGCATCTGCGCGCCAACCCGACGACGGCGGTGTCGGTCAGGATATCCAAGGAATTGAAGAAGCGCGGCTGGAGCTTTGTCGGCCCGACCACGGTCTACGCCTTCATGCAGGCGATGGGCCTGGTCAACGACCATCTCGAAGGCTGCTACTGCCGGGCAGAGGTGGAGAAAGAGCGTAAGAAGCTGAAGCGGCCGAAGTAGAGCACTCTTTCCCTTCTCCCCTTGTGGGAGAAGGTGGCCGCGAAGCGGCCGGATGAGGGGTGTTCCAGCTTGACACCGCCGGAGGAGACGGCAAGATTGCCAGCGTCTCACTTCGCTGGAGCACCCCTCATCCGTCTCGGCGCTAACGCGCCGATCCACCACCCGGCCCTTCGCAGGCTCAGGGCGTTCGAAGCTCGAAAAGCCAAGCAATTGGCTTTTCGTCCGCTGACGCGGACCACTTCTCACCCCACAGGGGGAGAAGGAGAAGAGGCTACTTCTCGAACCGGCCCTTATGGCCGCTGCCGTTGATGTCCCAGACCAGGCTGGAGCCGGACACCGTCAGCACCAGTCCGCTGAAGCCGCTGTCGTCGGGCGTGTGATGCGTGGAGGCGGAGCTGCGGCCTGCCGGGATGACCTCGACAGTCGAGCCCTTCCGCACCCAGCAGCCCTTGCCGTACTGGTCGTTGGCGCCGTAGGCGAGCGCGAATTCGAAGCTGCCGTCTTTCTTCAAAAGCAGCTCTGAACCGACTTCCATGACGCCGTTCAGGTAATAATGGCCGGCAAGACGGGCATCGCCCGGCTGGCAGGCATTGGCCGCGACGGGCGTGCCAAGGACAAGCGCGCCGGCAAGCGCGCACGCAAATCGCAAGTACATGATGATCCCCCCGATCGTTGAGTGAAAAGTCAGACGCTGCCGGCGCCGGCCAGGAACAGCCCGGCAATGATTGCCGCCACCGCTGCGAAGGCCGGGTAGATCACCAGCAGCCCGGTCACCAGCGCGTCGCGAACGGTCGGCTTGCGCGCCTCGGCCGCGATCTCGAACGGCCCGGCCGGCTGCTGAGCCGGCTTGGGGGCGAAGTTGCCGGCAGGCCGCAGCCTGGCCGATGTGCCGCTCTCGATAATCTCGTTAGCCGTCGTCATGGCCCCGAACCCCTTGTTTCTGCGTGCCTTATGGTCGCCGATTGTGTCGGCAGCATGCCGCGCCGAGGGCGGAATTGTTTCGTTTTTCGCGTGGTTTGTTTCAGTTTTTCCTTCTCCCCTTGTGGGAGAAGGTGGCCGCGAAGCGGCCGGATGAGCGGTGTTCCAGGGAAAGCCACCGTCTCACTCCGCTGGAACACCCCATCCGTCTCCGCGCTATCGCGCCGATCCGCCTTCTCCCGCTCGGGGAAGGAGAGGCGCTAACCCTTGCCGCTCCAAGCGGCATCGTTTAGGAAACGCGCGCCCATTGACCAGAAAGACCGATCCCATGGCCGACAAATCGGAAAAGACGAAAGCGCGGCTGCCGCGCGGGTTTGCCGACCGCAGCGCCGGGGACATCCGCGCCGTCGAGAAGATGATGGCGACCATCCGCTCGGTCTATGAGCTCTACGGTTTCGAGCCGGCTGACCAGCCGATGATCGAATACACCGATGCTTTGGGAAAATTCCTGCCCGACCAGGACCGGCCGAATGAAGGCGTGTTCTCCTTCCAGGATGACGACGACCAGTGGCTGTCGCTGCGCTACGACCTGACCGCGCCGACGGCCCGTTTCGTCGCCGAGAATTACGACAGGCTGCCGAAACCCTATCGCAGCTACCGCTCCGGCTGGGTGTTCCGCAACGAGAAGCCCGGCCCCGGCCGCTTCCGCCAGTTCATGCAGTTCGACGCTGACACGATCGGCACGCCGGGTGTCGCCGCCGACGCCGAGATGGCGATGATGATGGCTGATGTGATGGAAGCGCTCGGCATCAAGCGCGGCGACTACATTATCCGGGTCAACAACCGCAAAGTGCTAGATGGGGTGCTGGAGGCGATCGGGCTTGGCGGCGAGGGAAATGCCGGCCGCCGGCTGACGGTGCTGCGGGCGATCGACAAGCTCGACAAAGTTGGCGCCGACGGCGTGCGCTATCTTCTAGGCAAGGGGCGTCTGGACGAGAGCGGCGATTTCACCAAGGGCGCAGGCCTAGATGAGGCTGAGGGCAATCTGGTCCTTGCCATTGTGCATGCAACGGTCGCAGTCGAAGGAAAGGCCGGAGATGGCGAAGCGCACGGAGAGGGGGCTGCTTTCACGCCGGACCCTCGGTTTCCCTTCAATCAGCTGTTTAGCCGCACGGGCAACATCGCCTTTGCCGAAGGCATAGCAGAGTTAGCTCAGATCAAACGGCTCGTGCTTGCTGCCGGCTATGGTCCCGAGCGCATCCGCATCGACCCCTCCGTTGTGCGCGGGCTCGAATACTACACCGGCCCGGTCTTCGAGGCCGAGCTGCTGGCCGAGATCCCAAACGAGGACGGCCAGATCGTGCGCTTCGGCTCGGTCGGCGGCGGCGGGCGCTATGACGGGCTGGTCTCGCGTTTCCGCGGCGAGCCGGTGCCGGCGACCGGATTCTCCATCGGCGTCTCGCGGCTGATGACGGCGCTCAAGAACCTCGGCAAGCTCGACATCTCCGATGTCGTCGCGCCGGTCGTGGTGCTGGTCATGGACAAGGATACGGAAAGCCTCGGCCGCTATCAGAAGATGGTCGCCGAGCTGCGCGCCGCCGGCATCCGCTCCGAAATGTATCTCGGCGGCGCCGGCATGAAGGCGCAGCTGAAATACGCCGATCGCCGCGGCAGCCCAGTCGCCATCATCCAGGGCGGCGACGAGCGCGCCAAAGGCGAGGTGCAGATCAAGGACCTGATCGAAGGCGCGCGCCTGTCGGCCGAGATCGCCGACAATGCCGAATGGCGCGCGGCACGGCCGGCGCAGGTGACCGTGGCGGAGAGCGAGCTGGTTGCCGAGGTGAAGAAGATTCTCGCGGCGCAGGCGGAGGAGCGCGCACGTGGAAGGTAGAGGTCGCGTTCCTTCGCGCCCCCCTCTGTCCTGCCGGACATCTCCCCCACAAGGGGGGAGATTGGCAGCTCGGGCGCCGCGCTTCTTCCTGCAACGTTCAAAATTGGCGAAAGCCGGCGCGGCATCTGATCTCCCCCCTTGTGGGGGAGATGTCCGGCAGGACAGAGGGGGGCGCCGTAGAGCGTCGACCTTAGGTCGTAGGCCCCCTGATTTGGGATCAGGGGGTCGCGGAATGGAGTGGGCAACTTGACCACCCGTCCCGCCATCGCCGCCGACATCGTCGAACTTTTCGCCACCCGCGACACCTACGCCGTGGAAGTCGCCGTGCTGCAGCCTGCCGACCCGTTCCTCGACATGGCCGGCGAGGATCTGCGCCGGCGCATCTTCCTCACCGAGAGCGAGACCGGCAAGACGCTGTGCCTGCGGCCCGAATTCACCATTCCGGTCTGCCTCGACCACATCGCCAGCCAGGCCGGCACGCCGCGCCGCTATTCCTATCTGGGCGAGGTGTTCCGCCAGCGCCGCGACGGCGGCAACGAGTTTTTCCAGGCCGGCATCGAGGATCTCGGCGACCGCGACACCGCCGCCGCCGATGCCCGTTCGCTGGCCGACGCGCATGCGCTGCTGTCGCTGGTGCTGCCCGGCCGGAAGCTCGCCATCACGCTTGGCGACCAGACCCTGTTCGAGGCGGTGCTGGCGGCGCTCGGCCTGCCGCGCGGTTGGCGCATGCGCCTTGCACGCGCCTTCGGCTCGGCGCCGATGCTGGAGGCCGCCCTTGCCGATCTCGCCAACCCGCCGCGCAACAGCCAGCTCTCCGGTCCGGTCGCGCTGCTGGTGCTCGACGGCGATGCGGAAGGCCTTGCCGCGCACATTGCCGACGGCATGGAGGAAGCCGGGCTGTCGGCTTCCGGCGGCCGCGCCCCGGCCGACATTGCGCGCCGGCTGATCGAGAAAGCGCAGCTGCGCAGCGTACGGCTGTCCGACGAGGCGTTTTCGGCGTTGAAAGGGTTTCTCGAGATCGACGTCGCGCTCAGCGACGCGACCGCGGCGCTGGAAAAATTCGCCGCCGATGCCGGCCTGTCGCTGGGACCAGCGCTGGAGAACTTCGCCGCCCGCGCCAAGGCGATCGAGGCGCATGGGCTGTCGGCGGCGCAAATCCGCTATGACGCCGCGTTCGGCCGCCCGCTCGACTACTACACCGGCCTCGTCTTCGAGATCGCGGCGGCGGATGGCGATCGCCCGCTGGTCGGCGGCGGCCGCTACGATCGGCTGCTGACGCTGCTGGGAGCAAAAAAGCCAATCCCCGGCGTCGGCTTCTCGGTCTGGCTCGACCGCATCGAAGCCTTGCGCGAGAACGCCAAATGATCACGCTGGCGATCCCCTCGAAAGGCCGTCTCAAGGAGCAGTCGCTCGAAGTGCTGGCCAAGGCCGGCCTGGCCGTCACTCTGCCTGAGGACGACCGTAAATACCGCGCCCGCGTCGACGGTCTCGACAATGTCGAGGTGGCTTTTCTGTCCGCATCCGAGATCGCCGGCGAGATCGGCCAGGGCGCGGTCGATCTCGGCATCACCGGCGAGGACCTTTTGCGCGAGAACCTCGCCGACTGGGAAGCGCGCGCCGAGATCGTCGCCCGCCTCGGCTTCGGCCATGCCGATGTCGTGGTCGCGGTGCCCGACATCTGGCTGGACGTCGACAGCATGGCCGATCTCGACGATGTTGCCGCCGATTTCCGCCAGCGCCATGGCCGGCGCTTGCGCATCGCCACCAAATACTGGCGGCTGACGCAGCAGTTCTTTTCGCTCAAGCACGGCATCCAGGTCTATCGCATCGTCGAAAGCCTCGGCGCCACCGAAGGCGCGCCGGCCGCCGGGCTGGCAGATGTCATCGTCGACATCACCACCACCGGCTCGACGCTGCGCGCCAACCACCTCAAGGTGCTGGGCGACGGTACGATCCTGAAGTCGCAGGCCTGTCTGGTCGCTTCGAAGAAGCAGCGCGATGCGGTCGACAAAGCGATCTTGCGCGACATCGCCGCGAAGATGTCAGCAATAGCGGGATAGCGTCGGCGCTGCCCCTCATCCGGCCGCTTCGCGGCCACCTTCTCCCCGCCGGGAAGAAGAGATTGGCGCCGACGCCGACAATCTCCTCTCCCCGCCGGGGAGAGGTCAGCCGAGCGAAGCGGAAGCTGGGGCAGTACCTTCGGCGGGTTTCCTCTGCCCCGACAGGCTGATAGGCTGGCCAATCCGGGAGGAGACGGCGATGGCGATCAAACTCGACGAGCTCATGAACGCCACCAATCTGCGCAAGACGCGCAACAGCTTCGTTGCTCCGGTTGGCGGCAAGGCGCATGTGTCGGGCGACCGGTCGGTGCCGCTGCTCGACAAGACCATTCCGGAATTGTTTTCCGATACGGTGAGCAGATACGCCACGCTCGACGCCGCCGTCTTCGTCGGCCAGGACAAGCGTTTCACCTGGAGCGAACTGTCGGACGCGGTCGACGCCTTGGCCGCCGGTTTCCTGGCGCTTGGCCTCGAAAAAGGCGACCGCGTCGGCATCTGGTCGCCGAACCGATGGGAATGGCTGGTGACGCAGTTCGCCACCGCGCGCATCGGCCTGATCCTGGTCAACATCAACCCGGCCTACCGGCTGACCGAGCTCGAATACGCATTGAACAAAGTCAGCTGCAAGGCATTGGTCACCGCCGCGCAGTTCAAGACCTCCGACTATCTCGGCATGATCGAGACATTGGCGCCGGAGATCGCCAAGGCGGAGCCCGGCAAGCTCAAGGCCAAGAAACTGCCGGCGCTGGAAACAGTCATCCGGATGGGCGACGACAACTCGCCCGGCATGTTCAATTTCGGCGACGTGCTCGCGATGGCCGGTCGCGACGAGCATGACAGCCTCGACCGCATCTCCGAAGGGCTGAAGCCCGGCGAGGCCATCAACATCCAGTTCACCTCAGGCACGACCGGCGCGCCGAAAGGCGCGACGCTGACGCATTCCAACATCGTCAACAACGGCAATTTCGTCACCTCGGCCATAAAACTCACCACCGAAGACCGGCTCTGTATTCCGGTGCCGCTCTATCACTGCTTCGGCATGTCGATGGGCACGATGGGCTGCGTGTCGAAAGGCGCGACAATGGTCTTCCCGGGCGAAGGCTTCGATGCCGGCTCGACGCTGAAAGCGGTGGCGCAGGAGCGCTGCACCGGTCTCTATGGCGTGCCGACCATGTTCGTCGCCATGCTCGACCATGCGGATTTTTCGAGCTTCGATCTCTCCAGCCCACGCACCGGCATCATGGCCGGCTCGCCATGCCCGATCGAAGTGATGAAGAAGGTGGTGTCGCTGATGCACATGAGCCAGGTTACCATCGCCTATGGCATGACGGAGACCAGTCCCGTCTCCTTCCAGAGCAGCGTCGACGATCCGCTGGAAAAGCGCGTCTCAACCGTCGGCCGCATCCACCCGCATGTCGAGGTCAAGGCGATCGACGCCGACGGCGGCACCGTCGCGGTCGGCGAGCCGGGCGAGCTCTGCACGCGTGGCTATTCTGTGATGAAGGGCTATTGGGACGACGCCGAAAAGACCCGCGAGGCGATCGACGTCGACGGCTGGATGCATACCGGCGACCTCGCCACGATCGATGCCGAGGGCTACTGCAACATCGTTGGCCGGGTGAAGGACATGGTCATCCGCGGCGGCGAGAACGTCTATCCGCGCGAGGTCGAGGAATTCCTCTATCGCCATCCCAAGGTCAAGGAAGTGCAGGTCTTCGGCATCCCGGACGACAAATATGGCGAGGAGCTCTGCGCCTGGATCGTGCTGAAGCCCGGCCAGATCGCCACCGCCGAGGAGATCAAGGCCTTCTGCGCCGGCCAGATCGCGCATTACAAGGTGCCGCGCTACATCCGCTTCCGCGCGGAGCTGCCGATGACGGTGACCGGCAAGCCGCAGAAGTTCCTGATGCGCGAGGCGATGGTGGAGGAGCTCGGGCTGGTGGCGCAGAAGACGGCGTGAAACGGCATTTATGGACAACGAGTTTCCAAATTTCGCGGCGCTGAGAGCCGCCAAAATTGAAAACGTGGATTATCGGATCGTCGTCCGGCGCGGCGCGCGAACCGGAAGTGCCATCGTCATGGCCCCGCATGGCGGCAAGATCGAGCCCCGCACCTCCCTGATTGCCGAGACGATAGCAGGGGGCGATCTCGATATGTATTGCTTTGAAGGGCTCATGCCCGAAAGCAACCGGGAGCTGCACATAACGTCCAGGAACTTTGATGAGGAGTCCGCGCTCGAACTGTTGCGGACGAAGTCTACCGTCGTCGCCGTCCACGGCCGTCAGGATCGCGACGATCCCTCGACAGTCTACCTGGGCGGCAAGGACGCCGGTCTGGTTTCAGAGATAGCCGGGCGTCTGCAGGAGGCCGGCTTCCAAACAAAAAGAGACAACCATCCCTTTCCCGGTATCCAGGATTCCAACATCGTCAACCGCGGGCTGATGGGGAAGGGAGCGCAGCTGGAAGTGCCCTTCTCGCTGCGCCGCCGACTGGGAACCGAGCCGGAGCTTCTGGAAAAATTCTGCACGGCGGTTCGCAACGCCATCGAGACATTCGACGCCATAAACGGCGCCCGGTCTCCAATCATGTTTTGAATGCTGCGAGGATGCCCGTGACAGGTGCTCCCCACGCGCTTTTCCGCTAAGTTCGTGTAAACGCCTGGCGTTCGGGGGCTTCGATGACTGGTTACGCGCGATCGATGACGTCCTACGCGATGCCGTTGGCCGCGCTGGCGATGGCTGTCGCGGTCAGGGCCAGCGGCCTTTCGGTCGACGAAGGGTCGCTGAATACCAGGATCCTCGTCGGAGCGCTGTCGAGCGCCATCATGTTCACCACCATTTTCGTCGTGCTCGACCACGCCGAGGCAGTCGCCTTGCGCGTCGGCGAGCCCTATGGAACTTTGGTGCTGACTTTTGCGGTGACAGCAATTGAAGTGTCGATCATCGTCTCCATGATGCTGCATGGAGAAAACAACCCGACGCTGGCGCGCGAGTCCGTTTTCTCGACGGTGATGATCACTTCCACCGGCGTCGTCGGCATCTGTCTCACGCTTGGCGGCTGGCGCTATCGCAAGCAGGCGATCCTCCGGCAAGGCACCAGCGCATACCTGTCGGTTCTGATCGCGTTGACCGTGATGACGCTTATTCTTCCGACCTACACCCAAACCACGGATCCCGGCACGTTTTCGGCGGCTCAGCTTGGTTTTGTCAGCGTCCTTTCGGTGCTGCTCTATGCGAGCTTCGTGTTCGCCCAGACCGTCCGGCACCGGGAGGACTTCGTCCAGGGACAGGTGCACGACGCACCGACGCGAACTGCCCCCCACGGAAGCATCTCCGTCAGCGCGCTCCTGCTGCTGAGCGGGCTCATCGGCATCGTCCTGCTCGCCGAGCAGGTCGCCGCGAGCGTGGAGGATGCGCTCGCCGCCTATAAGGTGACCCGGGCCGACAGCATCGTAGGGGCAATGATCGCGGCACTGGTTTTGATGCCGGAGGCCATCTCGGCGATCCGCGCCTCCTTCAGAAATGAGCTGCAGCGCAGCCTGAACGTCGCGATGGGCTCGGCCTGCGCCACGATCGGTTTGACGATACCGGCGGTCGCGGCGGCCAGCCTGCTGACGGGCAGGGGCCTGACCTTGGGGCTCCCGGCGTCCGATGCCGTGCTTCTGGTGCTGGCGCTTTTCATATGCAGCGTCAGCTTCAGCACCGAAAGAACGACGTTCCTGACCGGCATGGTGCACGTCGTGGTGTTTTTCACCTATGTGTTCCTGATCTTTGTGCCGTGAAGTGCCGGTCGGCGGGCGCAGGGATGGAGATGCGTCGAAGCGCGCTTCACACCCCCAGCACCGCACGGTCCAGCCCGCGTATGATGCGCGCCAGCTCCACGCATTCGTCCTGGCGCACCTTGTTCTTCCGCCAGGCCATGCAGATCATGCGCTGCGGCATCGGCTCCTGGAACGGCACGATCCTCAGATCCGGCATGACGCCGGCAGCACTTGCCGCCATTTCCGGCACCAGCGTGACGCCCAGCCCATGCGCCACCATCTGCAGCAGCGTCGTCAGGCTGGTCGCGCCGTAGCTTGCCATCGCCACCGGCCGCACATTGCCGCAGACGGCCAGCGCCTGCTCGCGCAGGCAGTGGCCTTCCTCCAGAAGCATCAGCCGCTCCAGCGCCGGGCTTTCGGGCGGCACCGGCGGCGAGGCGAAGGCCGGATCGCCGGCGGGTACGGCGAGGAAGAAGCGGTCGGGGAAAAGCCCTTCGGTGACGATCGCCGGCTGATCGAGCGGCAAGGCCGCGATGAAGGCGTCCAGCCGGCCGGTGGCCGCGTCCTCGACCAGCGACGCGGTCACCGCCTCGCGCAGTTCGAGCTGCAGGGCAGGATAGTGCTTTTTCAGCTCCGGGAGCACATGCGGCAGGAGATAGGGCGCGACCGTCGGGATGATGCCCAGCCGGAAGCGTCCTTCCATGGCCGGGCGGCCGCGCCGGGCAGTCGTCTCGACGTCACGTATGTCGGCCAGAATGCGCTCGATACGCGGCTGCAGGGCAAGCGCCTCGTCGGTCATGCGCACCGTCTTGCCGCCGCGCTCGAACAACAGGCAGTTCAGTCGCTCTTCCATCTCGGCGATCTGCGCGGAAAGGGCCGGCTGGCTGACGCCGGCAAGTTTCGCGGCGCGGCCGAAATGCAGCGTCTGCGCCAGCGCGTCGAAATAATGCATTTGCCGGACGGTGAGGCCAATCATAAGAAAATCCTATCAAACGAAACAGGAAAGGCAATTTGTCTTTATCGGCAGGCCGGCCTAGTCTGGAATCATTCCAGGTTGGCGCGGCCAGTGGCTGCCCCCGAAAATTTCGGGAAAAATCAACCTCGGCACAATTCAACCACGGCAAAACCTCGGCAGAATCGGGAGACTAAGATGGACGCGAAAACCGACGACAACAGCGCTGGCAAATGCCCGGTGGCACATGGATCCGCACGGACCAACCGCGACTGGTGGCCGAACCAGCTCGACCTTGCCGTTCTCCACCAGCAGTCGAACCTCTCGGACCCGATGGACGAAGATTTCGACTACGCCAAGGAGTTCGCGAGCCTCGACCTCGATGCGGTGATCGCAGACCTGCACAAGGTCATGACGGATTCGCAGGACTGGTGGCCGGCCGACTTCGGCCATTACGGGCCGCTCTTCATCCGTATGGCCTGGCACAGCGCCGGCACCTATCGCATCGGCGACGGCCGCGGCGGCGCCGGCGCCGGTCAGCAGCGTTTCGCGCCGCTGAACAGCTGGCCGGACAACGCCAATCTCGACAAGGCGCGCCGGCTGCTGTGGCCGGTCAAGCAGAAATACGGCCGCAAGATTTCCTGGGCCGACCTTCTGATCCTCACCGGCAACGTCGCGCTGGAATCGATGGGCTTCAAGACCTTCGGCTTCGCCGGCGGCCGCGCCGATGTGTGGGAGCCGGAGCAGGACGTGGACTGGGGCTCCGAAACCAAGTGGCTTGGCGACGAGCGCTATTCAGGCGACCGTGAGCTTCGCGGCCATCTCGGCGCCGTGCAGATGGGCCTCATCTACGTCAACCCGGAAGGCCCGAACGGCAAGCCGGATCCGGTCGCGGCCGCGCGCGACATCCGCGAGACCTTCGGCCGCATGGCGATGAACGACGAGGAAACGGTGGCGCTGATCGCCGGCGGCCACAGCTTCGGCAAGACGCATGGCGCCGGCGACGCCTCGCTGGTGGGCGCCGAGCCGGAAGGCGCCGGCATCGAGGCGCAAGGCCTCGGCTGGTCGAGCAAATACGCCTCCGGCATTGCCGGCGATGCCATCACCTCGGGCCTCGAGGTCACCTGGACGACGACGCCGACCAAATGGAGCAACAATTTCTTCGACAATCTCTTCAACTATGAATGGGAGTTGACGAAGAGCCCGGCCGGCGCCCATCAGTGGACTCCGAAAGGTGGCGCCGGCGCCGGCACTGTTCCGGACGCGCACAACGCTTCGAAGCGCCACGCGCCGGCCATGCTCACCACCGACCTCGCGCTGCGTTTCGACCCGGCCTATGAGAAGATCTCGCGCCGCTTCCACCAGCATCCGGACCAGTTTGCCGACGCCTTCGCCCGCGCCTGGTTCAAGCTCACCCACCGCGACATGGGCCCGGTGGTGCGCTATCTCGGCCCGCTCGTGCCGAAGGAAGAGCTGATCTGGCAAGATCCGATCCCGGCCATCGACCACGAGCTGGTGAGCGAGGCCGACATCGCTGCGCTCAAGGCCAAGATCCTGGCGTCCGGCCTGTCGGTGTCCGAGCTGGTCTCGACCGCCTGGGCTTCGGCCTCGACCTTCCGCGGCTCTGACAAGCGCGGTGGCGCCAATGGCGGCCGCATCCGTCTGGCGCCGCAGAAGGACTGGGAGGTCAACGAGCCGGCCCAGCTCGCCAAGGTGCTGGCCAAGTTGGAAGCCATCCAGAAGGAATTCAACACAGACCAGACCGGCGGCAAGAAGATCTCGCTCGCCGACCTCATCGTGCTAGGCGGCGTCGCCGCGGTCGAGAAGGCGGCGAAGGACGGCGGCACCGAGGTGAAAGTACCCTTCACGCCGGGCCGCATGGACGCTTCGCAGGAGCAGACGGACGTCGCTTCCTTCGCCGCGCTGGAGCCGAAGGTAGACGGCTTCCGCAACTATGCCCGCAGCAGGTTGCCGATGTCGGTCGAAGCGATGCTGGTCGACCGCGCCCAGTTGCTGACGCTGACCGCGCCGGAAATGACGGTGCTGGTCGGTGGCCTGCGCGTGCTCGGCGCCAATACCGGCGGTTCCAAGCATGGCGTCTTCACCGACAGGCCTGGCCAGCTCACCAACGACTTCTTCGTCAACCTGCTCTCGATGGCCACCGTCTGGGATCCGGCGGCCGGCTCCGAGCCCGGTTCGGACGAGGTCTACGAAGCGCGCGACCGCAAGACTAAGGAGGTGAAGTGGACCGGCACCCGCGCCGACCTGATCTTCGGCTCGCACGCGCAGCTGCGCGCGCTCTCCGAAGTCTACGCCTCGGCCGACGCCAAGGCCAAGTTCGTCAAGGATTTCGTCAAGGCATGGACGAAGGTGATGAACGCCGACCGTTTCGAAATCGCGAGATAAGGTCGTACCTCCCAAGCAAAAAAGGCGCGGGTCATGCCCGCGCCTTTTACTTTTATCGAACCGCGGTCAGTCTTTTTCGAAAACGCCGGCCTTGGCGACGACGCCGGCGATCGCGCCGCCGATCAGCGGCGCGACGATGAACAGCCAGAGCTGGCCGAGCGCAGCAGCCCCCGAAAACAGCGCCGGGCCGATCGAACGGGCCGGATTGACCGAGGTGCCGGTCACCGGGATCATGGCGAAGTGGATGCCCGCCAGCGTCAGGCCGATGACCAGGCCGGCAAAGGAGGTGGTGTGCTTGGCGTTGGTGACGCCGAGGATCACCGTGACGAAGGTGAAGGTGCCGATCAGCTCCCACAGGAAGGCCGAGCTCATGCCCCATTTCGTTTCGTCCCAGCCATTGGCGCCGAAGCCGCCGGTGTGGCCGCCGGCCTGGCCGGAAACGATGATCCACAGCGCCAGCGAGGCGATAATGGCGCCAATGATCTGCGCGATCCAGTAGGGGGCGACGTCCTTGGCCGGCATCCGCCCCGCCAGGAACACGCCGAGCGTCACCGCCGGATTGAGATGCGCGCCCGAGATCGGGCCGATCGCATAGGCCGCGGCGATCAGGCCGATGCCGAACGCCAGGCCGATGCCTTCCTGTCCGAGCGGCAGCGCGCCGCCGAAGCCGCCCGTAACCACGGAGGCGGTGCCGATGAACACCAACAAAAACGTGCCGAGAACTTCTGCCAGATAAGTCTTCATTGCCCTCTCCTCATAGGACCCGCCAAACCGCATTTCCCGCGTCGCGAATCACCGCCGGAAGAGTATTCCTGCGGACAACACTTGCAAAGCCGGGAGGTTAAGCCGGTGGGCTTTCTTGCAGCCGTCAATCAAAACATTAGAAGTCTTTCATATTCTGATCGATTGTTCTTGTCCCCCGGCCGCACTGCTCAACATGGAAAAACCGTGCGGCCAAACCGCCGGTCTTGAAACGCCATTTCATCGGCAAGCCGAACGGAACTGTTTCAATCCTGGCCGGAAAGGCTTTATGAGCGGGCTGGAACCGAATTGTAACAGCTACGGAAAACAGGATGCGACTGGGCGGAAGGCTGGCGGCGGCCATAGAGGTTCTTGAAGACATCGGCCGGCGCCACCGGCCGGTGGCCGACGCGCTGCGCGACTGGGGCCTGTCGCATCGCTTCGCCGGCGGCGGCGACCGCGCGGCGATCGGCAACATCGTTTATGATGCGCTGCGCCGCAGACGCTCAGCCGGTTGGCTGTTCGGCGAGGACACGCCGCGCGCCATCGGCTTCGGCGCGCTTCTGTTGGAATGGGGCCAGACGGCGCAGTCGCTCAACGACGCGCTCGACGGCGACAAATTCGCGCCGCCGCTGCTCAGCGCGTCCGAATTGAAAGCGGCTGCCGAGCGCAGGCTTGGCGAGGCCCCCGATGCTGTCCGAGCCGATGTCCCGGACTGGTGCGCGCCGCTGCTCGAGCAAGCCTATGGCGACGCCTGGGTCAAGGAAGGCGCCGCCCTGGCGCAGCGCCCGCCGCTGGATCTCAGGGTCAACACGCTCCAGGCCGATCGCGTCAAGGTGCTGGCCGAGCTCCAGGGCACGGGTGCCGCGCCTACGGCAATCGCGCCGCATGGCATCCGCATCCCGCCGATCGACGGCGACGGCAGGCATCCGAACGTGCAGGCCGAGCCTGCCTTCCAGAAAGGCTGGTTCGAAGTGCAGGACGAGGGCTCGCAGCTTGCCGCCGCGCTTGCCGGTGCCGCGCCCGGCATGCAGGTGCTCGACTATTGCGCCGGCGCCGGCGGCAAGACGCTGGCGCTATCGGCCGAGATGGACAATCGCGGCCAACTCTTCGCCCATGACGCGGAGAAGGTCCGGCTGGCGCCGATCTTCGAGCGCATCCGCCGCTCGCACAACCGCAACGTCCAGGTCGTCAGCAAGCCCGCGGAGCTTGCGCCGCTCGCCAACCATATGGACATCGTGCTGATCGACGCGCCCTGCACCGGCAGCGGCACCTGGCGGCGCCGGCCCGACGCCAAATGGCGATTGACGGAAAGGCAGCTCGATGCCCGCAAGGCAGAGCAGCAGGCGATCCTCGACACCGCGCAAGCCTTCGTCAAGCCGGGCGGCCTGCTGGTCTACATCACCTGTTCGGTGTTCGACGCCGAGAACGGCGAGCAGGTCGCCGCGTTCCGCGCGCGCCATGGAGGCTTCGCGCCGGTCGATCACCGCCAGCTGTGGGACAGCCGCTTCCCGGGCCATGAAGAGGCCGCGCGTATTGCCGATGCCGGCGGTATCTCGCTGTCGCCGGCGCTCAGCGGCACGGACGGGTTCTATCTCCACGCTTTGCGCAGGACTGCCTCTTGAAGACAGCCGGCTTTTGCTGCGCTGCAGCATAAAAGATTGCCTGTCTTGCCTGGCTCTGCAATAAACTTCGCCAGCAATGTGAGGCAAAAGCGCCATGGCGGCAGCCAAGATCGTACCCGCTCCGGATTTCGAGGAACGCGTCAGGGCGTCCTTTGCCCGCCAGGAGGCGATGGCGACGATCGGCGCCGAGCTGACGCTGGTGACGCCCGGCATCATCGAGATCGAGATGCCGTATTCCGCCTCGCTGACCCAGCAGCACGGGTTCCTGCATGCCGGCGTCATCTCCACCGCGTTGGACTCCGCCTGCGGTTACGCGGCCTTTTCGCTGATGCCGGAGAATTCCGGCGTGCTGACCATCGAGTTCAAGGTGAACCTGCTCGCGCCGGGCAGGGGCGAGCGGTTCCTGTTCCGCGGCTCCGTGACCAAACCCGGCCGCACCATCATCGTCGCCGACGGCCAGGCCTACGCCTTCGCCGCCGACGGCGAGGCCAAGCTGATCGCCACCATGACCGGCACGATGATGACGGTGGTCGGCCGCGACGGGATAGAGGGGTGAGGAGCGGTCCGCGCAGCGGACGAAAAGCCCCCATTGGCTTTTCGAGCGACGAACGCCAGGAGCCATAGCGAAGGGCCGGCAGGCGGCGAGGGCACATTGTCGCTTTCTTGTCGTCGTAGCAAATAGGGATAAAGCTTCATGACTGTCGAAGTGTCACGCCTGTCGCAAAAATCCGTTCTCTTCATCATGGCGGTCGAGGCCGAATACGGCCCGCATCTGAAAAACCTGTTCACGCCGCTGATGACCGGGGTCGGCCCGGTCGAGGCCGGGGTCAGGCTGGGCGCCGAGCTCGCGGCGTTGAAGGCTGAAGGCGCGCTTCCGGACCTGGTCGTCTCGCTGGGCTCGGCCGGCAGCCGCAGGCTGGAACAGACCGAGATCTACCAGGCCGTGTCGGTGAGCTATCGCGACATGGATGCTTCGCCGCTCGGCTTCGAGAAGGGCGCGACGCCTTTCCTCGAACTGCCGGTGTCGGTGCCGCTGCCCTTCGTCATTCCAGGCATCAAGACCGCCACGCTCTCGACCGGCGGCGCGATCGTCTCCGGCGTTGCCTATGACGCCATCGATGCCGACATGGTCGACATGGAGACCTTTGCCTGCCTGCGTGCCTGCCAGCTGTTCGGTTTGCCGCTGATTGGGCTCCGCGGCATTTCGGACGGCGCGGCCGATCTCAGGCACGTCAACGACTGGACGGAATATCTGCACGTCATCGACGAGAAGCTCGCCGCGGCCGTCGCCTTGCTGGAACAGGCGATCGGCGGCGGCCTGCTTGATGGCTGACTGCCGATTGGATCAGGCAGCAAGGCGTTGCGGATCACCGAAATCGATGCGTGAAATGCGTCCACGAGGGGCGCCTGTCGCATCGATATAGTCGATTGCCCCCGGTGTATGATCGAGTTTCCACGCGCCGGCGGGGCCGTTTTTCCATTCGACCTTGTAGCCGTCGTCAAGCAGCGTCCAGGTCCCGTGAAAGCGCGTGCCATCCGGCAGGAGCATGTGCGCCCGATCGTTGGTTTCATAGTGGATGAAGGCGTTCTTGCCGCTCATGTCGATGACATGCGTGGTTCCGACCATGATAATGGCCAGCGCGTCCCTGTTCAGTATCGTCATTGTTCCTGTCCGCGGGTTTGCGTTTCTCGAATGGCCTCGACGCCAAGAATATCGTCAAGTATCTTGACCATATGGAGTTCGAATTAAATGGTCAAGGAGCTTGACGAAAAAACCGACGGGCTGCCCGATCACGTCGGTTGGCGGCTGTGGCAGGCGAGCCGTGCCTGGCAGGCGGAATTTGCCGCTGCCATGCGGGCCGCTGGCCACGCCTGGTTCAGCGAAGCGCGCGCCGGGCTGCTTGGACACATTCCGCGCAACGGCACGCGCCAGTCGGCATTGATCGAGCGCGCGGCGACCTCCAAGCAAGCGGTTCAGCAATTGCTCGACGGGCTGGAGGCGGAAGGCGTGCTGGAGCGATTGCCCGATCCACGGGACGGGCGCGGCAAGCTCGTGCGCTATACGCGCAAAGGCCTGGATGCCTTGCGCGACGGCGATCGCATCAAGCTTCAGATCGAACGCGGCTATATCGATCGCATCGGCGAGCAGCGGTTCGCGGCGCTGATGGACGCCTTGCGCTCACTTGACGCCGGGCAGGGCGATGCATCGGGAGAAGCACCAGCATCGAAGTGAACGGCGCGACCGCGCGCAACCCATTGCGCCGACTCGTTTCTTTCTCTAAAGGCTCGCCATGACGACGACAGCCAATCATCCCGACACCGTTCTGATTGTCGATTTCGGCAGCCAGTTCACGCAGCTCATCGCCCGCCGCATCCGCGAGGCCGGCGTCTTTTCCGAGATCGTGCCGTTCCAATCGGCCGAAGCGGCCTTCAAGCGCATCAAGCCGAAAGCGGTGATCCTGTCGGGCGGCCCGGCCTCCACCACTGATATCGGCAGCCCGCGCGCGCCGCAGGTCGTCTTCGACGCCGGCGTGCCGGTGCTCGGCATCTGCTACGGCCAGATGGCGCTCTGCGTGCAGATGGGCGGCGTCGCCGAAAGCTCCAATCATCGCGAGTTCGGCCGCGCCTTCGTCGAGATCGAGAAGGAGAGCCCGCTGTTCGAAGGCCTGTGGGCGCCCGGCCAGCGCCACCAGGTGTGGATGAGCCATGGCGACCGCGTCATCGAACTGCCGCCGGGCTTCAAAGTGCTCGGCAAGTCGGAAAGCTCGCCCTTCGCCATTTTCGGCGATATCGAGCGCAAGATGTACGGCATCATGTTCCACCCGGAAGTGGTGCACACGCCGGATGGCGCCAGGCTGCTCAGGAACTTCGTCCACAACATCGCCGGCATCGAAGGCGACTGGACGATGCGCGCCTATCGCGAGCACGCTGTGGAATTGATCCGCAAGCAGGTCGGCAAGGACAAGGTCATCTGCGCGCTCTCGGGCGGCGTCGACTCCTCGGTCGCCGCACTTTTGATCCACGAGGCGGTCGGCGACCAGCTGACCTGCATCCTCGTCGACCACGGGCTGATGCGCAAGGACGAGGCCAAGGGCGTGGTGGAGATGTTCCGCCAGCACTACAACCTGCCGCTGATCCTGGTCGACGCCTCCGACCGCTTCATCTCGGCGCTGGAAGGCGAGGCCGATCCTGAAAAGAAGCGCAAGACCATCGGCCGGCTGTTCATCGAGGTGTTCGAGGAAGAGGCGAAGAAGCTCGGCGGCGCCGATTTCCTGGCCCAGGGCACGCTTTATCCCGACGTCATCGAAAGCGTCTCCTTCTCCGGCGGCCCGTCGGTGACGATCAAGTCGCACCACAATGTCGGCGGCCTGCCCGAGCGCATGAACATGAAGCTGGTCGAGCCGCTGCGCGAACTGTTCAAGGACGAGGTGAGGGCGCTCGGCAAGGAGCTCGGCCTGCCCGAAAGCTTCATCGGCCGACATCCTTTCCCCGGCCCCGGCCTTGCCATCCGTTGCCCGGGCGGCATCACGCGCGAAAAACTGGAGATCCTGCGCGAGGCCGACGCCATCTATCTCGACGAGATCCGCAAAGCCGGCCTCTACGACGCCATCTGGCAGGCCTTCGCCGTGCTGCTGCCGGTGCAGACGGTGGGCGTGATGGGCGACGGCCGGACCTATGAATTCGTCTGCGCGCTGCGCGCCGTGACCTCCGTCGACGGCATGACGGCCGATTTCTACCACTACGACATGAACTTCCTCGCCGCCGCTGCCACCCGCATCATCAACGAGGTCAAGGGCATCAACCGAGTGGTGTATGACGTAACGTCGAAACCGCCCGGGACAATTGAGTGGGAATAAAGGTCGGTCGTTCGCCAGCATTCGGCGACTATCGAAGAAACTTCATTAAACCTCTGAATCTTATCTTCTTTTCTCTCTAGGTCTATCGCTGACTATCGCCCCTAAGCGGAATCATTTGACGGTATATCTGACGGCATTCCTTTTCGCGTCATCTTCGCTGCAGACTGATGCCGTCAGTGCGCCGGACTCAAGCATGTTGGCATCTTTCGAGGTAAGGCATTGAATCCAATGGGCTCTCGCAGAGCCTTGACGGTAAAACGAATGACGGTAAAATTAGGCGTTTCACAATCCTAGATGCGCCCGTCCGTCTCCTCCTATGCTCACAGATATCGCACTTAAGAAGCTGAAACCAAAAGATAAAATATACAAAGTCACTGATCGTGACGGTATGTACGCGACCGTGGCTCCCACAGGGCAGATATCATTCCGATACGACTACCGAGTAAATGGTCGGCGAGAGACAGTGACGCTTGGCCGCTATGGGGAGGGAGGCATCTCGCTTGCAGAGGCGCGTGACCGCTGTCTTGCCGCACGAAAAATGGTTGCAGCCGGAAAATCGCCAGCCCAGGAAAAGCAGCGTGACAAGCGGCGCCTGTCTGGGACGGCCACGTTCGGCGATGCTGGCAGAAGATGGTTTAAAGAGGCGAAGATGGCGGACAGCACGCGCTCGATGCGCAAAGCCGTCTTTGATCGCGACATCTTGCCGATTTGGGACAAAAGGGTCCTCGCAGAAATAACATCGGACGATTTGCGGGCGCTGTGCGCAAAGGTGAGGGACCGTGGCGCACCGGCAACGGCCATTCATGTCCGGGATATCGTTAAGCAGGTCTATGGTTATGCCATTCTGCACGGCGAGAAGATCGCCAATCCGGCGGACGAGGTAGGGCCAGCTTCCATAGCCACCTTCGAGGCGAAAGACCGGGCGTTGTCACCCGCAGAAATTCGACTCATGCTGAAAGAGTTGGAAAATGTGCCGACGTTGTCGACCATTCGGCTGGGCGTAAAGCTGATCCTGCTCACGATGGTTCGGAAAAGTGAGCTTCTGGACGCGACGTGGGATGAGGTTGACTTCGAGAACGCGCTATGGAGCATTCCCAAAGAGCGAATGAAACGGAAGAAGCCACATAACGTCTACCTGTCCCGCCAATCCCTCGACATCATGATTGCGCTTAAGACTTGCGCCGCGAACTCTCGATACGTGCTTCCATCTCGCTACGACGCCGACGAACCCATGTCGCGCGCGACCTTCAATCGGATTACGATGGCGATTGTGGAACGCGCAAAACAACAAAATCTGCCGCTAGCTCCCTTTACCGTGCACGATCTACGGCGGACCGGGTCCACGCTCCTAAACGAGATCGGATTCAATCGCGATTGGATCGAAAAATGCCTTGCCCACGAAGACAGTCGCTCCTCCCGGGGCGTCTATAACAAGGCTGAATACGAACCGCAGCGGCGCCACATGCTGCAGGAATGGGCCGACATGATTGAAGCGTGGGCGGCTGGCAATAAACACGCACCCACACTGCAGCCGATTTCCGGGGCAGCCGTCATCCTCGATCCGATTTGACGGGCCTTCTCTTCCGTGACCGCACGTCTGGTCCTGGGGCCAGTTCGATTGAACCGGCAGAGGACGCGTTCCGCCGTTCCTGAATCCAGGCTTCGACTTCTCCCAGGTCCCAAACGACGCAGCGGGGGGTCAGATTGAACCGTCGTGGGAACTCGCCTCGTTGTTCCATTTCATAAATGGTCGTGTCCGATAGCGGGACGATTTCTCGCAACTGTGATCGGCGAACAGTTCGCACGACCTGTCGCGCCGCAATGTGAGGTAGAACCGGAAGGGAGCGATCCGCTGGCGCGGCCTCTATGCCTTGGCAGCTTTCGTGTTGAGTTTGCTTCTCCCGTTTGACCATTTGCATACCAAGGGCTCCTTCGGGCCAATGATCGCGCATCTGCTTCAATCTGAGTATAGCTCTCAACTACGATCGCATCGTCTCGTTTGACCAACCGGCGAGCTTTGCGATGGTCGAAAAGCCTAGGTCTTGCTCAGGAGCACACCCACTTCGCGAGCCTCAATGACAGTTTATTACGCGCCGATCCGCAAGAATGAACGGCGGCAATGGGGTACCTCCCTACGGCCTGCTGGTAGTTGTCGTCACCGGGCAGCGTCCCGATCGCACGGAAGGGCGCGGGCAAAGACCAGCACCACGGAGGCAGTATTCCTGATGGGGATACTGCAACACCTTTAGATTCCGGTTACCCGTTTTTACCCAGTTCGCCTGGTGCATTCAGAGCGAGGTATTTGGAAATCGCTTATGGTGGCTTTGGGCGAACTCGGGATGGAGGAGTGGACCCAGAAATTGGCAAAATGCCCCAGGGAGGATTACATGGGTCGCTCATTCGCCGTACTCTTTACAGGTGCCCGTCGCTACGCAAACAGCTTGCTTTTGACTTCAGCGTTTTTTGCCGTCTCGGCATCGCTCTCCAATTCGGCCGCTGCCGAAACCATGAACTGGCGCCAATTCGAAGGGACCAGCATAACTTGGGCCTACGACATCCACCCGTATGCCGATGCTCTGGCCGCGCAACTTCCCGAGTTTGAGAAGCTGACCGGCATCAAGGTCACGCCGGAACTGTACCCGGACGACTCCTACTGGAGCAAGATGACGATCCAACTGACGACGAAGTCGCCAGCATGGGATGTGTTCGGCACTGGCATTCAGCCCGCGTGGGACCTCGCTCCGAGTGGCGCTCTGGAGCCGCTGGACAAATACCTCGGCGATCCGAAGCTTACCGATGCTGGATATGACTTCAACGACTTCTTCCCGAGCCTACGCTCGGCGCTTACCTGGAAGCTGGAAGATGGCCAAGTCGCAACGGGGGATGGTGGCCAAATCTGGGCAATCCCGCACGCATTTGAGAACATCCAGCTGTTCTACCGCAAGGATATCTTGGACAAATACAACATCGCGGTTCCGACGACTCCGCCGGAAATGGCAAACGCGTGCGAAGAACTCAAAGCCGCCGATCCTTCCATCACGCCGTTGGGCGTCCGAGGCGTGCGTTTCTGGAGCAGTATCCACACCGCCGCAGTCTCGATCGCCCGCTCTTACGGTGTCCACGATTTCGTCGTCAAGGACGGCAAGCTCGACACGGGACTGGATTCGCCGGAATCGATCGCGTTCCACAAGGATTACGTGGACATGATCAAAAAGTGCGCGGCTCCTTCCTTCGCCAATGATAACTGGTACCAGGTCGTGGACGGCATCTCGTCTGGCCGCACCGCGATGGCGATCGACTCAAACATGTTCGGCTTCTGGAACGATGTTGCGGGAAAGCCGGCATCCGGCAAGATCGCCTTCGCTCCGCCGCTTCGCGCACCGAACGCCACGAGCTTCGATTCCAACATCTGGATCTGGGCTCTCGCCATGAACGCGGCTTCCGAAAAGAAGGGCGCGGCCTGGCTGTTCATGCAGTGGGCCACCTCCAAGCAGGTGGCCCTCAAGGGTGCCGTTGCCGGCCAGCTCGTCAATCCGCCGCGCACGTCGACCTGGCAGGACGAGACCTGGACTAAGTACGCTTCGCAGCCCGAGTTCAACAATTTCGTTGACAGCTTCAAAAAGACACAGGACCACGCCGCGCTGGCTTTCACACCGCGTGTCGGCTTCGGCGAAGCTATGAACGCATGGGCTGTGGCGATGCAGAAGATGGTAAACGGCGATGACGTCGAGACAACGTTGAGGGCGCTTGCCGAAGAAATCCGCGCTGGTCTCTGATCAAAAGGAACAGGGCAGTATTATTGCACTGCCCTGTTCCCGCCAACGACGGAGACCACGCCGTGTCATCCCAAGCACTTAAACCCATCGTGCCGGTGGCAGCCGAAGGACCTGGCGCGTGCGCTTCGTCCGGTTCGGATTCGCTGGAGGGGCGTTCCATCGACTGGTTCAGCCTTGCAATCATTCTTCCTGCCGTCCTTATCCTGTTCGGCTTCCTTCTTCTGTTCTTCTATGGTGTCTACCAATCTCTGACTGACCTTCGCCTGGGCAGGCCGATCGCTAAGTTCGTCGGCTTCGCCAACTTTATAGCGCTCGGCAGGACGGCTGATTTCTGGAACAGTGTTCGCGTCACCGTAACTTACGCGCTCTCGTCGGTCGTGATGGAGGCTCTGCTGGGCCTAGCAGTCGCGAAACTGTTCGCCTCCGGCGTGTTCATGGCCAGGGCTTTGCGTCCGGTCATCCTACTTCCCCTCGTCCTTCCACCCATGAGTGTCGCGTTGATGTGGACGACGATGATGAACCCGCAGAGCGGCATCATGAACTATCTTTTGTCCCTGATCGGGCTGGCGCCTTTCGCCTGGATTTCGGATACCAGGACCGCACTGCTTTCGGTGATAATGATTGATGTCTGGACCTACACCCCATTCTTCGCGCTCATCATCTTCGCAGGGCTCCAGGGCATCACGGACGATATTCGCGAGGCCGCCCGCATCAACGGCGGGAAGGCATGGGCCACATTTGTCAACATCGAGCTGCCGCTGGTCGCGCCCCACATCCTGATCGCCGCGATCTTTCGGCTTATCGAGTCCCTGAACCAGTTTGACATCATCTTCGGAACCACGCAGGGCGGTCCGGGAAACTCGACCTCGGCGCTTTCCGTGCAAGCCTACATCACGGCTTTTCAGAACCTTACATTCGGCCGCGGCGCGGCCTTGATGGTCGTCAACTGGCTCATCGTGTTGATCGGCGCGTTCTTTACCGTGAAACTCTGGCGGGCGGTTCGCCGCCGCGTGCAATAGGAGCCAGACCCATGGATTTCACGCGCTCCCTCACGACCAGGATCGTGCTCAACGCAATGGTTCTGATCTGCGTCGCCGTGCTCGCATTTCCGCTCGTGTGGATCGTCATGATGGCGTTGAAGCAGCAGAGCGACGTCATGGCCTGGCCTCCGAGCTTCGTCTTCACTCCCACAATGGACAATTTCCGCGTCCTGTTCGATGCGGCCCAGGCGGGCGCCACGAGCTATGGAACCATCAAGGTCGACTTCCTCAAACCCGTGATAAACAGCGTCGTCATCGCCCTCGGCGCAGTTGTGGTTTCGCTGATCGCGGGAGTCCCTGCCGGCTATGTATTGGCCAGACGCGACATCCCCTACAAGGAAGACATCGCGTTCTTCATCCTTGGGTTTCGCTTCGCTCCCGTTCTCTTGGTGGTGATCCCGCTCTTTAGCTTGTTTCAGTCCCTGGGCCTTTATGACACCTATATAGGCATGATCTGGGTCTACCAGGTCGTGACGCTGCCGATGATCGTCTGGCTGACACGATCCTATGTCGAGGACATCCCGAAAGACATCGAGGAGGCTGCGGCAATCGACGGCGCGAAACCGTTTCGTGTCGTCCTGCACATAGTCCTTCCGTTGCTGAAGCCCGGCCTCATCGGCGCGTCCCTGCTGGTATTCCTCCTTGCCTGGCACAACTTCGCGCTCGGACTGATGCTGAGTTCAACCAAGGCGCCTGTCACCGTCGCGCTGCTGAAACTCCTCAATCCCGGTATCCAATTCTATCCCGTCATGGCCGCCGGGCTGGTCGTTACCATGATCGTGCCGGTTATCCTGATCGTCATAGGACAGCGCCATCTTGAGCGCGGGCTGACCTTCGGAGCTGTTAAATGAACCCTTGCCCCCTGATCTTCTTTGGCACCACGAATCTCGACTTGTGCTTCAATGTGGAACGGCTACCCACGATAGGTGAAAGCTTGATCGGCTCTCTTGTCCGTCACCCCGGAGGCAAGGGTGCCAATCAAGCCGTGGCCGCGGCGAAGCTTGGCATGCGGCCAAAGTTCTTCACGCGCCTCGGCGATGATGAGGCGGGAGACGTCTTAATGCGCGCCCTGTCAGACGCCGGGGTCCTGACCGAGGCGGTCCAGATCGCGTCGGGCGAGGCCTCGGGGTCAGCGCTCGTCATGGTGGCAGACGACGGTAGCAACATGATCATCATCGATCCTGGCGCAAACGCGAATGTCACCGCGGCCGTGATCGACGAAGTCGCGCATCACATAGAGCCCAGGTCCATCGTGGTCGCCGAAATGGGCCTCCCCGTGAATGCGCTGGAGCGGCTTTTCGCGCTGAAGCCCAGGCTCGGCTTTCGCCTTATCTTCAATCCGGCCCCCGTGCGCACCGGGCTCTCTCGCAAGGCCTGGTCCCAGGTCGATTTCGTCACCCCCAACGAGTCAGAGACCTTCGAACTCACAGGAGTGGAAGTCGTCGATCCACAGAGCGCAGCCCGAGCTGCGACGATTCTACTCGAACTGGGGGCCAGGGCAGCCCTCATTACCCTGGGAGAGCGCGGGGCGTTCTATTCGAACGGCGAGGAAAGCTTTCTCCTTCCTTCGTTCCCTGTGGTCGTGGTGGATGCCACGGCGGCAGGCGATGCTTTCAACGGAGGGTTCGCGGCAGCGCTCGCCAGGAATGTGCCTGTCCGCGAAGCGGTCCGCCAGGCCATGGCCGTTGCGGCGCTCTGCGTCACGAGAAGGGGCGCACAGCCGTCAATGCCCACCGCCGCAGCTGTCGACGAGTTCCTGAACCACAGAACATTACTGGAGATACGATGACATCACCAATTTTCACGATGTCCGGCAAGACGGTTCTCGTCACCGGCGCGGGCGGCGGTATCGGTGCCGCCATCGTCAACGCCTTTCTGGCGAGCGGTGCCAATGTCGTGGCGACCGATGCGAGCAGTGAGGCGCTCACCCGGACCTACGGCATGGTTGAAGCCAACGGCCAACCGCTCACGCTCGCCATGGACGTGACGAGCGAACAGGACATCGTCCGCGTCCTCGACATCGTCGCCGAGCGCTTCGGACGACTGGATGTTCTCGTCAACAACGCCGGGATCAAATCGGCGGAGTCGCTTCTTTGCGGCGACAAGGCCAAGATCGACCGCACGATGCTGATTAATTCTGACGCGGTGCTCCTCTGCTCCAAGTCGGTCGTGCAACGATTTCTTCGTGACGGCGGCGGACGCATCGTCAACATCGGATCATCCCTGTCGTCGCAGGGCGCCGTATTCAACTATCAGGCAGGCGGAGCCGACTACTGTTTCTCCAAGGCCGTAGTCCACGATCTCACAAAACTTCTCGCCTATGAATGCGCACCCATGGGCGTCAACGTGAATGCCGTCGCGCCGGGCATAATTGATACGCCCATGCATGGCCGCCCAAAGGAGGAGACCGAAGCAAGGCATGCGGGTCGCATCCCGCTGGGACGGGTCGGATCGCCGGAAGACGTCGCCGGACTGGCGGTGTTCCTGGCGAGCCCCGCGGCCGCCTACATTACCGGTCAGATCGTTCATGTAAACGGCGGGATGTTGATGAATGGCTGATATGGTTTCAACGCTTGCGTGGCCGCGCATAACGGGGATCGTCTCCGACCTCGACGGCGTCGTCTATCGTGGCAAGAATGCGATCGAAGATGCTGTCGAGGCATTCAAGGCCTGGCAGGCCGAGCGGATCCCATTCTGCTTCGTCACCAACAACTCGACCCACACGGCCGGCGACGTCGTCTCGAAGCTGCGCGGCTTTGGCCTGGAGGCGGGGGAGGAGAACGTCGTCACATCCGCAGTCACCGCCGCGAAGATGATCCGGCAAACCTATCCCGCGGGGACGCGGACCTATGTCATCGGAGCGCCTTCGCTGAAGAAGGCCATCACCGATGCGGAGCTCGAGATCACCGACAAGCAACCGTGCGTCGTGGTCATGGGGCTCGACCGGGAAATCACGTACGAGAAGCTCACGATCGCAGTCGACGCGATCCTCAAAGGCGCGGTGCTGATTGGAACCAATCCGGACCTCCTGCTGCCCACCCAGACCGGTTTCGAGCCCGGGGCAGGTGCCTGTCTGACCGCAGTCTCGGCTGCCGCACGTGTGAAGCCCATCATCGTGGGAAAGCCGGAAGTGCACATGATCGAAGCTGCACTATCGCAGCTCGGCACAGATCGAGCCTCGACGCTGATGATCGGCGACCAGATACCAACCGACATACAGGCCGGGAAACGCGCCGGGCTATGCTCAGTCCTGGTGACCACGGGCGTTCCGCCGATCGACGATCCGTCGCTGCTGGCGCCGGATTTTACCGTATCGAGCCTGAAACAAATATTTTTGAAGCGCTGATGCGCGCCGGCACCTTGGGAGGAAATCATGGCTGAGGTTCGCCTCGAAGGGATCAGGAAGGCCTATGGCAACCTTGAGATCCTGCGCGATATCGACCTCGACATTCGGCATGGCGAGTTCGTGGTTTTTGTGGGTCCCTCCGGATCCGGCAAGTCGACATTGCTGCGCATGATCGGCGGACTGGAGAAGATCACCGGTGGAACGCTCAGGATCGACGACAAGGTGGTAAACAAGATTGATGCCGCGGACCGCAATCTAGGCATGGTCTTCCAGTCCTATGCGCTCTACCCGCATCTGTCCGTCCGCAACAATCTCGCGTTCCCGCTTAAGATGGCAAAGATGAAGAAGGACGAGATCGCCGACCGCGTCCAAGCCGCCGCCGCACTGCTCCAGATCGAGCACCTTCTCGACCGAAAACCAAGGCAGCTGTCCGGCGGACAACGTCAGCGCGTGGCGATCGGAAGGGCAATCGTCCGAGAGCCCAAGGTGTTCCTGTTCGACGAGCCGCTATCCAATCTGGATACCGAGCTGCGTGTCCAGATGCGAGTGCAGATAGCCAAGCTTCATAAGCAGCTGGGCAACACCATGATTTATGTGACGCATGATCAGGTCGAGGCGATGACCATGGCCGACAAGATCGTGATCCTAAAGGACGGGCGCATAGAACAGGTCGGGTCGCCGCACGATCTCTACCATCGGCCCGCCTCAAAGTTCGTGGCGGGTTTCATAGGGTCGCCAAGAATGAACTTTCTGCCCTGCAAGGAGAAAGGCTCCGACCAGGCAAGGACCGAGATTACCTTGAGCGATAAGATGTCCCGTTGGCTGCCGATACAGACGACATCGTCGAAAGGCGGCCGCGCGCTGACACTCGGCATCCGCCCCGACGATTTCGTGGCGCCAACCGGCATGCCGGGCGAGCTCGTCATCGAGATCGACGTCGACTTCGTTGAACATCTGGGAAGTGCGACATATCTCTATGGGACCGCTCTCGGCGACCATGTCGTCGCCCGATCGCCCAACCACCACTTTCCCGCCGGCAACGCCGGGCGGGTATCGCTCGCCGTCTCCGCTGCCGACTGTCACCTCTTCGACCCCGAAGGGAAGGCACTGACGAGGCTGGAGGCGCCCGGGAGCTGGAATTGAACATTGGATCCGCAAACGTGCTAGGATCGCGGCATTCCAATGGGAAAGCCTGAGATAACGGACTTCAAGCAAATCCTCGGCAACTCGCGTTCATTTATCCTGGGAGCCGCGATCGGCTCCGGCATGACAGCGCGGGCCGCCGAGCGCGCGGGGGCGGACTTCGTGCTAGCGCTCAACGCCGGCCGGTTCCGTGCGATGGGGGGGTCGTCTCCGGCGTCGATCTTTCCCATCCGCAACAGCAACGAATTCGTTGCCGGTTTCGCCCGCTCCGAAATCCTCAGGAGCACAAAACTCCCGGTGTTCTTCGGCGCCTGTACGTTCGACCCTCGGCTCGACCTCGATCGCTTCCTCGACAACATCACCCGATGGGGGTTTGCAGGGATCACGAATTTTCCGTCCGTGATCCATGTGGACGAGGCGCGCAGGTCGATTCTCGAGGGCTGCGGCCTCGGATATGCGCGCGAGGTCGAACTACTCATCAACGCCGCGGCGCGGGGGCTGATGACGATCGCCTACACCCGCACGCAGGCTGAGGCCCGCCGAATGGTCGAAGCGGGCGTGGGCGCGATCTGCATGAATTTTAATCTCAACCCTGCTGAAACTGCCGTGTCGTCGTCGTCCATCGGCCTGGCGGAACTCGCCGCCCGAACGGGAGACATCGCCCGGGCGGCTCACGGTATCAACAGGAATGTCGTCTGTCTGCTCGGAGGCGGCCCGATCACGAAGCCCCAGGAGTTGATGGACGTCTGCCGCGAGACAGGAACGCAGGGGTTCATAGGCGGTTCTTCCCTCGACCGGGTGCCGCTCGAAATGTCGGTGCTGGAGATGACCTCGGGGTTCAAGACCATCAACGTTCTGCGGGAAAAGGTCGATCTTATGGAGCGGCAGCTCCAGCTGAACGGCTACCGCCATGGCGTGATCGCGCAATCGGCGTTGATGAATCAGGCGCTTGACGCGGCAAAGCGTCTTTCGACGGGCACGAACCCGGTTCTGATCGTCGGCGAACCGGGCACGGGGAAGCGTCGCGTCGCGTCCCTGGTGCATGCCTTCGGCGCGAGAAAGCACCGCAAGCCGGTTACCTTCCCCTGCCGCAAGGCGCCCGGCAACCAGAACGAGATGGCGCTCTTCGGCATGGAAGCGGAAAAGGACGCACGGCGCCGGCTGTCGCTGCTGGAGATGTCAACGGAGACCTCCCTGGTCATTCTTCACCTCAACACACTTTCTGAAGACGGCCAGGAGCAGCTTGCCGATTATCTGGAGCGCGGCACCTTCAGCGCCGTAAACGGCGCGGTTGCGACGCGATCGGAAGCAAAGATCATCGCCACCTGCACCGTGCCGGCCGGAGCAAGCCTGGAAGCGCTGCCCCTATCGCCACGATTGAGAAGCGTCTTCGCCGGACTGGAAATTATCCTTCCTCCCATGCGGGACCGTCTGGAAGACCTTCCTGCGCTCATCCATCATTTCACAGTGGAGACCAAGGGCGATGCGGATGCAAAGGCGCTGACGATCGAAAACTCCGCCTTTTTGGCGCTGGCCAGCCATGCCTGGCCAGGCAATGTCAGGGAGCTTCGCCATGTCGTCGAACAGCTGGCCACCTTGCCCTCGAACACGTCGATCACGGCGGAACGGGTCCTTCCGGTCCTTGGAGCCAAACCGGCAACCAAAGCGACCACTACCCTTTCGGAGAGAGAATGGATCATCGACGCCTTGCGCCGGAACAAGCTTCACCGCGGCAAAGCTGCCGCCGCGCTCGGCATTACCCGCAAAACCTTATACAACAAGATCAAGAAGCACCGCATCCTAGAATGACGTCTCAGCCTTGGCGAGCGAGGGCGCCGGCAGCGACCAAACAGGCAGTTCACTACCCGTTTCGCCCAGACGCACAAGCGACGTGATCGGCGCTATCGGACAGGAAAGGGCCGTCGCCGGTAGATAGAGCATGGCTTCCGGCTGTTTCTCGAACAGGTTCCCTGCCGCGGCTGCGTCTCGATTAGTCGATGTCAGAGCTAAGCCCAAGCCATTCTCCGCGAACCATCTCATGCGCTCCAGCTCAATTGAATTCAGATGGTCTTCGGCCCCCGCCTCCGAGCTGGTTTGTATGAGAGAGGCTGGCGGAAGGTTCACCACGCCGCAGAAACCTTTCTCCGTCAGAGCATCCGCGACGTCCTCCCAAAGCGCGAACGGGTCGATCATCAAGATCGCTGCGTAGCAACGAGCGCCTGCAACGGGCTCGATCTCGTTGAGGCCGCGCAGCAACTCGCCATTCCAGTCGCAAACGGGAAGCGTCGCGATTACAAGGGGAAACCCAGCGGGCAAGGCGCGAAGGCTCGGCGCAAACACGTAGGCGTCATCGGCGCTCGGGGCATCGGTCCAGATCGGTCGGTCTACGATTACCCACCTACCCATATTTACCCATCTCTCCTTCGGCAGCCGATTATCCAGCCTGCCCGAAGCGTTTACTAGTCCTGGGCAACAAAGCAAGAGCGGTGCCTTGGAGGGCGAAGACATGGGAGCTCAAGGTTCGACGTCCCCTCCATCCCCTGCAGGAAGGTACGGAACATCGTGATCGCAGAGACAACCGTTGATAACTCCGTGGCCATTGTCGCGACGATGGACACGAAGCAAGTCGAGGCTTCGTTCGTGGCCGACATCGTCAGGGGCGCGGGACGCAGCGTCTTATTCGTCGATGTGGGCACCTCAAAGGACGGAAGGTTCCGGTCCAATGATCCGGCGGTTCTGCTTGCGGGAATCGCGCGCGAGGCCCGCAAGTCGGTGAACGGACTTTTCGAGACCGGCAAGGTCTCCGCCGTGATTGGCATCGGCGGCGGCAAGGGGAGCGGCGTGTTCGGCGAAGTCGTCGCCGACCTGCCATACGGTTTTCCCAAGCTGCTAGTCTCCAGCGCACGCCCGGCCCTGCTTGCCGAACTGGCCGGGAAGCTGGATGTCCTGCTCTATCCCACGCTGGTCGATCTCTTCGGCGTGAACGGGTTCACTTCGCGGGTGCTTGAAAACGCGGCGCGGGCAATCGCCGCCATGCATTACCTTCCCAAAGCGAAATCACGGCGAAAGATCGTAGCCATCACGTCGTTTGGCGTGACGACCCCCGCGGCCAATGCATGCGTCCGGCTTCTTGGGGACAAGAAGATGGAGGCGATCGTTTTTCCGGCGAATGGCGCTGGCGGTCGAAAGATGGAATCGCTGGTCGACGCGGGTGAATTCGATGCCGTAATAGATCTCACCACGACCGAGCTGGCCGACGAGCTCCTGGGCGGCACCGCCAGCGCCGGACCGGATCGGCTGACTGCAGCCGGGCGGTGCGGGATTCCGCAATTGATCGCTCCCGGCGCCGTGGACATGGTAAACTTCGGTGTCCTCTCCTCGGTGCCGCCCGAGTTCGCCGAGCGCAGGCTGTACGCGCACACACCGTATACGACCCTGCTGCGCACGACGCCTGAAGAGACGAACGCGATCGGACGTCTTACGGCGCAAAAGCTGTCGGCGTCGAGAGGACCCGCGCAAGTCCTGTGGCCCTCGAAAGGTGTATCGGATTACGACCGCGAAGGCGGGCCGTTTCACGACCCCGAGGCGAACCGCGCATGGCTCTCAGGCCTGCGCGCCGCGCTTCCCGGGAACATCCCCGTCCGGGAACTCAATTGCCACATCAACGATCCCGAATTCGCAAGTGCCGCGGTCGAATGGGTACTTGACCACATTGATACGGAGACCGCCGATGAGAATGTTTGACCGCAACGAAATCCTGGCCCGGATCGCCGAGCAGTCCGTAAAAGGCGCCGCGATCCTGGCTGCCGGTAGCAGCTGCGGCCTTGTCGCCAAATGTGCCGCGCTTGGCGGTGCGGACATGCTTGTCGTCTACAGCACGGGCCTCTCGCGGCTCATGGGCCTGCCGACCAGCCGGATTGGGGATTCGAACGCGCGGACCATAGAAATGGCCGACGAGATCCGCAATGTCATCTCCGACGTTCCGGTGATTGGTGGCGTTGAAGCGTGGGACCCGGTCCGGCTCGATCTCGACAGGCTTCTCGACAAGTTTTGGGCCGCTGGCTACTCCGGCGTGATCAACTACCCGACGATTTCGACGATGGGCGACAAGTGGCGCGACCGCCGTGGCCGCGTAGGCCTTGGCTTCGCGCGCGAAGTCGAGATGATCGCCACGGCGCGGAAGAAGGACATTTTCTCAATGGCCTATGTCGCCTCAGCGAACGACGCGGCGGACATGGCCAAAGCAGGCGCGGACTGCATCGTTCCTCATGTCGGCGCCACACGTGGCGGACTGGTCGGCCATGACGAGGGTCAGGCGATCGGCGAGGCGATCGAACGGATTAACCGGATCAACAACGCGGCGCGCACTGTCCGCGGCGACGTCATCCTTCTTGCCCATGGCGGCGCGATAGCCGAACCGCAGGACACCGAAGAAGTCTACAGGTCCACCGATTGCATCGGCTTTGTCGGCGCGTCCTCGATCGAGCGCATTCCGATCGAGCGGGCCGTGAAATCGGCTGCCGAAGCCTTCAAGGCCGTCCCCCTGAACCGCAAGAAACCCTAAGCACGACTGCCGAGGAATCCATGGCCGACACTGTAACCCCACTCGTGACCAAGCAGGAGGACCCCACACACTGGGACGCGGCCTACGACATGGTCGCGATTGGAAGCGGCGCGGCGGGCTTGTCTGCGGCCCTTTATGCTTCCCAGTCGGGACTAAGTGTGCTGGTGACCGAAAAATCCCCAAAGCTGGGCGGCACGACCGCCCTGTCGAACGGAATGATATGGGTACCCTGCTCGCCGCAGGCCTTAGCTGCGAAGGTCGAAGACAGCATCGACAATGCTCGCACGTATCTGAAGGGAGAACTCGGGAATTACTACCGGAAGGAGTTCGTCGAAGCCTATCTGGCGGATGGACCCGAGGCACTCATCGAGATCCAGAAGCACTCCGAGGTCAGGTTCACGCTCGCCGCGGCTCCCGATTACCACTCAAGCCGGCCCGGCGGGATGAACTCAGGCCGCGCGTTGAGCCCCGCTCCGTACGATGGCCGCCTGCTGGACAAGGACTTCGATCTGGTTGGCGATCCCATTCGCGTGGTTCTCGGAGGCATGATGATCTCTTCCGGCGAGGTTGGAAGATTCCTCAATCCCTTCAAGTCGGGGGATTCCACGAAGCATGTCCTGAGGCGCCTGGGGCGCTACATCGGCGACCGGATGCGCTACAGGCGCGGCACCGAGTTCAGCGGCGGAAACGCATTGATTGCGAGGTTCATCAAGAGCCTGAGACAGCTGCAGGTGGATATCTGGACCAGCGCGCCAGCCACCGGACTGATCATAGATCAGGGCAAGGTGGTTGGGGCGGTCATACGCAAGGACGGCAGGGACATGCGCGTGCGGGCAACTCACGGCGTTGTGCTCGCAACCGGGGGGTTCCCCCATGATGCCGGACTTCGCAGTGCTCTCAGCGGCGATCACCAGCATGACCAAAGCCTGGCCCATGCGGACGCCACGGGCGACGGCATCAAGATTGGACTGCAAGCGGGCGGCAAGATCGACAACGAGGTCGCGAGTGCCGGCTTCTGGACACCCGTGTCGCTGCTGCGCGAGAAAGGCGGGCGAATGCAGACGGTTCCTTACGGCTGGCTGGACCGCGGCCGCCCTGGCGTGATCGCCGTCGGCCCGGACGCGCGGCGTTTCGTCAACGAGTCGAACCCGTATCACGACATCTGCATGGCGATGTTCGAGAACGGCTACCCGAAGGATAAGCACTTCTACTTCATCTGCGATCATGAATTTCTCAAAAAGCGCGGAATGGGCCAAGTTCTTCCGTGGCCGTGGACCCTCAGCACGAAATCCTATGAGCGTGCCGGGTACATCCAGGTGGCGGATACCCTCGCGGCGCTGGCCGTGAAGATCGGCCTCGATCCCAAGGCGCTCGCACAGACGATTCAGGAGCATAACGAGCATGCCCGAACGGGTGTCGACCCGTATTTCCAGCGAGGTGAATCCGCGTTCAACCAAACGCTCGGTGATCCTTCCGTTGGCAAGCCGAATTCAAACCTCGGTCAAATCAAGACCCGTCCTTTTGTTGCCTTGCGGATCGTTCCAGCCACCTTGGGGACGGCTACCGGTCTTGCGACAGACACCTATAGCCGGGTGCTCGACCAGTGGGGAAAGCCGATCGATGGGTTATACGCCTGCGGCAATGACGCGACTTCAGTCATGCGAGGGGTCTATCCCGGCGCGGGCATCACAATCGGCCCTGGGATTGTGTTCGCATTCCGCGCGATCAAGTTCATCCGCGACAGCGCATTGCGCGGGCTTTGATATGCAGTTCGGTACCAGGACGTAAAAGACTGGGTCATACCAGTTCCCCATGTCTCCTGCGCCGACCAGGCCGATCTTTTGTCCTGTGTCGTACGCGTTGCGGGTGATGCCGGATCTCCGGTCAGGTCTATTGCATAACTCATTTACGCATTCCGAAAGAAGCCGTACTTTCTCAGAATGGGCAGCAGCTTGTGATGGTCATCGATGATGTAGTCTGGCTGCGCCGCCTGCAAACGTGATTCGGAAACAAATCCGCCTGTAATAGATATGCTGATCAGCCCGAGGTTACGTGCAATATCAGTTTCGATCGGCATGTCGCCAATGATGAAGGTCGACTCGGCACTCAGATTGTTCGTTTGCATGTACACGCCAAGCCGGTCGCCCTTACTCATAGATTTATATTGAGTGGCGCGGCTTTCAAATGCCAGAACCTCGGTAACACAATCGTCGATTCGGAGCCTTCGCAGTTGGGTACGAAGGGGCTCGACTATATGGTTGCTGAGAATGATGGTTGAGACAGCTTGTTGACGCGCCGTTTCCAAAATGAGGCGCGCGCCTTCGCGTAGATCGGCTTTGCTCGCCAGCGGTTCGTACATGTCGTGAAAAAAAGCGCTGTCATCGTTTTCCACTTCTGCGACCTCGCGCTCCGACATTCCAAGATTGCGGTAAAGGATAGAAAGTGGAACCTCGCACTGTTCCCGAAGAGTATGCATATCGATGGCAGCGCGACCGAAGCGGCTCAGAATAGCGTTGGTTGTTTGTAGAAATGCCTCGGCATCGTCAAGCAGGGTCCCGTTCCAATCGAATACAAGAGTAGGTTTCATTATGTGACCTCAGGCAGGCATAGTCAGGTTAAGGCGAGATTGATAGTCGATCTATTCAAATTCTTATTCGCGCGTTTTTCTCCTTCTGGAGTTGGCATGTCGAACGTAAACGGAGATAGATCAATCCCATCGGACCCTCCAGGCAGCAACGATATCAGAGCCTTAAAGGGCAGAAAGGTGATGGACGCAGCGTTGATTGATAGGGCTATTTTGCTTTCGATCATCCTGAGGATTTGCGGTTCGGTTTTATGAAAGCTAAGGCTTTCTTTCCGCTTTTTGGATGGCAGTGTTTTCCATACCTTCCAGAACGCCAGCTCGTCGATCGTCTCGATGCCCATGCCGTAGTAATTCGGTGCGACGATAGGCGGCGAACCGATCGCCCAATGCACAGCCTTCGCTCCGGCAGCATGGAGCATTGCTGTTACAGCCCGGCTTGTATCCCCCCGAATTAGTGCTTCGTCCACCATCATGACAACTCTGCCCCTAACATCGCTCTCTGCATTGACACAGTATTTCTGCGCGATAAGCGAGTTGCGAGTGCCAACGATACCTATAAGCGTCCGCTGCTGAAGTTGTGTTGCGATTACTTCACGTCGCTGGACGAAAGCGCCGTGTTTCTCGGCCAGAGACGCGAACAAGCCGTCGGCGTACGGGCCCCCGGTATGCGGCATGGAGGAAACGACAATAGGGGCAGAGCCCATCTGTGCCGCCACTTTCGGCGAAATAGTTCCACCGAGACTCGCGCCTATATTGTGCCGCGTGGCCAGGTGAGATTGACCTCGTATGGACGTTTCGAGATTTCCGATGTAAAGCGTTTCGTAGACGCAAAGCTTAGGGCTGTATCGGGTATGGCCAACGAAGCTGTCAATGCATTCTCCTGTTTTTCCATCCAAATACTTGATGTGGCCTGGCGAAACTTCCTCCGTGGTGCCTTGTAATCCGGCAAAAGCTGAATTTTCAGAAGCAAAAAGTATATCACCATCTTCCGTTTGCATAAATTCCAGCGGACGTAAACCGCTACTATTGCGGAAAGCGATCAGATTTCCTTCGCCATCTAATACAAGTGCACTCACGGCTCCATCAATCCGATCATCGATATCACGAAAGACATTTTCGTAGTTGACCGGGAGAGCATGCTGCCAAAAAGCTCTTTGGCAAATGTGCTCAATAAGCTTGAGCAGAAGCTCTGCATCCGTTTGGCCGTCGAAGCTATGCCCTCGCGCGTGCAATTCTTTCCGAAGTTCATTAGCGTTGACTAAAGCCCCATTCAACGAAAGGGCCAAATGGCGGCAGCCTGCTTTATGGTTATCAACAGGCTGGGCGACGTTGCCATCGTTTTCCAGGGAAGATGGACTTCGAATATGTGCAATCGCTACATGAGGCCTGAAATTCGCGTCCTGCCCATCGCAATCGATGGTTACCAATTCGCGTGGTGGCCGACACGACCTTATATGTCGAATTCCTTTTGCGTGCATGAACGCTGCAAGACCGAACCCAGCTTGTCCACGATTGTCAAGCTTCGGAACCATGTGCTTGAGCCGATTATAAACCGTCTGCTGTGAATGACTTGAAGGCAACACAAATGCGCCCGCAATACCGGACATCCGACTTTTCCTTCAATGCGGCTCAGCGCGAGCTCGTGGTTTGTTTCCACTTACGCAAGGCTCGTGCCAAGGTCTTGAAGGCACGCCTGACGATGCGCCACATCGTCTACGCGCCCGACGATCGGGATGTCGTCAAGCGGCCCTGATCCGGATGGTGGGACTTGCGATTCGCTGTCCTCGTCAGACGCCAGCTTAGGACTTGTCGCAGAATCGGTGGGTTTGCGGCATTAACACCGCGATTGTCGGCCACATGCGCCATCGGTCGCTTCAGGCGTGTGGTCGGAGAAATGCTGCTGGATTGCGGGATCGCGGTTTCTTATGGGACCATCCGCCGTGGCGTTCAAAAGTGTCCGGTTGAAGACGTTCATGTCTGAAGGCCGACAACAAAGCGGATGCACTCGGTTAGCTTGAATTCTTCGCAGGCAGCATGGGCGACGACAGCAATGATTACGGGGAGCGAGGGCGGTGGACCGAGGCGTGCCGGCGCGAAGAGGCAATCCGCGAATTCCTGGAGCGGTATCTACAAAGTTTGGGCGGTCAGGAACTGGACCTCAGCCCGGTCACCGCAAGCGCGGTCGACGCCAGGGACATCGCGCCCTCGACAAAGATCGAGAAGCCCTCGTGCGTCGAACGATGGAAGGCTTTTATCTCAAGCCGACACCCCCCCTTTCGCGCAGTTGGTTCGCCAAGTCCAAATCGCTTGCGCAAGCGGCCGGCCTTGCTCCACCAAACTGGCTCTCCATCAAATCCCGGGTTGAAGATGTCGATCTACGGGTGAGGGGTGTAAGCGCGAGAGCGAGGTCATCAAAGCTACAACCACGCCAGGTGCCCTTTCGGTGCCGCGGCGGCTTGAACTTGTGCAACCGATCATAGTTGACGTATTCGTTGTCGACGAAGAAACGCGTCTACCGCTCGGACGGCCTTGGCCTTGGCTGAAATTGGCGTTGGACATCTCTTCTCGCATGGTGACGGGCCTCTATCTAACCATGGAGGCGCCATCGCGAGTTTCGATAAGCCCATGCATACTGCACTCCGTGTTCGACAAGACCCCATGGTTCCAGGAGAGGGGTAGGCACTGCAGCTCTTCTGCGAGCGATTCTCCAGAAGAGCTGCTTTCACGCCTAATGTGCTGATTCTGAAGCATGGCTCTGAAACTTTCGCAAACTTAGTTGGAACGGACCAAATGGCGTCACGGGAGCATACGGAACGATATGGGAAGCTTTCCGTTTCTGGCCCACGAAAAACTCAATACAATCAACGATCTTAAGACGCCCTCCGGGCCCACCATTATCGTTATTTATCAATGCCTTATAGGGTGGTTCGCCACGAGGTTCGCCACGAGGTTCGCCAAGCATCGGCTTGCGCGTCACGAGACGCACGACTCGGTCCATTCCCTGGACCGCCAGGCGAACCTGCGATGCCTCGCGCGAATAGAGCTCCGCATGATCGATGTCGTCGTGCCCTAGTACGTCCATGAGCTGTCTGGTTGAGGCCTCGGCCTCCGCCAAATAAACACCGAGCGACTTCCTCAGACCATGTAGGGTCAGACCTTTTGGAAGACCGGCGAGCTTGCACCAATGCGCCATCATCCCAGTCAGTGACTTGGCGGAGAAGGGCTCACCATAACCGTTGACCAAAACGGTCTCGCCGCGCCTGTCGGCCGCATCCAGGATTTCAGACAGCATCGGTGTGATCGGCACGAAAAGCCGCTTACCGCCAGTGCGTCCCTTGTTCTTGGCCTGAACGATATCAAACCCGTCGAAGTGACGCTCGATGCCATCGATGAAGACACGACGGGTGACCCTCTGGTCCCAGCGCAGGCCAGCGACGTCGCCGCGGCGGTTGCCGAGCCAGAGCGCCAAACCATAGCAAGTGCGTGCCGCGGTGCCGAGCTGCCAACGGTTTTCGAATTGCGCCATGGCTTCGCGCGACCATGCTTTCCAGCCGGCATAAGCAGGCCGCCACTCGACCGCCGCGGTGGGGTCGATTTCGATCCAGTCTTGCCGCAGCGCGACATAGACCAACTTGCGTATGCCCACCAACAGGTGCTTGGCCTTGTGAGGTGTGGCAATGAAGCGGCCAAGAAGCTCTTCGACATGGATACGTCTCAGGTTCTTAACCGCTACGTCGCGCCAGGTGAGCGGATGATCTGCGACCACCCGCAGTTCCAGAAATTCTTCGATCAGCCGCGTGTTCTTGCGCTTGCTGGCTTCGTCCAGCGCCAGCCACTTGACTGAGATCTTCAACCGTTGAAAGGCCGCTCCAAATGTACCGGGCAGGGCGGCTCCAGGCATACGGACGACGGGCGCCTTGGGGACTTTCCGGCCCTCGACCGCTGCTTGGTAGGCGTCCTTGAATCCTGGCTGATTAGGAGCGGGTAGACTAACCACGCGCTCTTTCGTTCGATAGCGCCAGCGAAGTTTTCCATGGCGATCGGTGTAGGAAGAGAGGCCGGGATATTTGTCGGTCATAGCGGAATGAATCTATTCCCTGCGATGATTCCCTTGCAACAGGAAGTCGACGATATTCTCTTCATCGTCTCCAGGTAGTTCGGCAAACGCTGCTTCGACTTTAAGGCGATCCCAAATCACACGACCGTCAACTTTCTTCGGCTTCGGCATGCGGCGGTCAGCAACCATCTGGTCGAATTTGGTTATGCCCACGCCAACATATCGGGCGGCTTCTTCGCGTGAGAGGCCGCGAGGAGGATAGGAGAGGGTGTCGCTTTTCATGATTTTGCCGCCGGCATGTGCGCCCTGGTGCACAGACTTCCGTTCACGATCAGGGTTTAGACTGTATAGATCTCCGCCGGAAGGGCTCCGATCGAGTCCTGCGGTGAATTGCGGTCACGGCGTATAAATAGGATAATTGTGTGAGTTTCAGGGGTTCGAGTCGGGAGAGCGCTACATCGCAAGACCCACTATCGAAGAAGCCCTCTTTTGCTATCGACGACGCGTGGCATAAGGGCCACGTGTAACCCCGATTAAGCCGCCATTAACACAGCGTCTCGCATGCCACGCCGTCGCCATCACGATCCAGCTTCCCACCCCACGAACAGTTCTGCAGATACCATTGGGCCTCGTCGCACGAGCTGATCTGCTTACACGTTCGCCGCGGCTCACACGAATAGCCGCTCTGCGCCGCGAGCTTGCGGCTGACAATACCAAGCGGCTGTTTCGCCGGCGCCGCGGCGTCGGCGTGCGACGCGCGCCAGTCCCAAGGGGCTTCGAATTTCCCGACCCATAAACCGAACTTCGCCACCTCTGCCTTAGCCTGTTGCGGCGCGTAGGCGCTATGGCTGTAGCGCGGCCAATCGAGCGCCTGGCCATGCTCGACCATCCATGCCGCCACGCTGGCGCGGTCGGCGCGCCTGCAGTCACCCACGAAGCGGTGATAGCGATCCCACTCCACGAACGTGCACCGGACGGGCCTCGATGCCGCCAGGAAGCTATCCAGCGCGTCGGCCGACCGCCGGCCGCAGGGATATTCGAAGCCCTTGGCGTCTTCGCAGTATTGGCGACTCTCCGGCGCGTCGATGCCGTTGAAGCGGATCCGCTGCTCATGAATTTCTATCGTGTCGCCGTCGATGACCGATGCAATGCCGGTGATCGGCGCCGGCCTCGGTCCGACCAAGTTCGGCAGGTTGATTTCGGGCGCATCGCCCCGATGCTGCATGGCGAACTGAGCAATCAAAGCTGCGAACACGGCGACCGTGACGAAGACGAGCCGCTTTGGCACGCTGGCTAATAGGGTTGCGCGACGGCGCCTGGCGCCAATGCGCTTCCGCCAATGGTCAGACCGATTGTCGTGACGTGATCTATCCAAGCCCTTTCCCCCGCAGGGGAGAATGCCCTCAAATGTCGCGGAGGTCCAGCGGTAGACGGGACTGGCCATTCACTCGACATTTGATGAAACATTTAGGGGCCCTTCCGGATTTGGTTGAAGGAGGATTGTCACATGAGAGAACATGTCGAAGGCCGTGCCTATGGCCGAATTGACGACAAACAGCTCGTCATTCTGCTGAAAGAGAAAACAGGAATCTCAGACGCTCAGGCTAGAAGGCTGATAAAGGCAGTTGGCCGCGACCGCCCCGCGCTTTTGCGAGAAGCCCGAATTGTCAGAGCGCAGCATTCACGCGTCTAGCTGAAGCGGCTTATGCCCGGCTGCTCATGGCAGATGACTTGCCGCAAATCGCGCCAGTGGACCGCCTGGCCGCATATAGGGCATGGGTGAAAATGATCGGCTTCGTTCTTTGGCTGGCTGCCATGCCGCTTGCCGACAATGGGCGGCCCAAGGTCTGACAGTTTCGTCATGCCCGAAAACATTCACTTTAACTAAAATGTTCCCGAACTAAATTAGCCATGCCGCCTTGAATCGCGGTTGTTGGGGTTCCGTGCGTGCGTTTGATGTTCGTTCCACCTCTGATGCCGACGCTGGTCGACAAGCCGCCCGAGGGCGATGACTGGACTCATGAGTTCAAGTTTGACGGCTACCGATCGCAGATTGTCATCGACGATGGCGACGTGCGGATATTCACCCGTCGCGGTTTCGACTGGACAGCCAAATATCACGACCTGGTGGAGACGGCCAAAGGGCTCGACGTCCAAAGCGCGATCATCGATGGCGAATCGTCTTGAACGAAGCCGGCATCTCAGACTTCGGCGAGTTGCGCAAGGCGATCACCCGGCGCCAGCACGACCTCTATTCCGTGGCCTTCGATCTGCTGCACCTCAACGGCCATGACTTGCGAGACATGCCTCTAGATGACCGTCGCGAGGTGCTGCAGGCGAAATCCATGCTGGCCAGCGGATCCAGTTCAGTGAAGCGCTGCCAGGCACCGGATCGGCCATCTTCCATCTTGTCGATCAGGCAGGGCTTGAAGGGGTCGTCTCGAAGCGAAACGACAGCAAGTACCACTCTGGACCATCCACCAACTGGCTCAAGGCCAAGTGCTACACGATCGATGAATACGACCTGCTTGGCGTCGAACGCGAGCCGGGCAAGCCAGCCTTCGCTCTGATGGCAGAGCGGGGCACAGGGCGCTATGTAGGTTCGGCCTTTATCAACGCCGGCAGGGAGGTCCGGGAACGGCTCTGGCAATGCGTCCAAGAACGTCCAGGGGCACCGCCGAAGGGCATGAAGCGGCCGGCGACGCAAGGGTCAAACCGGGCCTAGTCGGCCGTGTGAGGCATCTGCGTGGCGAGGATGATCTCCGCCATGCTTCGCTGCAGGATTTTCGAGAGGAAGGGACCTATTAAGCGGCCCGACAGCCCGTCGTTGGGGTGACAATGAGGAGGCTGCCGGGCCTAACCGGCCAGGGGTGCCGGCTGATTCGAAGCGTAATATTAGCAGGCGCGCACAAAAACCCTTGGACTGCCGTTCTCCCCCGTTTAGCCAAAGGCCTGTCGATCAAAATCTGTTTCATTTCGAAACGCAGGCCCTGGCATCCGACTTGCACCGAACCCACTGCCGGTTAATCGCGGTCCTGGTCGCATGCTCTGATCGGGTGAGGCTCGCCGGGCTTGAGGTTGTTGGGGGCTTCGCCCGGCGGGTTTCTTTTTCTCCATTCTACTGCAGCTGGTCAAATCCGGCGCCGGCGCTCGCTAGTCGATCGCGCCTATGTAGATCGGAACTGCCATTTCCATCAAAGTTGCCTGCCGGCCCGGATCATCGCCCGAGCAATGGAAAGCTCTACCTCGACCTTGGCGTTTTCCTTCTGGGTCATATTGTCGGCCGCAATCAGCCGACGCAGCGAGCGTAGGACTTCGCCGCGCGCCCATCCCTGCTTCAAGCATGTCCACCATGCCTGAAAGCCGGGCTCCATTGCTTCCTGGCAGTCGACCTCTCGGTCGGGGTAGTCGCCTTCGCGCCTCGGTCCGCTGATCATCCGTTGCCGTCCACCGTTCTTTCTTCGTCCAACTGTCGCGGCACCGGCAGATAGGCGTTCGCGACGAGCCATTCGCCGACGATCGTTTCCACCAGATCCGGCTTGGCAGTGCCCATCTCGGCCGCCAGGCTGGTCAGCGCGTCATCGGTGCGGGGATCAAGGCTGACCCCACCGGCGTTTCTGATCAGCAGCGCGGCCCGCCGCAACAGCACCTGCAGGTCTGCCCGAGAAGCGTCCGCAATGTGGTCGGCGGTGCTTTCCAGTTCATGCACGAATTGATGTCGGGACATCGGTCATGCTCCTACTGCCCATCGGCCATCTCGTCGGTCGCAACATTGGCCAGCAGAGCGACCCTTTCGTCATAGAATTCGTTCTTGCCGTCCTCCGCTTGAATGATGGCGCGCAGACGCGCCAGCGCGGTGACACGATCGACAAGCTGCGTTTCGGGGTCGTGCAGCAGTTGCAAACCGCGAACTTCACTCCGCTTCTCGTCCGACCAGCCCTCACAGCATGCCTTGATCGCGGCATTGCTGGCCGCCCACCAAACATCAGCGGCAGCATACTCGTCTTCCGAGGGTTCTTGGTCTGGCGGAAAGCCCATGTCGTCCCAGCCTTCGACCGCGAATGAACCTTCAGCCGCTTTCTCCGCGGTCAAGCCAGATTGCTTGATCACGGCCCGAGCTGCGGCGAGACCGCGCTGTTTTTCTTCAGGGGTGGCTCCCCTGGCGTCCATCATAATCTCCATGAGCGGCCTCCTGCGGCTGTCAGGACATCAGTGAACAAAAAGAGAACGCTGGAGTCAAGAGCCTCTTGACCGAGTAGGATTAAGTTCCTCATTTCACCGTATGCCGGAGCAACCCGAGAAGTGGCCGAGAGGCGCCCGCTGGACGTTGACGCATGCTCACGACGCCGGGCAGGTGGCCGGCATCCGCTGCGGCAAATGCAACATCACTCGCTACTATAAGCCGCTCGAGTTACGGGAGGTCATCGGCAACGTCACGATCGATGAGGTGAGGGACAAGGCGCGCTGCCAGAAGTGCGGCAGCCGTGAGTGGATGAGCGCCCAGCTATTCTACGCGACCGGCGAGCAAGCGCACACGATCCGGTTCCGGCGCTTGGTGCAGATCCGATGGGAGAAGCGGGTGATCTGGCGGGATGAGTAGACCACGGCAGACAACGGTACCTAAACCCTTTGTCCCCAGGTTCGCGCAAAGGCGATCAACGTCAGGCCTGTCGTTGCAAGAAAACAAACCAGTATCCAGCTGAACAACTGCGAGAGCATCCCTGGCGCAAAGACGGCGCCGAAGGCAAAGGATTAAAGTCCGGGTAGTCGTAAGTGATCCATTGAAGAAAGGCGGCGGCTACGAAAAGGCCGCCCACTATGTGAAACAGCGCACGGCCGAGTGTCCTCACTTTGCGGCCCGCTTTGCCGCCGCTCTCCTCACCGGCTTCGCTCCGGGCTTCCGACCAAGCCCGCTGGACTTCGCCAACTCTGACCGCTGTGCCGCATAGTTCGGTGCCACCATCGGATAGTCGCGCGCCAAGCCCCATTTGGCCCGGTACTCGTCGGGCGTTAGACCATAATGCACGCCGAGATGGCGCTTCAGCGATTTGAACTTCTTCCCGTCCTCGAGACAGACAATGTAGTCGGGAAACACCGATCGCTTGGGATTGACCGCGGGCGACAGGGACGGCGTCTCGGGCTCTGCCGCCTTGCCGATTTTCGAGAGCGACGAATTCACGCTTTGGATCAGACCGGGGAGCGAGGCAGGCGGCACAGCGTTGTGTCCGACATAGGCAGATACAATGTCTGCGGTAAGCGCCATCAACTGGCCTCGGCTGTTCTCACTCTCGTCGGGCATGCAAAAAGCTCCAATTCGCGTATAGCTGCATCTCTCTTAGCCGGTTTTGCCAAAAGGTCTACGATTCCGTCACGCGGTCATTTACTCGCGATGAGCCAGATGGGCTGGCTAGTCGGTGGCTCGAGCTTCAGCCAATGTGGCCAGTCGCTTTTGCACCGTCGGCGTGGAGCGATGGATGGTCGTTACAGTGCGGACCGTGGAAAGGTCCGACTCATCCAGGGGCGCATAGCCAAGCTCGCCTAAGGCCGCTTTGCGCCTGATGTCGGCCGCTGAAGGCAATCTTGCCACCCGCTGAAAGCAGACATGTAGTCTGCATCGGGAGTCTAGCTTGTTCCCCTCAGGCCAAGCCTCGCAGGTACTGTCAATCGGGGATCTGGCATGTAACATTGCTTGCTAATATACGATGGGTTGAGGGAAGCGTTCCGCTCGAACTTGGCGGAATGTCCCTTTTGGGAGAAGCCGACATGCAGGGCTCAGTCGAAAACGACCTTTCCAGCCGCCTTGAATCCGCAAACCGGCGTATTGCAGAGCTGGAAAAGGCCGAGGCAGCTGCGGCAATCGAATTTGACCGTCTTTCCGCCGAAAACAAGCGATTGATTCAATTCACCGAGGAACGCACCAAGGAACTGGCCATCCTCAACAGCGTCGGCGAAGCGACTGCCAAGACGCTGAATGTCGAAACAGTGACCCGTATCGTTGGCGACAAGGTTCGCGAGATGTTCGGCGCGGATTTGACGGAAATCCTGCTGCACGACGAAACGTCCAATTTGATCAACGTCTCCTATGCATTCGACGGCAATTACCAGTACCCTGAACCTTTTGCGATGGGCGAAGGACTTACCTCGAGAGTTATGTTGTCGGGTAAGCCACTGTTCCTGGGAACTTTCGAGGATGCAATCGAGTTGGGCGCCCTGATGCCCAAGGAAGAGGACAAGACTGAAACCTATCTCGGTGTGCCTATTATTGCCGGGAATAGGACGCTGGGTGTGGTTAGCGTGCAGAGCTACAGAAAAAACGCCTTCAACGAAGATCATGTTCGCCTGCTCCAAGGGCTCTCGGCCAGCATGGGCGTTGCCATCGCCAACGCCTACCTCTTCGACGAGACGCAGCGGCTCCTGAAAGTGGCGCAAGACCGGGCCAAGGAATTGGCCATTCTCAACGGCGTTGGCGAAGCGATGACGAAGTCACTGAACGTCGACACGATTATTCGGCTGGTTGGCGATAAGGTCAGGGAGGCCTTCGGCACCGAGGTCAGTGAGATTCTGCTGCACGACAGTCAATCCGGTGTAGTTCGAGTTCCTTACGCTTACTATAGAGGTCACAAAACCATCGAGCCGTTCCCGATGGGGTTAGGGCTTACGTCGGAAATTATCTCCACGGGGAAGCCGCTGGTTTTCAGCACCATGGAGGAAGGAAAAACGCGCGGTGCCTATTTTCCAGACGAAGATGACAGGACCTCATCATACATTGGCGTGCCGATCAATTCGGGCGAGAGAACGCTCGGAGTGGTTAGTGTTCAAAGCTACGAAAAGAATGCCTTCGATGAGAATCACGTACGATTGTTGCAGACGATAGCTTCCAATATGGGTGTCGCGATTGCCAACGCCCGCTTCTTCGATGAGACCCAGAGGCTTCTAAAGGAAACGGAGCACCGAGCTGCTGAACTGGGTGCGATCAGCAAGGTCAGTCAAGCACTCATCGGCGAAGCCGAACTTGGCAACACAATCCAGCTGATCGGCGATCAGATGCAGGAGATTTTCAGCGCCGATATAGTCTACGTCGCTCTGCTCGATCCGGACACAAAGCTGATCCATTTTCCTTATCAGTTCGGCGAAGCCTTCACCACACTCAAGCTCGGCGAGGGCCTTACAAGCAAGATCCTGGAAACCGGCGAGCCGTTGCTCATCAACCAGGATGTCGCGGAACGCGGCGCGGAAATCGGAGCAACTCCGGTTGGCAAGGATGCACTTTCGTATCTTGGTGTTCCGATCAAGACCGCTCAGGGCAATGTCGGAGTGATCAGTGTGCAGAGTACGACACGAGAGGGTATGTTCAACGAAAATTCGCTGCGGCTGCTTTCGACCATCGCCGCCAATGCGGGTGCGGCGCTTCACAACGCACAACTGTTCACCGAGCTCAAGGAGCTTTCGCCGGCGTTGACAGAGGCAAAGGAGGCGGCGGAGGCTGCCAACGAAGCCAAGAGCACGTTCCTTGCTACCATGAGCCATGAAATCCGCACGCCGATGAACGGCGTTATCGGCATGGCCAACCTGATGCTGGCTACCAAACTTGACGATGAGCAGCGGGAAATCGGCGAGACGATAAACAACAGCGCGGAAGCGCTGCTGACCATCATCAACGACATACTCGATTTTTCCAAGGTCGAGGCGGGCAAGCTTGATCTCGATCCCCGGCAGTTCGAATTGCGCGAGTGCCTCGAAAGCGCGATCGATTTGATTGCGCCAAGGACAGCAGAGAAGGGATTGGACCTCGGCTATGTCGTTGAGCCCGGCACGCCGGAAAGTATTGTCGCCGACAATAACCGTCTAAGGCAGGTTCTGATCAACCTGCTCAACAATGCCGTCAAATTCACCGAGCGGGGAGAGGTCGTGCTTTCCGTGATGGAGGTGCCGTCCGGAGCCGCGGGCACCAGTCCGCAGGTCGAGGGCGAGCGCAAAACGTGTACGCTCCAGTTCGCGGTGCGCGATACCGGTATCGGCATAGCCAAGGACCGGATGGATCGCCTGTTCAAATCATTCAGCCAGGTCGATGCTTCCACGACGAGACGCTATGGCGGAACCGGGCTCGGTCTGGCGATCAGCAGGCGTCTGGTGGAATTGATGGGCGGTGAGATTTGGGTGGAGAGCGCCGAAGGAAAAGGCACGACATTCTTTTTCACCATCCGCGCTCCGGTTGCCTCGAGCCAAAGAGCGACACAACTGCTGCCGACGAAGGATGAACTGGCTGGCAAGCGGCTGCTGATCGTCGACGATAACGCAACAAATCGGCGCATCATATCCTTGCAGGCACAGGCCTGGGATATGGCTGCATCAGCAATCGAACATCCCGCCGACGCGCTTCGACGGCTTGCGGGAGGTGAAGTTTTCGATGTCATCGTTCTCGACATGAACATGCCCGGCATGGATGGGATCGAACTGGCCAGGCAAATACGCGCGCTCGAAGGCAACGGCAGCGTTCCGTTGTTGCTGCTCAGTTCAATGGTGCCCATACCGGAAGACAAGAAAAAAGAGATGGAAAGTATCAAGTTTGCGGCCATGCTTTCCAAGCCAATCAAGCCATCACCGTTGCTCAATGCATTGCTGTCGATCTTTGCCGGAACTCCGATACGCTCCATCCGATCCGATCAGCTGAAGGCGCCGGCACTCGACAGTACGATGGCGGAGAAATTTCCGCTTCGCATCCTCCTGGTCGACGACAATGCCACCAACCGGAAACTTGGCTCCAAGGTGCTCGAGCGCCTGGGGTACAAGCCGCAACTGGCGGTCGACGGGCAGTCGGCAGTCGCTGCATATACCCAGGGCAGCCATGGCGTTATCCTGATGGATATCGAAATGCCTGACATGGACGGTCTCGAAGCGACAAGATTGATCCGCGCGTCCAGCAGCCAACATGCGCGTCAGCCGTTCATCATCGCCCTGACCGCCAACGCAATGGCCGGTGATCGCGAGAGATATCTGGATGCAGGGATGGATGATTACCTCAGTAAGCCGCTGCGCGTGGAAGACCTCATCGCCTCGCTGAACAAGGCGGTGCTGGCTGGCGGGCAGAGACTTGCCGGTGCAGGGAGAGATTTCCAGGAGCCCAGCGTGCCAAGGCTCTGAAATGCAAAGGTCGGATCTTGGCGCAATCGCCACCAGCCGTTGCAGCATTGAACGAAAAATGATGCGCTATCGCTAATTTAGCGCGCCCGCGATAGTCTACCTTTTCAGCGCGAGGGAACGCTGACGAATTCAAGCAGGGCGGTCGATTTCGATCGTACATCGCCAGCGCCGATAGAAATTCGCGGTCGAAATCGAGGGACATCGTGGCGATCGATATAGGGGCACTTGATAAACTGCGCGAGCTTATCGGTGGCGAAGAAGCCGACCTTGTAGAGCTCGTGGAGTCTTTCCTCGAGGAGGGCGCATCCATCATGCAAGACATGCGGTCGGGTCCGGCTTCCGACCTGACCGCCATCCGGCGGGCTGCCCACTCCCTGAAATCCAACGCGCGGGACATGGGTGCGGCCGAACTCAGCCAAATCTGCGCCCGGGTCGAGGCGCGATGCGCAAGTGGCGGGCCGACGGATTTGGCGGAAATCGACAATGCACAGCGCGCGTTCGACGCCGCCGTGACGGAGCTTCGAATGATCTTAAATTTGGGAGAATAATTTGAGCAACCCTGGCAGGATTCTCATCGTTGACGACTCCCGGACCATAAGGATCAAGCTCAAGAAATCGGTCGAGGCTCTCGGCCACCAAGCCGCGGCGGTAGACAGCGGCCGGGCGGCGCTCGAACTGCTCGCCACCGAAAATTTCGATCTCATCCTTCTCGACATCATCATGCCGGTAATGGACGGCTTCGAGGTACTGAAGAATCTTAAGGTATCGTCCAGAACGCGGGATGTTCCGGTTATTGTGATTTCCGCGCTCGACGATGAGATGAGCAGCGTCGTCAAGGCGATCGAATTGGGGGCCGAGGATTTCCTGCCCAAGGACTTCGAACTCGCACTTCTCAAGGCACGGGTTTCCACCTGCATCGAGAAGAAGAGGCTGCGCGACATCGAGAAAGAATATCTGCGGCAGGTGACAAAGCTGACGAAGGCGGCCGCGACCTTGGAAAGCGGGAGGTTCAATCCTTCAAAGCTCGGCATCCGCGATGTGGCAGGCCGCCCGGATGGTCTGGGCAAGCTCGCTACGGTTTTCGCCACAATGGCCCAGCAGGTCTATGATCGCGAGCGCAAAATGCGGCAGAATATCCGCACATTCCGTGGCGCACTGCTGCTGCTGGCTTGCGGAGGATTATGGGGCCTTGTCGTGCCACTATCGAAGATGGCTTCACTCGTTGAAGCTCATCCGATCGGACTGGCGCTCCTTATTGACGTGATTGGGGCTGTGTTCTGCATCGGGATAAGCATGAAGCGGCAGACAATGCCCCGCTTTGCTGATCTTACGCGCTCGGATTGGAAGTTCATTCTCATCCTTGCATTCATCAGCTCGGTGATCAATCAGGTGCTGGTCTATTGGCTGGCAAGCAAGCTTCCCGCCTTCATCGTCTCTATTGTCATCGTCCTCGAGGGATTCGCCGTATTCCTGTTCGCTTCCTTGATGCGGACGGAGGCGCCCAATCTGAGGCGGTTTTTGGGACTTGGACTGGGTCTCGCCGGTATCTTCATCATACTTCTCTATGGAGAGCCGGCGGAAATGGCGACCAGTTGGTTGTGGCTTGCCATTGCACTCGTCATCCCGATCACTTACGCGACCGAGGATATTTACCTCTCGGAGTACAAGCCTGCTGCCATCGATAGCGTCGCTCTGTTCGGCATCACCCTTGTTGCTTCGGTTTTGATGCTGATGCCGCTGGCAGCTTTCTATCGGGATTTCATCCCTTTTGATCTACTGACCGGACGGCTTGGCATGATCGTCGTTCTAATGGCCGTTGCCGGCAATTTGGCGATGCTGCTTTTCATCGCGCTGATCTCCAGCACAGGCGCTGTTTTTGCAAGCCAGAACGCCTACGCAGTCACCGCAGCCGGCATAGGCTGGAGCATGCTTTTGCTGGGTGAGGCGATACCGGCGCTCACCTGGGTCTCTCTGGCGCTCATCGTCGTTGGTCTCCTGATGGTCGAGCCCAAGCAGGAGGCTGAAGAAGAACCGCCCCTATTTGACGACACATCGGAGGAGTTCGTCCCGCAGTTGCTGTCGTCGCCCACGGAATGAAAGATCCGGTCAACGATCTACCCGCGGGACAGTTCACGTCGAAGAAATGCCTGAAGGTCTGGTTTTGACTATCACCGCTGAAAAGCTGCCCGTCGGCTTCCGGCCCCAAAGCGGTCAGCAGGCGGTTCTACAATTCGCCATCGACTGGGGTTCTTGGAAGCTTTTCGAACTTTCAGGGTCGCGCCTCAGCCCGACTTGAGGGTGCTTTTGGACAAAGCAGGACACTAGCTTCGCTTTTTGGACGGTTTACCAGGCACCGGCTAAGCGCAAGAGAACTCACCCCGACCAGCTTGATCTTTTTGCATAGGCGGCAAGCCGACGGCCAAGGTGATCAGCGCGATTCCTGGCATCGCCAAGCGCATGTGGCGCGAGCGCCATATGCAGCAGCCGAACAATCCGCCGCCACATTCTGCCGATGCGGAGGCGCGCATGACGCCAACCTACCGCGCCCCTGCCGCATGGATCAATCAGGCCCTTGGCTGCCTGTCAGAGGCGAGCGGATGCCCGACGTGCGCTTCCTCGCCGAACACCAAGCCGATCATGACGGACGCCGGCCGGCGACCTTGTGGCAAGCGTACTCGAGCGCGAATGGTGGCGGCGCTGGCCGGAAGGGCGCGACGAGGCGAAATGCTCGAAGCCATGAGGGGCACATAACAGCCCGGTTCGCTTCACATGCCCAATGTCTGGCCCGCGTCAAGGTGAAGGAACGCCGCCGACGAATTGCTGCGAATGGCGTCTTCGAATGCCTCTGTCGCGTTGCCGTGCGTGACGTCGACCAGAAGCGCGGCCGCCTTCTCGACCTCATCGGCAGCGCGTTCAATACGGTCAAGACGCTTCGCCAGACGATCGTGCAGCATTTCCAGCCGCGCTGCCCGGTGCAGATCGGAGCGCTCTTCGCGGTGGTCGAAATCGAGGGGAGCGAACATCATCGTCGTCATGGTATCGGCTCCTCAATGGGCGGTCGGCGGCGTTATCTTCAGCCGCCGCCGCTTGGCTGCCTTCGCTCTCGCTTGGCCGGCTCGGATCCGGCAGCACAGTGCAAGGCTGACCGCGAGGCCGTGCTTTTCGTCGAGCATAGCCGTGGCCTGCTTCAGGGTGCGCTCGGCTCGCTGCGCGCGTTGCCTTGCGACCGCCATTTCGAGAACGACAAGTTCAAGCATCCTCCCGTTTCCTTGCGGGCTGAGGTCCCTTCGCGGAATCAACAAGCGAGCCCGGCATTTGTTCCTGTGGCAGCCAGGTCGCGCGTCGAGCCCCTCGATCGCCTCGCTCATCCTCACCGCGCTGGCGCTTGCGACCGTCCTGGCCGCCGGCGGCGCCGCTACCGGTGCTGATTGGGCCAACGCCTATCTGATGCCGGCACGATTGATTATATCCTCCGCGACTCCGGCGGCACCATCTACAAGCAACGGACGCATCCGGTTCGAGGGGACCGCCAAGGAAGAAACCACCGTCGTCAGGATTGGCGGCGCCAGCGACGGCGCGACGACTTTTTCATGGAAGATCGATACCACTGCGAACGCCGCCCGACACTTCCCGTTCGAAAGCGAGAAGATCGCGATCTGGAGCGATACCACCGGATCAAGTGTGACGGCGACCGTTGAGGGTATCGCTGCCTCTCTGCCGAACAATGACGAGATTTGGATCGAGGTCGAATATCCGGGCTCGGTATCATCGCCGAAAAGCTCCTTCGTCAGAACATGTCCGGCCGATACGCTGGCCGCTGCCGCAGCGGTCTCGACAAGCACCTTGACCTGGGGCGCTCGACATCGGCGTTTAAGCTGGCCGCCACCTTCACGCCTCAGCAGAAGGGCTGGATCTTCGTTCGGATGTGCGCGGCTAAGGCGTCGGCAACGTTCTACATCGATCCGAAGATCACGCTGACCTGAAGGCCTAGTTCATCGCTACAGGATATCGCGATTGAGGGTGATGGCAGGCAGGCTCCACCCGCCGTGGACGATCGCGAAGCCAGGCCGGTAGCGAGCCTCGTGCATTGCGGTCTCCAATGCATTATCATTCGACCCGATGGGGATACTTCAACCGCGGCCAAAGCCTAAGAAAGCTTACCCGAACAGCGACCGGTTCGGCGAAGACGGCCGGCGCATCTACAGCGCATATAATGGCGCAAAAGTAGCCCGGCCTCATCGTCAGATATTCTCCAAGCGTTTGCGCCTCGTCGCTCTCATGCTCGTCTTTGCGATCGGCGCCGTGCTTGTGTTCGTCATGAGCCAATTGCCCCACTAAGTCGGCTTGTCGACGAGCGGCGCCTTTCGCTTCGGCGGCACGTAAGCGGTCACCAGTCTGACAGCATCGATATCGACGGTCACCGGAACGCCGAGATTGACCGTCACCTTGCCCTCGTTGACGCGGGTGACATCGCCTATCAGCTCGATCGGCTGGCCGTGCTTCACCTTCGATATCCGGTCTACGATGGAATGCGGCTGGCTATAGGACGGGATCGAGACGCTCACCCGATCTTCTGTCACCCGCCTGCGCACGGTCGCGGTGATGGCGACTTCATCGCCGATGTTGATGCTGCCTTTAGCCATGGGAACGACTCTGGGGCGGCTTACCGCTTAGTCAAGCTTATTCTAATGTTCCAAATTGTTGGGAACAGTGACGGCGGTGACACGTTGGAAATGCGAGCAGTATTCTCCTTCAGGGATGCAGCCGCCTCAGGAACAAAGCCCGTCGCTTTACGCTATTAGCCGCGACGGGCTTTTCTTTTCCGGCAACGAACACATGCTAAAGCGCGTCAACGCAAACCAGAGTAACCCCCGCCCCTGACAGGACGGGCTTCCTTATGATCCACCCCAAATCAGCGGATGAACTCTTGTCCCTCAAACGGATAATGAACCTTGTACGGGGCCTTGCTAAAATCGCCCCCATGCCTCGCTTCTTCTTCGACCTATGTCATGGCGGTGATGTCTACCACGATGCCCGTGGAGGCACCTTCAAAGGCTTTGCGCAAGCCAAGGCAACGGCACTCGACCTCCTACGAAGGTTCCCGGCCGGTGATCGCGATCTAACCTGCACGATCCGCGACACGTTCGGGCGCTCGGTTGCAAACGTTAGCATCAAATCGGAGATTTCGGGCCGGGAAGCATTCGGACCTCAGTCCTCATTGCAGGACGACGCGCTATCGAAGGCCTTGCCATTCCTCGCTGGCGGCTGAAACGATCCCTTGGCGGCTAACCCCGATAGCCCGCTGCTGGTGTGCCCCCACACCAGCAGCGGGCTAAAGGTAGCCGACGCCTTCTCATTGGGAGAATTGCCCGAAAGCGGGCGCCGGCCTGGCGGTCCTGGGGGTCCGCCGCATATGCAAAGTAGCTAAAGCATCTGCGATCGACATGGTGTGATCGCGGAAGCTTGGGAAGGTTGACGGCGGCGGCTTCAATAAGTGATGATTAATATACGGTAAATGGTCGATCCTTCAGGGGTGTAGCCAATTGCTGGAGCCCGCTGTTGGACCCCCCGGCAGCGGGCTTTGCATTTTAGAGGCTGTTAATACGTGCGCCGTAGCCAGCCTCAAGGCTGGCCATTCTCACAACAGCCCGTCGCCTAGCGCGAACCGCGGCCGAGGGAGAATGATCTTTGCTCCGGCCTCTTGCCAACGATGATCTCCGAACGCCATATCTCACTCGGATGGGGCGACCTCGTTGGAGATCGCCGTGGGCAAAGAATACCGCTTCGTTGAAGATACGCTGGGCAAGAAAGTGAAGGCCGGCACAGGCCTGTCGGTGAGCTGCCTAACGTGCAAACGCGTGGCCGCGCTCGACATAGCCGAGATGGTGAAGCGGCTCGGGCCGGATCATTCCGCCATGCATTGGGGTCTGATCAAGATCGTCTACTGCCACGAATGCCGTGCCGCCGGCCGCGACGACCGAAATCTGCAGTTCACGAATCATGCGATGACTCCGGAGATGCGTAAGGGCTGGACGCCTTGCCCATAAGCTGGCGGGCATAATTGCAGGCCCTCATTAGGAACGCTTCGTGGAACAAACGGACCATCAATGCTCTCCCTCGTCGGCTAGGTATTCCCTCACATTTCCGAAGTCGCGGTACATCCCGCCGTCGGGATGCTTTTTCTCGTGCCACGAGATCGACCAATAACCAGTGTCTTCAAGATCTTCCATAGCGCGGATCCGATCGGCATCGGCCGGAAATTGCTGCTTGAGGAGTGAGTTGACTGCGTCCACCCCGCCCAGACGATAGGCTTCCAGGCAAATGTCGTGAAACATTGTCTATCCCCCGAAAAGACTCGCATGAGCAGAATTGCGCAACTGGAGGCTGCAACGCAAACGGGCTCTCTCGTCGGCACCTATCGCCTGCCCAACGAATGGCAATACGCGCGCCTTGGCCGTCTGCGGGGCGAGAAACGGCATGCCGCGGTGCTGGCCTTGGGCTGCGGGATCACCGTCCGCCAGTTCGCCAAGCTGCCCCTGGACAGGCAGCAGGCGGTTCGCAGGCAGGCGGCATAGGCCGCAACCTTTGGCCTGAGAGCTTTTCCTAATTCTCCGCGTGGCTGAAGACGACAGCGCCGTTGTCCTTGCGAACTTCGACCGACACTACTCCATCGTCACCCTTTCGAGTCGGGAACATGGTGATTGCGTGATCCTTCGCCATTTTCTCAGCGTCAAAGGTCACCTTGTCGATAATGCCCCGTACTCCATACCAGATGACAGTGTAGGCCATTTGTTGCTCCCACGCTTTACGCAAGCATAGCACCAGCGTCCCGTGGGACCTACATCGGGCCACAGCGAGGCGCCAAGACGCGATCGGCGCTTCGGCGGTGCCAAGAGAGCGGCGACGAGGAATGCGCGCTGATGGCTGGTAGAAGGGCGGCCCGGCAGCCAACGTATCTTCGGGGGAGTGGTAAGCCGCCGGGCCTAGGGGACACCTAGGACGGGGAGCACCCGTCCCAGAAGCTCCAGCATGATCCCGACGGCGGCGGGCGGGAAGAATAAGAAAGCAGCCGGCCGAACTTTCAACGGTCGCCTTTATGACGAGATGCCCGTTCCATCGACGCCTTGAGAATGTGATTCCCGATCTTGGTTGCCAGCCCAATAGCCTTCGGCTCGGGGTTCGATATGGCCAGAAACAAAGAGAACATTGGGGCGCCCCGGTCGTTGCGGAAGGCAAGACTTTCGGGAAGAGGTCCGCCAGTCGCTTCCCGACAAACTGTTCTATGGCCGCGACGTCGGCGCTTCGTTGGTGAATCTCGTCGACCTGTCCTAATAAGTCGGTCCGTTGCTCGCGACTATACCAAGCCTTTTCCCATTCGTCCGTCCCGAGCATCCGAGTGAGGGGTCAAATCGGATGAGGGCCGAATCGTCTACCCGGCCGACTCGACCCTCATAGCCCCTAGCACTGTTCCAAGGAGTCCCAGGCCAGCAAGCTGGCGGTGAGGATATGAACTCCGTCGCTAGGGCGTCAGCAGAGCGGCCTAGCCGACCAATAAAAGTGTCCCATCATGGAACGAATTCACGGCTTGGTGATTTAGTCGATGCAGTCGATCCGCCGAGGTGTAGCTGCTCTCTCCGTCGCGGGAAGCCCGTCGCCTACCCTCATTAGCTGCGATGGGCTTTTCTTTGGGTAGGCTGAGAATTCAGTGCCTGCGGGCCAGCGTCTGTTCCTCTTCCTGCTGATCCAGCGCCCCTAGCAATTCAGTGAAGGACTTCGGCAGCGTCAGTTCAACGCCCAAGTCCAGCTGCTTGCGCAACCTCCGACGGAAACCTTCTGAAGTGGCCAGCTGCCGAAAGATTTGGGGAGATTCGTTGAGCGTAGACATTGAGCAGTGGCATCCCTTGGGGGCCGGCCCTCAAGGGCGGAACTCACCCGGGAGCGAATCGTTCCCCGATCGAATTGCCCTGCTATCAATCGAGCAGCATGCCTTCCTTGCGTGCCGCCGTCTCGAATGCGGCGCGCACATCATCCGGGGTCAGATCGCCAGCTAGTGCGGCGAGGCAAGCCTGCACCGCCTTATTCCAGTGGCGGCCACGCTCGGGCCACTCAAGCAGGTTCTCGGCGGCTGCCTGGACGTTGTTGACCTCATAGCGGACGCCCGTTTGGCGGGTCTTCACCGAGACCGGCGGCGAGAACCATAGCGTGCCATGCGTGCGCATCTATTCCTGCATGTCGAAGGCGACGAACCGGCCAAGCAATATCGCCTCGTACATGATGCATTCGGTGAGTTGGCAATCGGTCTCGGTGAGATTGGGACCCTGTTCGCGGACGGCAGCGATGGCTTCTTTGATCGAAACCGTTTCGCCAAACGGCGCGTTTAGGAGCGCTGCATGGACAAGCTTTTTAGCGGTGCTCGCCCGACCATGGTCGGCTTGAACGTCCACCAGCCCAACTCCACCCTGCAAACCCGAGTGCCTACCGTTGCGGCAAGACCCCCGGGAAAGCAATGAAAATCTGCGTGGAAAGAAAGAGGGCCGAATCGTCTACCCCGACGACCCGACCCTCACAGCCCGCAGCACCGTCGAGGGGGGTCTCCCAGTGCTGTCGAACTGGGGGTGACGATAGCGGCATTGATGGGAAACACAAGAATAGGGCCAGCCACCAGCATGAGCGACTGACCCTAATTTGCTCGCAGGCTAACCCCAGGGTACCGGGGTTAGGGGGACATGGGCCGGGCACCTGCGAACTGCCGTGGACCGTAGCACATTAGCAGGTGCTTGAATAATCAACGTTTTGGAGAACGGAGCGTGATCGTCTGGAAGTTGGCGGCTGGCTGCGGCGTTGTGATTGCCCGCTGGGACCTCGCGGGCGAGATAGCCGTTGGCCGGATGATAGAACCGTTTCTGTGGTTCCTTTATTGGCTCGGGTGCTTTGACCAACCCGAACAGCTCGTCCATTTTATCGGCCACGCTCTGTGCGGCAACGCGGATATCGTCGTCGTCTGGAATGATATAGCCAATCGTAACGTCGCCCTTGCGGCTGTGGTCCATCAGGCACTTGAGATCAGAGAAGTTTACCCCTGCTTTGGCACAAGCCGTGGCGCATCGGGCACCCAACCGTCCGTTCAAGGATAGCCAAGTCATCAACATTGAGGGAGGCATTCGCGGCGACGGGCGTCCGGCGGGATAGGCAGCCGATCATGTTGCTGGCCTTTTCCGCGAACCAGCAGTTCTCCGGCGCGCCAGTCGATATCGTCGAGTAGGATCGCCATGACCTCGAGCGCGCGCAAGCCAAGGCGGGCCATCAGCAGCATGGCGTAGTCGCGTGCACCGCGCCGCGAATTGGCGCGGACCGAGGCCACGACTGCCTCCACCTCGTCAGGCAACAGATGACGAGGAAGTCTTGCGCCCCAGGGTTTAATGCACCCGAGGGACGCAAAGCGACAGGTGCGTAGTCGTAAGGCCCTGAGCGAACAGATATTGAAAGAAGCTGCGCAAATGCGTGGCTGGTGTCTTGTCGCGGAACGGTCGCTTGCGCGTCAGAAGGTGCTCCATGAATGCCACGACATCTCGCGCGGCCAGAGCGGGCAGATCGAGCATATGGTCGCCGAAGCGATGATCGAGAAAGCATCCGCGAACCGGAGCACGTGATAGACCGTGCGCGGGCTGAGGCCGCGCTGTCGCAGAAGGTAGGTTTCGAAGTTGCTCGGCAGCTCAGCGCGCTCTGCCTGCGCAGGTGTCAGCGGCGGTCGTGTCGCCACTCCTATTTCAATCAGATGCGCGACGAACAGCCTGGCAAGATTGGTCACCTTGATCCGGCTCTTCGGCGTGGGCGGCAATCGGCGTCCCAACTCGACAGCAAGGTCCGGCGTCAAAGCCGACGGCGCAATGCCCTCGGCCTCGAGAAAGCGGGCGAAGCGACGAAGCAGGTAGCGATAATTCGTAAGGGTGTCAGGTTTGTAGTTCCTGGAAGAAAGACTTTCCTCGAACGACGTGAAGTAGGGATCGAGGCAGGTAGTCTGGTTTGATATATCCGTCTCTTGTGCTCCATGTTGTTGGAGCGACAATCTTCACCTGTTTTCCAGTCTAGCGGCAGTTTTCGACCCTAGCACAGACGTTCGCCATCGAGCTCCAATACCCCGATAGCAGTCATTCGACGCGATGACGGAAAGCGCTACGTCTGCGACGCCATGTTTGCCATTGTTGCATAGCCTACTGCGCGCGGGGCGCTCGCGCACCCTATCTGTCATTCTGATTATCGTCCTATGAACCGGCGTTTGGCATCTTCCGTTGCCGGCATGAAGAGCGATACCGCACTTCCTTCCGGGTCGCGGAACTGGAATGTCTTGTTGCCCCAAGGCATGGTCTTGAGTTCATGCACAAGGGGAACGCTATCCTTGAGGCGCGCGTATTCGGCATCAACGTCATCGACCTGAAACTCGAGAAAAACAGTGCGGTTATCTCCTGGCTGGGCGCTGTTTTCCTGCCAGAGCGATACAGTCTCCACCGAGCCGATCGCAAGGACTGCGCCAGGGGTGACGAGTTCGGCAAAGACCGGCGCCAGCCAGTTTGCCGTGACCCCGGTGACCATTTCGTAGAAGGCGACCATCTGTTTGATGTCGCCGGCGATGATGCGAGCGGATGCGAATTTCATGAAAACCTCCTGCGATGGCGACGCCTTTGCCGCATCTTCACAGGCTTGTCTCACATCGCTGTTGCCAGCATTATGGCAGCAGGAGTCAGCATATGCGCAGAGCCGACCGTCTTTTTCAGCTCATCCAGATCCTGCGGCGCAGCAGCCGGCCGGTGACGGCCGCTGCTATCTCGCAGGAACTGGAGGTTTCGAAGCGCACGGTCTACCGCGACATCGCCGACCTCATGGGCCAGCGGGTGACCGATTACCGGTGAGGCCGGCTTCGGCTATATTCTCCATCCTGGGTTCGACATGCCGCCCCTCATGTTCACGCCAGACGAGATTGAAGCCATCGTTCTGGGCGCCAAATGGGTTTCCTCTCATTCGGATGCGCTCATCGCCACTGCTGCTAGCGACGTCGTCAGCAAAATCGCTGCCGTCGTTCCCGATGCACTGCGGCCGTTCATCGCCGAACCAAGCATGACCATACGGCCGGTGCAATCGCCGCCGAACGAGACCATCAATATTGCGCCTATCCGCCAGGCAATTCGCGACGGACGAAAGCTGCGTCTTCGCTATCGCTCGAAAGCCGATGAGACGACAACGCGCACTGTGTGGCCGGTCATTCTCGGTTATTCCGAGACCAGCCGACTGCTGGTGGCCTGGTGTGAACTGCGGCAGGACTTTCGGCACTTCCGCACCGATCGCATTGTGGCGGTGGAGGTTTCAGAAGAGGCCATTTCCCTACGCGATGGTGAGTTGCGTCGGCGCTGGCAGACATTGCGAGAGAAACAACTTCCTGTCCGCTAACACGTTTGGTGATAGTCCTAGTCCGCTTCCTAGGTCGCTTGCCTGTAACCAGACCTTCGCAAAACATCCATACTCGCCCCCCTCGAACCGCTCTGATTATGCCGAACTGTCGCATCGCTGAACGCTAGCTCAACAGTGGCCAAAATCAGGCATGCAGCATAATCCGAGTTACGGCATAATGCCCCTTATGCCGATATCGGCATAATGGCCATGGACGAAACATCCCAAGCGCCTTGACCGGGAGTTAGGCCGCAAGCGCTTTGGCGATGAGGGCCCTGGAAGAGCTGGTGGCGGAACTTGGCGCGGCCTTTCTGTGCGCCGATCTCCAGCTTACCCCCAAGACGCGCGATGATCATGCAGCTTATGTCGCAAGCTGGCTGCAGGTCTTGAAGGACGACACGCGGGCGATATTCACCGCTGCATCACATGCCGGGCGCGCGGTGGCGTTTCTGCATGCACAGGCGAAGGCCAAGGGCTTGGCTGCGTAATGCTCTGGTCTGCCGGGCAACGGCGCGACGGGGTCTGCTCAATCCGGCCGCGCTGCGCTGCCCTGGACCGGGTGGGCGCCCTGCCAAGGTGGGTTATCAGTTGTTTCAGTGATCTCCGAAGTTTGTTACTCGACGGCCTGAGACCTGGAACAGGTAGCTTTCGCAAGGCTCCGCCGACCTCAGCTCTTCCACCAAGGGGCGCAGCAACAAGTGCAGGTCTTGCTTTCCTTCAGTCCGGTTCGAGATATTTGACATCGAGGCCGCGGCGTAGCGCAAGCGCCGCTAAGTTCGCTGATCCTTTCCCCCTTCATGCCTTTCCGCATTGAACGCCTGCTTCCCCTTCGCAACCCAGAGGTCGCGCGCGTGCTCGCCTTCATGGCTCTGCAGCTTGGTGGCGATCCACAGTAGCGCGCCGTAGATCACGGCGCGATCGTCATTCGTTAGTTCGACGATGCCTGCCTTGACGACGAGACCGCCGAGTTCGATCAGATGTTGGGTGCGCTTGCGGCGCTCGACCTGCCAGGTGCGCATGTCATGCCGAGCCCGTGCCGCCCGCCGGCGATTGCGGGCTGCCTTGGTGCCCTGGAGCGCTGCGCCGGTTGCTTCCAGATGCCGGAGCAGTTCGCCGGGACCGGCTCTCGAAAAACTTCACCCCACGCTCGGCCCATGCCTCACGCTTTGCAGTCTCTTTCGTTTCGGCGATTGCGACCAGCGCCCCGGCCAGTTCGTCGGTGCTGAGTTGATCGGCGCCGGTGGCGATCACCAGTTCGCCAAGTTGCTGCACCTTGCGCGTTTTGAGCTCTCGCGCTTTGTCTTCCAGCGCCTTCAGTTCCGCGTCGAACTCCCGTGGTTTGCGCATGTGCTGTCTCCGTTGATTGTCGATGTGGCGATGATAGGCGAGCGTCCGCCGGAAGGCTTCAGGGTTGCCGAGACAGCCCGGGACGGGCTGGTCCATCCCGAGATTTTTTCGAGGGAGGGCGCGCTTATACGTCGTTCCGACGTGCGCTTTGCCGTGCAAATGATCTGGTCGCGATGGCGATCTATCATCTTCACGTCAAGGTCATTGGCCGCAAGGCCGGGAGCAGTGCCGTAGCGTCGGCGGCCTACCGCTCTGCCTCGCGGCTGCGTGACGAGCGCATTGATCGAAACCACGACTTCTCGGCCAAGCGCGGCGTTGTCCATTCCGAGGTTCTGCTGCCGGAGAATGCGCCGGTAGCCTGGAGCGACCGCGAACGGCTGTGGAACGATGTCGAAGCCTTTGAGGTCCGCAAGGATGCCCAGCTTGCCCGGGAGGTGGAGTTTGCCCTTCCACGCGAACTGAGCCAGGCACAAGGCATCGAACTGGCCCGCGACTTCGTGCAGGCCGAGTTTGTCAGTCGGGGCATGGTCGTCGATCTCAATGTGCATTGGGACAGGGCGGAGGATGGCAGTCCCAAGCCGCATGCCCATGTCATGCTCACCATGCGGTCCGTGGACGCGAACGGCTTTGGCGCGAAGGTCCGAGACTGGAACCAGACCGAGCTTGTCGAGCGCTGGCGCGAGCGCTGGGCCGAGCTTGCCAATGAGCGCCTGGCCGAACTCGACATCGACGCCCGCATCGATCATCGCAGTCTGGAAGCGCAGGGCATTGCTCTGGAGCCGCAAACCCAGATTGGTGCACCGGCTCAACGCATCGAGGGCAACGGCCTTGATGCTGCCGGCATTGAAGCAGATCGCGCCGAACTGCACCGCGAGATCGCGCGCAACAATGGCGCGCGCATCATAGCCGACCCATCCGTGGCGCTGGACGCCATCACCCATCAGCAATCGACCTTCACCCGAAAGGACATTGCCAAGTTCTCGCATCGCCACAGCGATGGAATGGAGCAGTTCAACGCGGTCGTGGCGGCCATTAGCAATGCGCCCGATCTGGTCGAGCTCGGCAAGGATGGACGCGGCGAAGACCGCTTCACCACGCGGCAAATGATCCATAGCGAACAGCGCCTTCATCGCGCGGCAGAACGCATGGCTGGGCAGAGACAGCATGCGGTGAGTGACCGGGATCGTGCGACGGCGTTGGCGGATGCCAAGCATCGTGGCCTTGTTCTCTCTGACGAGCAGACCGATGCACTGGATCACATCACGAATGTCCGCGGTCTTGGTATCGTTGTTGGTTTTGCCGGCACCGGCAAGAGCGCGATGCTGGGCGTGGCGCGTGAGGCTTGGGCAGGAGCAGGCTACGAGGTTAGAGGCGCGGCACTCTCCGGAATTGCGGCCGAGAATCTCGAAAGCGGATCAGGCATCTCGTCTCGCACCATCGCCAGCTTGGAACATAGCTGGGAACAGGGGCGCGATCTGCTCACCGCGCGTGATGTCCTGGTGATTGACGAAGCCGGCATGGTCGGCACGCGCCAATTGGAGCGCGTGCTCTCCCACGCCGCGGAAGCCGGTGCAAAGGTCGTGTTGGTGGGCGATCCACAGCAGTTGCAGGCGATCGAGGCGGGTGCTGCGTTCCGTTCGATTCACGAACGCCATGGCGGCGTCGAAATCGGCCAAGTGCGCCGGCAGCGCGACGACTGGCAGCGCGACGCCACGCGCGATCTTGCAACCGGCAGGATCTGGGCTGCGATCAGCGCTTATGACGAACAAGGCATGGTGCACAAGGCTGCGTCGCGCGATGAGGCGCGCAGCGATCTTGTCGAGCGCTGGGACCGCGACAGACAGGCAGAGCCAGATGCGAGCCGGATCATTCTCACCCACACAAACGACGAGGTGCGCGCGCTTAACAAGGCAGCGCGCGAGCGCATGCGCCGTGCTGGCGAACTCGGCGACGATGTTCAGCTGGATGTGGAACGCGGTGCAAGGAATTTTGCAAGCGGCGACCGCGTCATGTTCCTGCGCAACGAGCGCGGACTCGGCGTCAAGAACGGCACGCTCGGTGTGATTGAAGAGGTCAGCACACAGAACATGGCCGTGCGCACCGATGGCGGCAGGTCCGTGCGCTTTGACCTGAAAGACTATACTCACATCGACCACGGTTATGCCGCGACCATTCATAAAGCCCAGGGAATGACCGTCGACCGCACGCATGTGCTGGCGACGCCAGGTATGGATGCGCATGGCGGCTATGTCGCCCTGTCGCGGCATCGCGACGGGATGGACATGCACTACGGCAGCGACGACTTCGCCACCCGCGAGCGGCTTGTCCGTACGCTGTCACGCAACCGCGCCAACGACATGGCGTCGGATTACGACCAGGTCGACCCGGCGCAGACCTATGCCGAACGGCGTGGGATCAGCTTCCGACAGCGTGTGGTCGAGATCGTGCGCCGCATCGTTCCTGAGAAGCTTCGCGACAGGATCGGCGGGCTGCTCGACGGGTTGCGCTCGCCCGTAGACGCCGAGTCTAGCCAAGACCGTGGGCGCAGCCCGGAAAGAGGAGACGATGGAAAGCGAAACGGCGATGCCGGCGCCGCGCCCGGAAGAGAAGCTTCCTCGAGGGGCATGCAGCGCGAAACGAATGCGCCGATGGACCCGGAAGCGACGTTGCGTAGCGCCCGCACGAAGGCGCTTGTGCGCCACGCGCGCGCACTCGACGCTGTTACCGTCGGCGGCCATGCGGACGAGCAGGGGACTCCCGAGCAGATACGCGAATTGAGAGATGCGCGCATCGCTTTCGAGAAGGTTCGACCGCATGGCTGGCGCGATGCCGAAGCGGCTTACGTCAAGAATCCCGAGCTGGTTCGTGAAACGGCGGCCGGCCGGGTCAACCGCATTGTCCTTGCTCTCCAACTCGAAACGGAAATCCGCACCGGACTAGACAACGATCCGAGCCGCCGCGCAGATCGTTTCGTGGAGCGTTGGCAAAAGCTGGATCGCACGAGCCGGGGCCAATTCCAGGCAGGCGACATGTCGGGCTACAAGTCAACGCGCACGGCAATGTCCGACATGGCCAAAAGCCTCGAACGCGATCCGCAACTGGAATCCCTGCTCGCCAATCATAAGAAGGCGCTCGGCATTCAGGTTGAATCCGGCCGGCGCCTGGGTGTGGAACTGATGTTCAACCACGGCATCAGCATGGGACGGGGCATCGGGCTGTGACACCTGGCCAATCCGCCGCCGTTTATACGCCATCCACGGACGAGACGACGAACCTTGTTGCGTTCCCTCGCTAGCCGTCCTGTCTGGTTCCAGCAGATGCCACCAAGGAGCAGGCAAGCTATGCCCGAGCCAGATCGTATTGTACGTCTCAGAACCGTCCTTGCCCGAACCGGCCTGTCCCGCTCGACCATCTATCGCAAGATCGCCGAAGGCACGTTCCCCCCTCAGATCAAGATAAGCATCAACGGGGCGGGCTGGCGGGAATCCGATGTCAATCGATGGATCGCCGATCCTGTTGCATGGCGAAAAGAGCGTCAGTTCTGATTGCGAGACAGACGAACGCCAGGGCCGCCGCCATTCTCTGGAATGAATTCAATGCCGGCGCTTTCGAACGTGCTTCGTATCAGATCCACAGTCGATTGCTTCAACGCCTCGCCTCTTTCGAAGCGAACAATCGTCTGGGTTGATACTCTGGCTTCTTTTGAGAGGTCTAAAACACCCCATCCTAATGCAGCTCGAGCCATGCGGCACTGCACCCGATTCATAAAATCACCATTTTATGGTGATTTTGGTTGCTTAGATAATGCACTGTGTGTAGTCTCGGTTTCACTTGGCGGCCGGATGGGTGATGCAACACCAATCCGGCCTGGCCACGCCAAAGCTGTTGAGGAGCTCGGATCATGGCTGATTCCGACAATAGCACGTCTTTGCCTTCCGTCACGCACGGGCGAGGGCAACGGCAGACCGCAGGCGTGTCTGGAAGTTTCGACGATGAAGCCGCGATTCTGCTGCTACGAGGCTGGTTGCGGGCACAGCACGTTTCGCACGTGCTTTGCCGACGTCAGCAGCGCCTAGAGAGGCGCGTTCTCGACGCCTCAGACCACGAAGCGATAGATGAGAAGGTCGGCTATTCGATCGCTTGCCAAGCGGAAGTCGAGGCCACGACTGCAGCCTTGAAGCTCCAGGACAAGCTACCTCAGATACGGGCGCGGTCGCTTCTTGGCATCGTCGCCAAGCTCGAAATCATTGTTGGCGCGGATCGCGACATTGACGATCCGACAGACTTCCCCTGGCCGCATATCGCGTCTGTCCTTAATGACTTGAAGGAAATCGCCGGCAGCCTGCCGCTTGAACGGCCTGAGCGAACCCTCGTCCAAGCGGACTGTAGGCTTTATCAGGAGATAGCGACGAATCTGGTCGGCCTGGAAAAGCGGACCTCTACTCTGCGCTTGGGGGATGCGGCTGTCGTTGACATCAGCTCAGGATAGAAATGCTTCTATCCACCGTGCTAGCCGCGCTTTTCGTCATGACACGTTTGAGCCAGAGTAGCGGATCAGGCCGAAGTATGTCCCAATAGCACGCTTTCCTATCCATTTCTGCGAGCGCCCATTGCGACGAATTCCCTCGTCTCGCGCATGAGCACATCTTGCGAGACATGGAGGAGCCACGTTTTCTTGGCATACTTGATGGCCGGCAGCCATCCTGCCGACTGCTGCTATCGTTCGGGTATCATGCCCCCCACTATTTTTGCCCCGTTGCAAGCTGTTCCTGCAATGGTGGTGAAGTCCGGCAAGCGGGTCTTGCGTGAGGCACCCCATCGGGCGATTCTGCGCCTTGCAGGCGCTCTCGCTCGCCAAGCGGCCCGCGAAGACCATGCGCGTGAACAGGCCGAGAAAATTCCCCATGAATCGGACCGCGATCTACGCACGCTTCTCAACCGACCTCCAGAATGAGCGATCGATCGACGATCAACTCGCTTGTGCCAAACATATGCAGACCGTGAGAAAGTTGTCGCGACCTTCGGTGACCGAGCCCGCTCCGTCGGCTCCGTCCTGGGCCGTGACGACTTACTTCAGCTCATGGATAAGGCGCGTGAGCACGACACCGGCGTACCGGAGCCGAGATTCGGAGCGTGACGGTTCTCAATCGGGTCCGCTGTGGATTGAGTGGCCACGAGAAGATGTGGTACCTTTGAGACAAACGCAAGGGTACCATGACTTGTCCAATGGCATAACGATCGATCGCCCAAGGTCGCTGGTTGCGACTGTTGTTGAGCGCCTGCGACAAGCAATCATCGATGCAGAACTTGCGCTTGGCAGCGAGTTGTCCGAAGCGGGCCTCGCCTCGATGCTCGGCGTCAGCCGGACGCCGATCCGAGAGGCGCTGACGATCCTGCAACAGCAGGGAATGGTCAACATCATTCCGCAGCGGGGTACTTACGTCTTCTTTCCCACCGAACAGGACATCATCGACCTGTGCGAGTACCGGATCGTGTTGGAAAGCCGTGCCATATCCTTTGCTATGGCGAGACATCGTGACGAAACCACAATGCAGCTCGAACGCGCGCTTGACATGATGGACAGGGCGCGGGCGGATGGCGATCCTGTCGCATATTCACGGGCCGATACCGTGTTTCACGAAGCGTTCATCCGCAACTGCCGCAACCGTTACCTTCAGGAAGGCTTCGAGCAGGTTGCCGGCCAGATCGCGACGCTGAGAACGCACCTTTCGGTGCCGATCGCGGGCGCGCAGGATCGCTCCTATGTCCACCACAGGGAGATCGTGGAGGCGTTCAAGAATGGCGATATCCTGGCGATCGATGCTGTGCTGACGGATCACATCCTGTCGACGCGTAAGTCCTACATTGAGGCAATGCAGGAAGGGCTGATAAAGCCGCCGGCCGCAGCCGTCCGCGTTCCTGCCGGTCTCGGCCGCTTCAGCAGTTAGCGCGTCCCGGGTAATAAATAGAAGGCATCTCGGGTTCATTCTCAAGCGCTGAAATGGACGTTGGCGCCGTTCGACTTGAGTGGCCAGGGCTCTAGAATGTCTTGGCACCTGTGACCGGCAGTCTCACCCCGTAGAGGGATGTCGTTCCGCAAATGTACAGGTAATTCCGCTTCGGACCCCCGAAACAAACATTGGCTACGACTTCCGGCACTTTGATTTTACCGACCGGTGTATAACAATGGACACTGTCTCCTGCGCTCGTCCATATGCGACCATCGGTATCGAGCCTCAGCCCATCGAAAAATCCGCTTGTGGCTTCGGCGAATACGCCGCCGTCAATGAGTTTCTCATCTAGGACCGCGAATTTGCGAATATGGCGCGGTCCATCCTTGCGATGTGAGGCGCCGGTATCGACAATATAGAGGGTCTTTTCGTCTGGGGAGAATGCTATTCCATTGGGCTGGACGAAATCGTCCGCCACGACGCTCAGGCTGCCCGTCTCAGGATCGAGGCGATAGACGAAGTTGCCGGCCTGTTCGCTTTCTCCTTTGTTGCCCTCATAGTCGGAATCGATCCCGTAGGTCGGGTCGGTGAACCACAGGCTCCCGTCGGACCTCTCGACGCATCGTTGGGACTGTTCAGCCGCTTGCCTTCGAAGCGATCGGCGAGAGTGATGACCGTGCCGTCGACCTCGGTGCGGGAGACCCGCCGCCCGCCATGCTCACATGTGACCAGACGCCCAGCCCGGTCGACCGTATTGCCATTGGAATGACCAGAAGGGTGTCGAAACACCGAGACCTGGCCGTTGCATTCGTCATAACGGAGCATGCGATCGTTCGGGATGTCAGACCAGACCAAGTAGCGGCCAGCCGGAAAATAGGCCGGGCCCTCCGCCCATCGGCAGTCGCTGAACAGCATATCGAGCCTGGCCGTTCCGATGAACAGCCGGGCGAAGCGGGGATCTAGAATTTCAAAGACAGTCTCGCGATCCATCGAGTGCGCTCCTGCATTGAATAAGAGATGCCGCATTAACCGCCCTCTTGTCAACTCAACTGACATACTGTACCTCAGATACGGCGCCGGCTGCCCTGGCGAGGCGGCGATGCAGACCCGGGTGAATCGTTCAATCTCTTTTTTTGGGAGGAATTTATGAACCATCTCACAGCGCTGCTTTCCGCAGCGGTGCTTTCCTCATGCTTGGTCGGTCCGGCGCTTGCCGATACGTCCGGCAAGAAGATCGCGCTTTCCAATGGTTACGCCGGCAATTCCTGGCGTCAGAGCATGCTCGAAAGCTGGAAGAAGATCGGCGACAAGGCCGTTGCCGACAAGGTCATCGGCGCCGCCGACGCCTTCACAACGGCCGCCAAGGAAGCGCCGCAGCAGGCAGCACAGATTCAGAACCTGATCTTGCAGGGCTACGACGCCATCGTGCTGAACGCCCTGTCGCCAGACGCTCTCAACGGCTCCGTCAAGCAGGCTTGCGATGCCGGCATCATCGTCGTCGCCTTCGACGGGCTCGTGACCGAGCCATGTGCCTACAAGGTGACCGTCGACCTCGCCGAGACCTACGGCGCCGAGCAGGTCCGGCAGATGGCCAAGCGCCTGCCGAATGGCGGGAACATTCTCTACATCCGCGGTGTGGCGGGAACCAGCATCGACGACGACATCACCAAGGGCGTGCTGCGCGAGATCGAAAAGCACCCCAACCTCAAGATCGTCAGCACCGTTCACGGCGACTGGGATCAGACGACCGCCCAGAAGGCTGTAACCGGCGTATTGCCTTCCCTGCCTGACATCGCCGGCATCATCGACCAGGGTGGCGACGGCTACGGCACGGCCGAGGCGTTCCGTTCGGCCGGCCGGCCGCTTCCCATAATTATGCTCGGCAATCGCAAGGACGAACTGGTCTGGTGGAAGGAGCAGATCAAGACCAACGGCAACTACGATACATGGTCGGCTTCGGAGGCTCCGGGCATGGCGACATTCGCCTTCTGGGTGGCTCAACAGGTCCTCGACGGCAAGGACGTTCCCAAGGAAGTGCCGATGGACATCCTGTTCGTCGACAAGTCGTCCCTGGATGCCCAGATCGCCGCGACGCCGGACGGCGGTGTCGCCAATGTCGAATATTCGCAGGATGACGTGGTCAAGGCTATCGCCGCGGCCAAGAAATAGACTTCAGGAGCCGTAGGGATGACCGCCGGGAAAACCTCGATCGTCGCTTTTTCGGCGGTCGCCAAAGCCTATGGCAACGTCAAGGCGCTCAACGGCGTCGACTTCGTTGTCGACGCTGGCGAGTGCGTCGGTTTGGTCGGCCACAATGGCGCCGGCAAGTCCACTTTGGTGAACGCAATTGCCGGCACGATAGGGACGGACGCAGGCCGTCGAACCATCGCCGGCCAGGATTTAACCGAACATTCCGTTGTGCTCGCCCACAAACTTGGCGTGCGCTGTGTCTTCCAGGAACTGTCTCTTTGTCCCAATCTAACGGTCGCGGAAAACGCGCGCATAAGCCATCCTTCGCTGACCGGCTGGGGATCGCTGCGTCGCGCCGACGCGCTGATTGTCGCCAAGCTCGACGATATTTTCCCCGGACATGGTATCCGGGGCGACCAGATCGTTGGCGATCTCTCCATCGGCCGGCGGCAGATGGTGGAAGTCGCCCGCGTGTTTACGCAAAGCGTCGACCCTATCAGGCTGGTTATCCTCGACGAGCCGACTTCGTCGCTCGACAGCCATGCTTCCGCGCAGCTTCTCGCCTATGTCCGCCGCGCGGTGGCGACCGGGGTCAGCTGCATCTTCATCTCGCACCTTCTCAACGAGGTCCTGGCTTCGACAGACCGCATCGTTGTGATGCGCGACGGCAAGGTTGCCGTCACCGGGGCGACGATCGATTTCGATCGCGAGAAACTCGTCGCGGCAATGGTCGGCATCGTCAGCGCCCGCCAGAATTCAGTGGCGAAGCAGCGGCGGGGCGATGCTCCGCTGCGTGTCGCCGTTCACAAGAAGCATGGTGCCGCCGGCAACGATCTCGACGCCAAGGCGGGTGAGATCATCGGTCTCTCCGGTCTGGCAGCGCACGGACAAAGCAATCTGTTGGTTCGGATATTCCAAGCGGCGAGCCGGCGCGATCGGGGGGTGGACGTCACGGCCACCGTGGCGGTGGTCGCAGGCGACCGGCAGACGGACGGCGTGTTTCCGTTATGGTCCGTGCTCGAGAACATCGCTGTTCGTTCGCTGTCGGCGCTGAGTTCCTACGCGCTGATCTCCCAGGAGAAGCAGCGGGCGATGGGTGAGACCTGGCGGCAGCGCCTCGGCATACGCACGCCCGACCTCGGCAATTCGATCCTGTCCCTATCAGGCGGCAACCAGCAGAAGGCGCTTTTTGCGCGCGCACTCGCGTCGGATGCCCAGATCATCCTGATGGACGACCCGATGCGAGGTGTCGACATCGCGACCAAGCTCGAAGTCTATGCCCTGATCCAGGAGGAAGCCGCAAAGGGCCGGACGTTCATCTGGTACACGACCGAGTTCGAGGAACTTGAGAACTGCGATCGTGTCTATGTGCTGCGCAACGGCAAGATCGTAGCCGCGCTCGACCACGATGAGGTCAATGAGCAGAATGTAATCCGGTCCTCATTCGGAGAGGCCGCATGAGCTCTACCGCCTCGGCTCGCCCAGTCAATCGAACCAGCCCGGCCCGGTGGTTCGACCTGTCCCCGACGCTGCTACGCACGGCCTTGCCGTTCGTGTCGCTGGCGCTGATGCTAGCCGCCATCGGTTGGCTCAATCCGCGCGCCATCAGCTACATGGGGTTCAACCTCATGCTCAGCCTGGCGATCCCGGTCGCGCTGGCGACGATCGCGCAAATGTTCGTCATCACGGTCAACGAACTGGATCTCTCGGCGGGCTTCTTCATTTCGTTCATCGCATCGGTTTCGGTCACGATGCTGCACGACACGCCGCTTCTCGGTATCGCCGTCATCGCTGGAGCCGTCTTTGTCTACGCGGCGATCGGCGCGCTGATCCATCTGCGCAACCTGCCATCCATCGTCGTCACGCTCGGCATGGCCTTCGTCTGGCAGGGGCTGGCCCTGATGGTCCTTCCGCAGCCTGGCGGCAAGGCGCCAGCCTGGCTGCAATCATTTATGGCGGTTCATGTGCCCTTTGTTCCGTTTCCCATTGTCGCGGCCGCCGCCATTGCTCTGGTGGTCCACCTTGCGTTGATGAAAACGAGTTACGGCGCCGTCCTGCGCGGCATTGGCGGCAACCAGGCGGCCGTGGCCCGGGCCGGCTGGTCGATCCTGCATGCCAAAGTGCTCGCCTTCACGCTTGCCGGCGTGTTCGGGGTGCTGTCGGCGCTGACCCTGGTAGGCCTTTCGACCGCCGGCGACGCGAACATCGGCGCCGGCTATACGCTGCTCGCCATCGCCGGCGTCATCCTGGGCGGCGGCGAGTTTATGGGCGGGCGCGTGTCCGCCATGGGCGCGGTGGCCGGCGCGCTGACGCTGACGCTGGCGTCCGCGTCGCTCCTGTCCTTCATGCACATTCCGACCGACTGGCAGACCGGCGCCAATGGCGTGATTCTTATCGTCGTGCTGGCTCTGCGCGCCATGATCGAGAGGCGCCCCAAATGAACGCGCTCCGAATGAACGCATTCGTCAGGACGCTGCCGGCTAGGCCGTGGATATGGTCCTTCATCGGTGCCGCAATCGTCTTCCTCGCATCGCTCCTCATTACCGGGGGCGCGGGCGCGGGCGGCATCGTCGTGGCGGCCCTTTCGCTGGCGTCCTTCGCGGTGGTGGTCGGCATGGGGCAGATGTTTGTCATGTCGCTCGGCCCCGGCAATGTCGATCTGTCGCTGCCGGCCAACATCGGCCTTGCCAGCGCCATCGCCATGAAGGTGATGAACGGGTCGGACAGCATGATCGCGGCCGGCATCGTTGCGGCGTTGGCCAGCGGCATGCTGATTGGCCTGATAAACTACGGGCTGATCCGCACGCTGCGCATTCCACCAATCATCGCCACCCTGTCGACGAGCTTCATCGTCCAATCGATAGACATCAGCTATGGCCGCGGCCTTCAGGTAAAGCCGCCGCCCGGATTTGCCGGCTTCACCGATCTTCGTTTGCTTGGCCTGCCGGTGTTCGTACTGGTCATCATTGTCGCTTCGATCATAGCGGCGATTGTGCTTGGGAGGACCATCTTCGGACGCTCGGTCCTGGCGATCGGTCAAAATATGCGTGCCGCGTGGCTCGCCGGCATCAAGGTCCAGCGCATCCGCGCCGTCACCTACGTGCTGTGCAGCGCGCTCGGCGGCCTGAGCGGCGCTCTGCTGGCGGCCTATTTTCGCGGATCTTCCACGGATATCGGCAACGAGTATCTACTCATGTCGATCGCCGTCGTCGTCATCGGCGGCACCTCGGTCGCCGGCGGGCGCGCCAACTTGCCAGGCCTGTGGGGCGCAGCTCTGTTCCTCGTGCTGCTCCAGGTCATGCTCAATACGTTCGGCGCCGATGCCAGCGTCCGCCTGGTCACCACGGGTTTCGTCATTATCGCCGTCATTACGGCAGCGGGCGGCCGGGTGGCCGAACGCTGAGCCAAAAAGGAAATACCGTGTTCAAGCCAAACGAATTGAAGAGGCGTCTCGCCGCCGGGGAACAATTGCTCGGGGCCTGGATTGCCACCGGCAGCGCCACCGTAGTCGAGATCATGGGCAATGCCGGTTTCGACTTTCTGCTTATCGACCTCGAACATGGCCAGGGCGAGCTCAACGACTTGGTTCATATGCTGCGCGCCGCCGAAAACACCGGCACACGCTGTATCGTTCGGGTGCCGTGGAACGATCCGGTGACGCTCAAGCGAGTGCTCGACGCCGGCGTCGACAGCGTCATGGTTCCAATGGTCGAGACCGAGGCCGAGGCCGCTGCGGCGGTGCGCGCCTGCCATTATCCGCCGCATGGTTCGCGTGGCTATGCGGCGCCGCTGGTGCGGGCTTCGAACTATGGCCTGGTGAAGGACTACATCCATATCGCCAACGAGAATCTTCTCTTGATTGTGCAGATCGAGAGCGCGTCGGCCGCCGCAAAGGCCGGAGAAATTGCCGTCGTCGAGGGCATCGACATGGTCTTTGTCGGCGTCAACGATCTTGCCGGATCGATTGGAAGACTGGAGCAACTCGATCAACGGGACGTACGTGATCTGGTCGCCCAGGCCGAAAGCCAGGTTCGCGCATCGAACCGTTGGCTGGGCACCGTTCCGAGCGCCGGCGCAACTTGGGATGAACTGCTTGCTGCCGGCTACAATCTTTTGCCCATCACCAGCGACGTGACCCTGCTGCGCGACGCTGCCGCCGATCTCGTGCGCGTGCAACGCGGCAAGCGTACCGGCGATCTGTCCGAGCCCGCGAGATCTAAGGCCCAGAGCGGATATTAGACACAATGGACCGTGCAACGCGAGAAGCCTTTCTTCATGCGCTCAAGGACACGCTCGGCTCGGGTGCATTGATCGGCGAGGACGTCCCGACCCGCAACGAGCAAGACTGGAGCGCGCTTTCCGTGCGGCCGCTTGCCGTGATCCGTCCAACGACGCCCGAAGCCGTGGCGACCGCCATGCGACTGTGTCATGCGCATCGCGTGGCAGTGGTGCCTCAAGGTGGACTGACGGGTCTGGCCGGCGGTGCCAGGCCGATCGAGGGGGCCGTCGTTATCTCGCTGGAGCGGTTCACGGGTATCGAAGAGATCGATCGCAACTCCTCGACGATCACCGTTCGGGCCGGAACACCGCTGGAAGTCGTGCAGCAAGCGGCGGATGATGCCGGTTTTTTCTTCGCGCTGGACCTTGGGTCGCGCGGGTCCTGCACGATCGGCGGCAATCTCGGGACAAATGCCGGAGGCAACCGGGTTCTGCGTTATGGCATGATGCGTGAATTGGTCCTTGGCATTGAAGTGGTGTTGCCAGATGGGACGCTTGTCAGCAGCCTCAACAAAATGCTCAAGAACAATGCCGGCTACGACCTGAAACAGCTTTTTATCGGCAGCGAGGGCACGCTCGGCATAATCACCCGTGTCGTGTTGCGCCTGCACCCGAAACCCAAAAGCATCATGGCCGCGATGGTAGCTTTGGACAGCTACGAGCATGTTCTCAGTCTGCTGGCCAGTGTCAGGGGTAATCTCGGCCCGCTGCTTTCGGCATTCGAAGTCATGTGGAAAGACTATTGGGACGTCGCAACCGGACGAGTACCGGGCGTGCGTAATCCGGTGCCAGGCAATCATCGATTCACCGTTCTTTTGGAGGCGCAGGGCAACGATGCCGAGAATGATCCTGCCCGCTTTCAGGAAGCGCTCGAAGGAACGATTGAGGCTGGCATGGTCACCGACGCCGCAATCGCCAGCTCGCTTTCGGACGTGAAGGACTTCTGGCAAACGCGTGATGCCGCCGGGGAATTCAAAAAGGTGCTGGGGCCTCATCTCTCCTTCGATATCGGCCTGCCGGTCGCGACAATGGATCACTTTGCCATCGAATGCCGCGCGGCCCTGCTTGGTGATGTCGATGGCTGCCGATCATACTACTATGGGCACATAGCCGACGGAAACATGCACATCATCGCAAATGTCCCGGCTCTGGCCCAACAGCCGGCCGACCAGATCAACGAAGTGATCTACAATCTCGTCAAGAAACATGGCGGAACGATTTCCGCCGAGCATGGCATAGGGCTGACCAAGAAAGCCCACCTAGCGCTAACCCGCAGCGCCGAAGAGATAGCGGTAATGCGCTTGATAAAACGCGCTCTAGATCCCGCCGGCGTGCTCAATCCGGGCAAGGTTTTCGACATGGGGTAAACCCTTATCCGCCCCGCGCCAGTTGCCGGGTCGGGCACAAGGTGCTCCGTTGACCCACGTCGCAAAATCTTGAGTCTTGTTCTGCGACGGCGTTCGATCCGATCTCGTCGCAAGATCTATCAAATGCCATTGCGTCGGCGTATGCACTGCGCACGCCGCCCCGCGATTGAATTTGTGGGAATGGTGGTACTCTCCAATACCACTCTGCAGGGATGGCTACCACTTACGAGGCTTACAGGCAGAGTTTGAAGGCTCACTATCAATCTCAACCTGGTTGGCTGTACAAGCCATTCTGGGCGACGCGGCAGTCGGATGCCACCCGGGACGAGCTGGCAAACGCTGATGTTGCGCGATGGCGGCGCCGCTCGGTTTGACCGAGACTGGCGCCGCTGCTGCCGCGCCAGCTCATGAATGTCTGAAGGTCTGAATCTTGAGCTTCAGTAGGGCGAATCGGGAAAATAGAACTCTTCCGCATTGTCCTTGGTGATCAAGGGGCTGTCCAGGATGTAGCGCCCGCGAATCGGTGCCTGCGTCGCGGCGCGCATGGTGGTCAGCTCGATCGCCGGAATGATCAGGGTTGGCGGATAGAAGATGTCGGCGTCGACGGCGCCGCCGCCGTCCTTGACCATCTTGACGACTTTGTTCATGCCGGAGCCGCCCAGAACCACGATCGGTTTCGGCCTATTGGCCTGCTTGATTGCCTCCATGGCGCCGAGCGCGGCATCGTCGTCGCCCGCCCACACGCCGTCGATGGCATCGAATTTCTGCAGGAAGTCCTGCATCACCTCGAAGCCCTTGTCCGGGTTCCAGTTGGCGAACTGCATGTCGAGGATCTGAACCTTCGAGCCCTCCAGTTCTTTTTTGAAGGCATCGATGCGGACATTGTCGATGGTGGTCGGAATGCCGCGCATGACCACGATCTTGGCGCCGTCTGGAAACTTCTTTTTGAAATACTGCCCCGCGATCACGCCGTATTGCGGGTTGTTGCCGCCGACATAGAGATCCTCGATACCTTCTTCCGCTAAGCCGCGATCGACGGTCGTTATGAAGACGCCTTGCGCCTTGGCCTGCTTCACCGGTTCGGTTAGGGGCTCGGATTCAAATGGCAAGATCACCAGCGCGTCGATGCCGCGCGCAACGAGATCCTCGACGTCGTTGACCTGCTTGGAAGCGTCGTTGGCTGCAGCGACCACGAACTCGATGTCCGGGAAGGCCTTCTTCATCTGCTCGACGGTACGCTTGGTCTGGAAGTTGAGACCGCCGGTCCAGCCATGGGTTGCCGCCGGAATGGAAATGCCAATCGTTCTTCCACCCGCCGCCAAAGATATTTTCGGCATGCCTACGGCGCCGAGCGCGATCGCGATCGCTCCGCCCTTCAGGAATGTTCTCTTCTCCACGGTGTTCTCCTCTCTAGGATGGCGGGTCAGACCTCCCGGCGACCCTTCTGCAGATAAACGGCGATGATGATGATGATCCCCTGGAACGCACCGTTGAGATATGGACTGGCGAGCGCCGTGAGGTTCAGGATGTTGTCGATCAGGCCGAGGATCAGGACCCCGACGATCGACCCCCAAATGCGCCCGAAGCCGCCTTTGAGCGCGGTCCCGCCGATGATCACGGCGGCAATGGCTTCAAGCTCCCACAGGAGACCGGTTGATGGCGTCGCGGCGCCGAGCCGCGGAACGTAGATCATCGTGGCCAGGGCCACGCAGACCCCTTGGAATACGTAAGTCAGGATTCGGACGCGGTGGACCCGGATGGCCGAGTATCTGGCGACTTCCGGATTTGAACCGATGGCGGTGACGTGGCGGCCAATTCGGGCGCGGCGCAGGACCAATTCCGCCCCCACCGCTAGGAAAATCATGGCGATCAACGGGTAGCTGACGCCGGCGACAGAGCCATAGTAGAGCGGTCGCGCGACCCCCTTGAGGCTGCTTGAAAGCGAGATCGAGCCGCCGTCCGAAAGCCAGGTGATGACGGAGCGGAAGATGCCCATCGTGCCCAAGGTGACGATGAAGGCGTCGATGCCGCCCTTGACGACGAGGATGCCGTTAAGCGTGCCCGCAACCACGCCCAACGCCAATGCCAGGACTATGCCGATCAACACGACCAGCCAGCTATCCCCAAGCGACGAGCCTGCCGCGTTCATGCCCATGATGACCAGGCCGGCGATCAGCGCCGACATCGATCCGACGGAAAGGTCGAGGCCACCAGCGGTGATGACGTAGGTGGCGCCGATGGCGATGATGCCGACGATTGCCGAGCGAGTCAGCAGATTGGATAGATTGCCGGCCGACAGGAAACTGTCGCTCAGCAAGCTGCCGATGGAGATCAGCGCCAATAAGGCCAGGATAGGTCCGAGCGCGCTGAGTCGCTTGGTGGCGCCCAACCACGGACGATGTGGCATGTCGGCAGCGGCGGCGTTCATTATGCGGCCTCCTTGGTCAGACCCATGGCGAGGCGAACGATGGTGCTCTCGTTGATATCATTGCCGGTCAATTCGCCGGCGACACTGCCTTTGCGCATCACCAGCACACGATGTGCCAGGCCGATGACTTCCTGCATCTCGGAAGAGATCACCACGCAAGCGGCGCCTTGTGCGGCTAGCCCGGCGATGACCCGGTAAATCTGCTGCTTGGAGCCTATGTCGACGCCGCGCGTGGGTTCGTCAAAGATGGCCACGTCCGGCCGGCTCGCGAGGGTCTTGGCGATAAGGACCTTCTGCTGGTTGCCGCCGCTGAGCGAGCGCGCGATTGCATCGGGGGCGCTCCTCCGGATGTCGAACTCGCGAACGGCCTGGTCCAGTCGTCCGCGTTCTTCCGCTCTGTTGATCCAGGCCCGGCCTCTCAGCGCCCCGACAGTGAGGGAAACGTTCTCATCGAGGCCGGCATCCAGCAGAAGCCCCTTACCCTTGCGATCTTCGGTCAGGTAGGCCAAGCCAGCGGCCCAAGCCTCGCGCGCGGTGGGGAGGCGTCCGCTCGCGGCATTGGCAAGGGTGAAGTTCCGGCATTGCGCAGGTCTCAGGCCGGCTAGCGCTTCGAACGCTTCGGTCCGGCCGGAGCCGACCAGCCCGGCAATTCCGAGGATTTCCCCGCGGCGCAGTCGGAAGCTAACGCCGCTGACATGAGGCGGGCTGTGCAGATCCTCGACGCTGAGCACGACGTCGCCGGCGGGCATCGCACTCTTGGCCGGGTAGAGCTGGCTGAGCTCGCGGCCGACCATCAGCGTCGCCATCTCGTCTTCGGTCAGATCCGACGCCGGTCCGACGTGCCGGATGCGCCCATCCCTCAGAACCGCGACTCTGGAGGCGATCGCCTTCACCTCGTCGAGACGGTGAGACGTGAAGATGACGGAACCTCCCTCCGACACGAACTGCCGCATGCGTCGGAACAGGGCTTCCACCTCACGCGCGCCTAGCACGGCGGTCGGTTCATCCATGAGCAGAAGTTTCGGGTTCCTCGCGAATGCCTTTGCCACTTCCACCATCTGCCACTCGGTGTTGGGCAGGCTGGAAAGCTTGGCGCAGGGATCGGCAGACGAGCCTAACGCATCCAGAAGCAGGCGGGACTCTCTGCGTATCTTCGGATAGTCGACGAGAAGGTGGCGACGCGGCTCGCGACCGATGAAAATATTCTCGCCGACGGTCAGGTCCGGCGCGAGGCAGAATTCCTGGTGGATAAGGACGATCCCAGCATCTTCGGCCTCTTGAACGGTCGCGGGCAGGGGATGTTCGTCGATCAAGGCGGTGCCTGCGGTTGGCGGCACATAGCCGCCAACGATGCGCATCAAAGTCGATTTCCCGGCGCCATTCTCGCCCACGAGGGCAAGAATTTCTCCACGATCGACGGACAGGGTGAGATCCTCGAGAACGGGATTCAGCCCATACGTCTTCGCGACGTCGCGCAACTCGACAAACGCCGACATGAGATTGACCTTCGGATTGCGATGAAGTCAGACGCCTACGCGCTGCTTCGTGCGAGCTTGAGCCTGTTCCGCATGCGCTTCCCGCACCTGCGGCCTGGTGCTTACCTCGGGCACACCCACATCCCACCAGGCATCGCCGGGCGTCCAGGTGAAACCATCGGATACTAGCGTGATGACCGTTGTCCGATCCGTTCCCAAGGCCCAATCGACGGCCTGAGCGAGGTCCGCGAGGCTGTCGACCCGTCTGGTCAGCGCGCCCATAGATTCGGCGTGCTTCACAAAATCGACGCTGAACGGCTCCTTCACGCGGCAGTCCTTGATCAGGTTGTTGAAGGAGGCAGCGCCCTTTGCATTCTGCAGGCGATTGATCACCGCATATCCACCGTTGTCACAGACGATGACGATCATCTTGTGGCCGGACAGGACGGTCGAATAGATGTCCGAGTTCATCATCATGTAGGTGCCATCGCCGACCATCACGATCGGCGTTCTCGTCGGGTCGGCCATGGCGGCTCCCCAGCCGGCGGCGATCTCGTAACCCATGCATGAGAAGCCGAATTCACAGTCGAACGTATTAGGCGCCTTGACGCGCCAGTTCTTCATGACCTCGCCCGGCAGGCCGCCCGCGGCCGTGATGACCAGGTCTCGCTCGCCAGCGCGTGCATTCACAATGCCGATGACTTGGGCGTAGCTGGGAACGGGCTGATTGGTCGGCTTCTGGTATCCGTCCAGCGCTTTGTTCCACTTGGCGAATTCGACACTGCCTTTCTCGGTCCATTCCTTTGGCGCCTGCCACTCCTCCAGCGCCGCTCCCAACTCGTTGAGCGAGGCCAAGGCATCGCCAACCACCGCCAGGGCTCGATGTTTGGTGGCGTCCCATCGGGCTGCATTGATGGATATGAACTTGGCGTCTTGCGCGAAAGCGCTCCAGGAGCCGGTGGTGAAGTCCATTAGGCGCGTACCCACGGCGACGATCACGTCTGCCGAGGCGGCCAGTGCGTTGGCCGAGGTTGAGCCGACGATGCCGATCGGCCCGACATAAGCAGGATGATTATGGCTGACGGTGCTTTTGCCGGCGATCGTCTCACACAAGGGAATGCCGTGGACGAGGGCAAGATCGGCCAATACCTGCTCAGCGCCTGAGTAGCGGGTGCCGCCACCGGAAATGATCAGCGGGCGCTTTGCTGCTTTCAACAGCTTCACTGCTTCTGCCAGCCGGTCGGCGTCGGGTCGCGGGCGAGGAATCGCATGCACGGTTTCGGCGAAGAATTCTTCCGGATAATCCCAGGCCATCTCCTGCACATCCTGCGGCAGTGCGATGAACGCCGGACCGCAATCGGCCGGATCCAGCATGGTGGCGACCGCCTGGGGCAGCGAAGAGATTATGCCTTCGGGATGGACAATGCGGTCCCAATAGCGAGTCACGGCCTTGAAGGCGTCGTTGACATTGATGGTCGGATTGCCGAAGTGTTCGACCTGCTGCATGACTGGATCGGGGCGGCGATTGATGAAAGTATCGCCGGAGAGCAGCAGCACCGGCAGTCGGTTGGAATGGGCCACACCGGCGGCGGTGACCATGTTCAGGGCGCCCGGGCCGATCGAGGTCGCGGCCACCATGATCTGGCGGCGGCGTTTGGCTTTGGCGAAGCCGATTGCCGCGAGGGCCATCGACTGCTCGTTCTGTCCGCGCCATGTGGGCAACCGATCCTGGACCGCTTCCAGCGCTTCCGATAGACAGGTCACATTGCCGTGTCCGAAGATGGCGAAGACGCCCGGAAAGAGCGGAACTCGCTTCCCGTCGACGATCGTGAACTGATTGCAAAGATAGCGGACCAGGGCTTGCGCCATGGTCAGACGGACCACTGACATTTGACTCCTCCGGGCATCGCGGCAACTCATGCCGAATGACGAATTTCAATTCGTATTGCAGAATTTACTTCTTTGCAAGTGTCATTGCAGAAGAAGCGGCGCAAACTCGGTCCGTCGGTTTCCGAGGTGGAATTCTCCGCTGGCAAACCAAGCGCAAACAAGCCATCATGCAACGAAAATTGCAAGGATGTCGACCGTGGAAGAGAAAGTCAAAGCCCCAAAGGACTACGAGGAACTCATCCGCGTGATCCATGATCGGTATGAGCAAATGAGCAAATCATACCAGAAGATAGCCTTGTATCTCACGCAGAACCCGAATGATGTCGCGGTGCGATCCGTGAACGCGATCGCGGAAAGCAGTGGCGTTCATGCATCGAGCTTCGTGCGGTTTGGCCAGGCACTGGGGTATGAGGGGTTCAAGGATCTTCAAACCCTTTTTCAGAAGCGATTGTCCACCGCGGCGCCCGGCTTTGAAGCGCGCGTGAAGGCGCTGGAGACGGAACTTGGGGCGCGAACCGACCGCAGCGAGTTCGGTCTCATGCGCGATCTGGTCGTTCGTGACATCGCCTCGCTGCAGGAGATGCTCACGGCCATCCCGCCGGAAGATTTGGCCGAAGCCGTCAACTTGCTGGAGAAAGCCGACGTCATCTATCTGATCGGGCAATTGCGCTCGGCGCCAGTGGTCGAACTCCTGCGGTACATACTGACGATGCTGGGCAAGCGATGCACATTGCTGGACCCTGGCGGCGGGCTCGCCACGCATATGGCTCGCGTGATCCGCCCACAGGATGTGCTTTTCGCGGTATCGTTCCGCTTCTATGCAAACGAGGTCGTGAATGTCGTGGAAGAGGTTGCCAGCAGGGGCGTCCCCATCGTGGCGATTTCGGACAGCACCTTGTCGCCGCTGGCGAAGAGCGCACGCGTGCTTTTTGCGGTGCCCGAGCACGAATACACTTTCTCAAGATCGCTTGCGGCCCCGATGTGCCTTGCGCAGGCGCTAACCGTAGCGCTGGCAGCGCGCTTGCAGAACAACGGAATTGACCCGCGCATCCCGATAGTGACGGGGCAATAGCGCTCCGACTTCGCAGGTTGGCTTCCAGTTGTCGTTCTTCCTCTCCACTGTGGCGGGGATACAGGCGACGGCGGCGTGATTTGACCCGGTCAGGCAGACCTGCGGTTTGCATTCGCAATGAATTATGCAATTCGGGACTGTTCATTAAAAAATTGAAGGCGAATTGACTCATCGACAGTTGCAGAATATCGATGCTCTGCAATTATCGTTGCGGATCGATTTGGGAAAGCCGCTGCTTCAGTGCGGGGCAATCCCTTTCATTTGCCATTCCAACGTCGGAATGGGCGCGTCAGGAACCGGAACGAGAGGCGGAGAGATTCCCCGGGCAAACCGGGGATTCCGGTTCAAATGGGTGCAGCCGGACACCAAGTGGAGGAGAATAAAATGAAGAAACTGCTTTTGGGCGTCGCGCTTTCGGCGCTGATGTGCTCATCCGCCTTCGCCGCCAAGATCGGCGTTTCGATGGCCAAGTTCGACGACAACTTCCTGACCGTGCTGCGCAACGGCATGATCGCCCAGGCCAAGGGCATGAGCGGTGTCGAATTGCAGGTCGAGGATGCGCAGAACGACGTGGCCAAGCAGCTCGACCAGATCAAGAACTTCGCCGCCTCGGGCGTCGACGCCATCATCGTCAATCCGGTCGACACCTCGGCCACCCAGGCAATGTCGGACGCGGCCGCCGCGGCCAAGATCCCGCTGGTCTATGTCAACCGCCAGCCGGTCAATGTCGACCAGTTGCCGGACAACCAGGCTTTCGTCGCGTCGAACGAGGCAGAATCCGGCACGCTCGAGACCAAGGAAGCCTGCCGCCTGTTCAAGGAAGCCGGCAAGAAGGAAGCCAATGTCTATGTGATCATGGGCGAGCTCTCGAACCAGGCCGCGGTGCAGCGCACCAAGGACATCGAGGAAGTCATTGCCACGCCGGACTGCAACTTCATCAAGATCATCGACAAGCAGACCTCGAACTGGCAGCGCGACGAAGCGCAGAACCTGATGACCAACTGGCTGTCGTCGGGCAAGCCGTTCGATGGCGTCATCGCCAACAACGATGAAAGCGCCATCGGCGCCATCCAGGCGATGAAGGCCGCCAATATCGACATGAAGTCGGTGGTCGTCGGCGGCGTCGACGCCACGCAGGACGCGTTGGCCGCGATGCAGGCGGGCGATCTCGACGTGACGGTCTTCCAGGACGCTGCCGGCCAGGGCGCCGGCGCGCTCGACGCGGCGCTGAAGCTCGCCAAGGGCGAAAAGGTGGAACACAAGGTCTATATCCCGTTCCAGCTCGTGACGCCGGCGAACATCGACAAGTTCTTGAAGAAGAACTGAGGCGCCTCGATACGGGGCGGCGCGTCCAATCGGAACGAACGCGCCGCTCCGCCTTTCCTCCCGTCCGCGCGGGAGGCCGGACAAGTGCGCCCCGACGGAGGAAAAAGACGTGTCACAGACATCGCATGGCATTGGCGGGCTGAGCTACGACGCCAAGAAGCGTCCATGGCCGGCCGAGTTCAACGTGTTCCTAGCGCTGGTCATCCTCGTCGTCGCCTTCGAGCTGATCGGCCGCGTCTTTCTCGGCGACAGCTTCCTGTTCAACACGCGCGAGAACGTGTCGGGCCTCTTCAACGAGCAGCGCCTGCAGATCATCATCCTGCAGGTCTCGATCGTCGGCATCATCGCCATCGGCGTCACCCAGGTCATCATCTGCGGCGGCATTGACCTGTCCTCGGGCTCGATCGTCGGCGCCACCGCCATGATCGCCATGAGCTTCGCGCAGGTTGCGACCGTCAACGGCAATCCCAATCCCAAGGCGATGTTCATCGACTATGGCTGGACCGACCTGCCGGTCATCGTGCCGGTGCTGGTCGCGATCGGCTGCGGCCTGATCGCGGGCCTGATCAACGGCCTGTTGATCGCCTATACCCGCATTCCGGCGTTCATCGCCACGCTCGGCATGATGGTCACCGCCCGCGGCATCGCCAAATGGTGGTCGAAGGGCCAGCCGATCTCGTTCCCGACCGACAGCTTCGCGGCCATCGGCAAGGGCCTGATGCCTGTCGTCATCTTCATCTCGCTGGCGCTCCTGTTCCAGCTTATCCTGAGCTATACGAAATACGGCAAGCATTGCTACGCCATCGGCTCCAACGAGGATGCCGCGCGCATGTCGGGCATCAAGATCGCCAACCACAAGGTGCTGGTCTACGCCATCGCCGGCATCCTCGCCTCGCTTGCCGCCGTGGTGCTCTGCTCCAAGAACCTCACCGCCCAGGCCGGCATGGGCGTCATGTACGAGCTCGACGCCATCGCCATGGCGGTCATCGGCGGCGTTTCGCTGTCGGGCGGCCGCGGCTCCATCATCGGCACCGTCATCGGCTCGCTGATCTTCGGCGTCATCATTTCCGGCTTCACCTTCCTGCGCCTCGACGCCTACTATCAGGAGATGGTCAAGGGCGTGATCATCGTTGGCGCGGTCGTTCTCGATCAATGGCGCCAGCGCCGCCGCGCGATAGGAGCTTGACCATGTCCGACATCGTTCTGAAGACCGAAAACCTGACCAAGCACTATGGCGGCGTGCACGCGTTGCAGGAGGCGAATTTCGAGCTGCGCAAGGGCGAGCATGTCGCCATCATGGGCGACAACGGCGCCGGCAAATCAACCTTCGTGCGCCAGATCACCGGCGTCGAGCAGCGCACCGACGGCAAGATCTGGTTCGACGGCAAGGAAGTGAACTTCGCCGGCCCGATCGAGGCGCGCGAGGCGGGCATCGAGACCGTGTTCCAGAACCTTGCGCTGGCCGACGATCTCGACGTGCCGTCGAACCTGTTCCTCGGCCGCGAGAAGGTGCTCTTCAACCTCGGGCCGTTCTCGATCCTCGACCGCAAGGCGATGCGCAAGGCGACCGAGGCGGCGCTGATCCGCACGGCGGTGAAGATCCCCAACCTCTCCAGCACCATCCGCCATATGTCCGGCGGCCAGCGCCAGTGCGTCGCGATTGCCAGGACCGCGACCTTCGCCTCCAAGCTGATCATCATGGACGAGCCGACGGCGGCGCTTGGCGTGCAGGAAACCGCGCAGGTCGAAAACATCATCCGTACGCTGAAGGAAAACGGCGAGCCACTGATCCTAGTCAGCCACAACATGCGCCAGGTGTTCGATCTGGTCGACCGCATCGTCGTCTTCCGCCGCGGCAAGATCGTCGCCAATCTGCGCAAGCAGGACACCGACGGCAACGACATCGTCGCCTACATCACCGGCGCCAAGACCGGCCAGGCGGAACTGCAGGCCGCGTGAGGATGGAAAGACGTCTATCACTAGTGGATAAAGTCAGACGCTTGATACCCTGCTAAATGCCTGCTTTCGACCCGTTACCGGGCGTTCGCCAGCCGGCCTTAAATGAGACGCAACCAGCGCGAAGCGGACGTTGAAGAGAGCGAGGGAAAGTTGCTGTCCAACCCGAGATTCGATCCCTTCATCAGTCTTCGGCTCGGCGTGATAAGAATGCGTTCAGCCGCCCCAGCATCAGTTCCGGAGCTTCAAGCTGAGGCAGATGGCCGACGCCCGGCAGTGTTTCGAACGATGCCTGCGGGATCAGCGCATGAAGCGCTTTGCCTCGCTCCAGCGGAATCCATGGATCGTCCTCGCCCCAGATGATCTCTACCCGACAGCGAATATCCCCGAACATTGGTTCGACTTCTGCGGTGTACTTTTCGTCGGCTTGCGCAAATTGCCGATAGAAGCTTTGTCGCCCGTCTTCGCAAAGCCACGGCTCGACAAGCTTTTCGAAGTCCCTGGAAGTGATCTTGTTCACCATCGCGCCCTTGATGTAGGCCTCCACGACCGCTCTGTGGATATGCGGAGGTAGGCCCAGAAAGGCATCCACGTGGCGACCGAGGTGATCAAAGAACTCCGACCCCCAGGGGCGCATCGCGACGACATTCATCAGGACATATCGATCGAATTCACAGCCATGCAGCAAATGTGCCCGCAGCGTCGTCGCCCCACCCATGTCATGCGCAACGACTATTGGTCGCACGAGCCCCCAATGAGAAAGCATCTCGGCGAAGATGTTTCCCTGCACATCGAGCGACGTGCGCTGCTCCGCGTTTTTGTCGGATCGGCCGTATCCAGGCATGTCGTACCAGTGAACACGATACCGGCTTGCAAGGTCCGGAATAATCCGGTGCCATGAAAACGAAGACCACGGCCAGCCGTGGGCCAGCACGAGTGCAGGACCGCTACCAAGTCGACCCGTTGCGACTGTGCCCGCAGATGTTTGCACGTTCTCATCGAGTTTCCACGACATCCAATATTCTTCCCTGGATTTTCCGGACAGCAAGGTCCTTACGAACTGGTGCCAACCTTATAGTTGGAGACCGCTGGCCTCAAATCTCGATGCTGCCCGCTCCAAAGCGGATCAGACACTTGGCTACCGAAACGACCCCTTCATGGCGCTCCTTGCTCGTTCTGATCGGTGGGGCGGACGGCAGAAAACCACCCTTAGGAGACCTAACGGGTGGGTACCAAGCGTCTGAATTTATCCGCTGGGTCGACCGTAATGGAAATCACAAGGTCCAGATATTCTCGGGTGTGAATATATCGAATGGGAGAACTTTGGTCTGGTTGCCGGCCCGCGGGCCCCCCGTGCTGCTTGGATCATGCAAGCTTCCTCGGCAAGACGGTCTAGGGAGATTGCCATTGTCAAACGGCCATCCACAAGGCCAACTCGGGTAACGTCCATAAATTCGCAGCCACCTGTTCCGCCGCGACTAGGTAATGCCGCAAGAACCCGGTTATGCCTCTCCCGGTGACGTACAACCGGTCATCTTGCCTTTTTGATCCACGCCGGTCTCGCGCGGGATGGTCTCGGCCATCGCCCGGCCCTTTGGCTTGTTTCGTGCCAGCGTGATGAGGTCCCTGCCGTTGGCATCGGCCAGACGGGGTGAGATGGCGGCGCCCAGACCTGGGGGTAGAACCGGTAACACCACAAATCTTTCCGTCCATCCTGTTTGTGGGTCAGCCCTCGACGGTATAACCCGCCAATGCCATGACGCGCAGGAGCTCACGATGGCCGATCTTGGCCATTTCCAGCGGCGGGTTCTTGATCGGGTCCTGCTCCGCCTCGACTACGAACCAGCCTTCATAGCCGTGGGCGGCAAGCCGCTTGACGATGGTCTCGAAGTCGAGCGAACCATCGCCGGGCACAGTGAAGGCGCCTTTGACCACCGCGTCGAGGAAGCTTTCGCGGGAGCGATCCAACCCGTCGATGACGGGCTGGCGCACATCCTTGGTATGAACGTGGCTGATGCGGCGGTGATGATTATCAATGACGCGCAGCACGTCGCCGCCGGCAAAGGCCATGTGGCCGGCATCGTAGAGGAGGGGTAGCGCCTCACCAGAGTGCTTCATCAACAGGTCCACGTCCTGCTCGGATTCGATCGGTGCGGCCATGTGGTGATGGTAGGCGATCGGCATGCCCTGGTCAGCGCACCATTCGGCGAAAGCGGTCATCTTCCGGCCGTATGCCTTGATCTCCCCTTCGCTCAGGCGACGACGGGTGATGAGCGGCGCCGAACGGTCGCCCTGGATCGTGCCCGCGGTCTCGCCATAGACGATGCAGGGTGCGCCCACGGCTTTGAACAGCGTCATCTGTTCGGCAATGCGGTCCTTCTCGCGGGCGATATCGCCATCGAGCAGCAGGCCCGAGAACCAGCCGCCGCAGACCTTCATGCCATAGGTGTCGAGGATCGGTCCGAGAATGCCGGCATCCATCGGGAAGCGGCGTCCGGTTTCCATGCCGGAAAAGCCAGCCTCCCGCGCTTCTGCGAGGCATCCCTCGAGCGAAATGTCGCCACTCAGTTCGGCAAGATCGTCGTTCCACCACGCGATCGGTGCGATGCCAAGCCTGGCTTTCATGATCTGATTTCTCCTTCCATCCACGACCCAAAACGGCTGCGTCGGGATCTACTATGAAATGTCTATTGACAAATCAATAGATGCTGCAATGATTATTGCAATACGGTTTTAGGGAGGACTGCGCCAACTCGCGCAGGGCACGCGATCCACCGGCCACGCCCAGGATTAGCGCCGCCGGAGGCTGCTCCGAAGGGAGTGAAACGCTCATCCCGCAATGCCGGAATCTTGTGATCGCCCCGCTGTCTGCGTGGCGTGTCTCGTGCTGTTTTCAGGATGCTCAGATGTATGGCGATTACGGACTTTTCATCGACGGAGCCTGGCATTCAACGGGCGGAGGAGGCTTCACGCCAGTATTCAGTCCGGTCACCGAAAGGGCGCTCGGCGAGGTAGCTTGCGCGAATGGGGAGGACACTCGCGACGCACTCGAAAGTGCCCAACGGGGGTTTCGTTCATGGAAAGCCAAATCCGCCTTCGAGCGGGCTGATGCCCTGCATCGGATTGCCGACGAAATGCTGCGCCGCAAGGATGAAGGGGCGCGGATGATCTCGAGCGAGACCGGCAAGCCGCTGGCCCAGTCGGAGCGGGAATGGGCTCTCTCGGTCGATCAATTCCGCTGGCATGCCGAGGAGGCGCGTCGCATCTACGGGCGTGTCATCGAGAGCCGTGTGCCGGGCGGACGTTTCGAGGTCCTGCATGAGCCTCTCGGCGTCGCCGCGGCCTTCACGGCCTGGAATTTCCCCGCAGCGTTGGTGGCCCGCAAGGTCGCGCCGGCGCTGGCCGCCGGCTGCTCGATCGTGGTGCGTCCTTCGAGCCAGACCCCGGGCACGGCCATGGTCATCGTCGACTGCATGCGAGCGGGCAACCTGCCTGCGGGCGCAGTCAGCCTGCTGGTCGGCCCCACGGAAGCCACCTACACGCCGATCATGGCGTCGAAAGTAGTCCGGAAAGTATCCCTGACCGGCTCAACGCGGGTCGGTCAGCAGATGATCCGGGATGCCGCCGATACGGTCAAGAAGGTCTCGATGGAACTGGGTGGGAACGCGCCGCTGATCGTCTTTGACGATGCCGATCTCGAGACCGCGCTCGGTGTGGCGGTGCCGACCAAATATGCCAATGCCGGCCAGGTCTGCGTCACGCCCGACCGCTTCTTCATCCATGAAAGCCTGCATGACAAATTCGTCGAGGGCTTCGTCTCCCGTGCCAAGTCGCTGAAGCTCGGCGATGGTCTCGACCCCTCGGTGCAGATGGGACCGCTGATCAACGGCAAGCGGCTCTCCGACATCGAGGCCGTGGTCGCGGAGGCTGAACGGCAAGGGGCCACGATCGCCGCTGGCGGCCGCCGTGCGGCGGCCTTCAATGCCGGGCATTTCTTCGAGCCCACGGTGCTGACCAACGTCAGCGACGACATGGCGGTCTTCGCCGAGGAAAATTTCGGGCCGGTGGCGGCGATCACCTCGTTCTCCAGCGACGACGAGGCGCTGCAACGCGCCAACACCTCCGACATGGGGCTTTCGGCCTACGCGTTCACACAAAGCCCGAAGCGCGCACGTCGGGCGGTTGCCGAGCTGAAGGCTGGAATGGTCGGCATCAATAGCTTCGCGCTTGCAGCCTCGGAGGCGCCCTTCGGCGGCACCAATTTTTCGGGCATGGGCAGGGAAGGGGGCATCGAGTCGATCAAGGACTACCTCGACACCAAGCTTGCCCAGGTCGTTTTCTAAAGGCTGCGCCATGATCCCCAATACCCTCAAGAGGCTCTGGGCCGATGGCCGTCCGACCATCAATGGTTGGCTCTCCATAGGCAACTCGTTCACCGCCGAGATCATGGCCGCACAAGGCTATGACAGCATCGGCATCGACCTACAGCACGGTGCGCTCGACTACAACGCCATGCTGCCCATGCTGCAGGTCATGCGCGCCTCGGGCGTAACCCCGCTGGTGCGCGTCCCCTGGCTCGAGCCGGGCATCATCATGAAGGCGCTGGACGCCGGCGCCTACGGGATCATCTGCCCGATGATCAACACCGCGGAGGAAGCCGCACGATTTGTCTCCTGTGTGCGCTATCCGCCCGCGGGTCAGCGCTCCTTCGGGCCAACCCGCGCCAATTTCGCGGTCGGCGCCAACTATGCGGCGGAAGCCAATGGCGAAATCCTCGCCTTCGCGATGGTTGAGACTGCCGACGCGATGGCTAATCTCGATGCGATCGCGGCCACGCCAGGGCTCGACGGCATCTATGTCGGGCCGGCCGATCTGACATTTAGCCTGCACGGCGGTCGCCTGCCTCCGGCCTTCGATCGCGAAGAGCCGGAAATGATCGAGGCGCTGCAAACGATTGTAAAGGCCTGCCGCAGCCACGGCATTCGTGCCGCGCTGCATTGCGGCACGCCGGAATATGCCGGGCGCGCTGTGGCATGGGGCTTCGACATGACCACCGTCTCCAACGACGTGCGCCTGCTCGCCGGCGCGGCCGACGCCGCCGTGAAGCGGTTCCGGGCGCAGACGGCCGGAGCGCCCGCCAAGGGCGCCGACGCCAAGGGAGGCTATTGATGCCGCACGTCCTTGTCGCCGGCAAACTGCATCCGAGCGGCATCGCCTTGCTCGATCGGGCTCCAGGAGTAACCTACGACTATGTCGAGGAGGTTTCCGAGCCAAGCTATTCCTCACTCGTCGGCAAGGCCGATGGTTTGGTCATTCGCACCCAACCGCTATCCGCTCCGACCGTCGACAAGGCACGCAACCTCCGTATCGTCTCGCGGCATGGCGTCGGCTACGACTCCGTCGACCTGCCGGCGCTCAACAAGCGCGGTATCGCGCTGGCCGTCGTCGGCGATGTCAACTCGGTCTCCGTGGCCGAGCACGCCATGATGCTGCTGCTGGCCGCCGGCAAGCGCACCCTGCGCGCCGATCGCGCCGTTCGCGAAAAAGGCTGGAACTGGCGCAACAAGCTCGAGGCGTCGGAACTAGCGGGCAAGCGGCTGCTCATCCTGGGCTACGGCCGGATCGGTCGGCATCTAGCCCGTATGGCCGCCGGCTTTTCCATGGAGGTCGAAGCCTACGATCCGTTTCTCGAGAAAATTGGCTGGCCGGATGGCCAGGTGAGGCCGGCCCGCGACCTCGATGCTGCACTGGGCCGTGCCGACGCAATTTCTGTGCACGCGCCCAAGGGCGAGATGCCGTTGATCGGTGCCCGTGAATTCGGGCTCATCAAGCGCGGCGCCGTCCTGATCAACACCGCCCGTGGCGGCGTGGTCGACGAGCCTGCTCTGATTGAGGCGCTGCGAACCGGCACGGTTGCGGCCGCGGGCCTCGATGTTTTCGACCAGGAGCCGCCAACGTCGGACAACCCGCTGCTGGCCATGGATCAGGTCATCCTCACGCCGCACATCGCCGGTCTTACAGCTGAATGCGGGGAACGCATGGCGGTGTCGTCGGTCAGGAACGTCCTCGATTTCTTCGAAGGCAAGATCGACCCTGCGCTCGTCGTCAATGGACCCGAAATCAATGGGAAATGAGAAACCCAAGCTGCGGGTCGGGCTGATCGGGACCGGCTTCATGGGCAAGACCCATTCGTTTGGGTTCGCCGCAGCGGAACGTGTTTTCGATCTGCCATTCGAGCTCGAGCTTCATACCCTCGCCGACCGTACCGAAGAACTTGCCGGCGCGGCTGCGCGCACGCTCGGCTTCAAAAACGCCACCGGCGATTGGCGCCGACTTGTCGGCGATCCGGATATCGATCTCGTCGACATCACCGCGCCAAACGCGTTCCACCACGAGATGGCGCTGGCCGCTATTGCCGCCGGCAAGCATGTCTATTGCGAGAAGCCGCTTGCGCCGCGCGCTGCAGAGGCCGCCGACATGGCAAACGCTGCCGTGTCTGCCGGCGTAAGCACGCAGGTCGGGTTCAACTATCTGTGCAATCCCATGATGGCGCTGGCCCGTGAGCTCATCGCGTCCGGCGAGCTTGGCGAAATCCGCAGCTATCGCGGGATTCACGCCGAAGACTACATGGGTGATGCGGAAGGTCCGTTCACCTTCCGCCTCGACCCGGTAGGTGGCGGTGCGCTGGCCGATCTCGGCAGTCATGCCTTGGCGACCGCCGAGTTCCTCCTCGGCCCGATCGAGCGCGTTCTTGGTGACGAGGTCACCGTCATCAACAGTCGTCCCGACGACAAGGGCGGCCGTACCACCGTGGAGGTCGATGACATCGGCCGGGCTTTTTTACGTTTCGCCAGCGGCGCCACCGGCAGCATCGAGGCGAGTTGGGTGGCGACCGGCCGCAAGATGCAGCACGATTTCGAGATTTACGGCTCAAAAGGGGCGCTGACCTTCAGCCAGGAGCGCTTCAACGAACTGCAATTCTACACCACTGCGGAAGCCGGTCGTGTTCGCGGCTTCCGTCGCATTGAAGCCGGGCCCGATCATCCGCCGTATGGGTTGTTTTGCGTGGCCCCCGGTCATCAGCTTGGTTTCAACGATCTCAAGGCCATCGAGATCGCGCGATTTCTCGAAGCCATCGCGGGGCTCCGTCCCGAGCCATTCAGCTTCCGCTCGGGACAGCGCATCCAGCAACTGGTGGAAGGGATCCATACCTCGGCAACTGAGGGCCGCTGGGTCAGCACAGCTTGATGGCGACCTCGATGCAGCACTCCGGGGCGGTGGCTAAACCACCTTCGCTCGGCCGCGCTTGCCGTGTTTGGTAGGCAATGAATTCTGGGCTGTGGACGGAATGCTGGCAGGTCAAGCGGGTCGCGGCCCGTTCCCATGCCGGCCTGCCTGTAGCCTCGAAAAAGAAGGCGACGAGCGCGCGGCCATCAGCAGCATGTTCGATAAAACTTCGAAAGGAGAGACCATGCCCTTGCTCAATATTCATGTAGTCAAAGGCAGGAGCGAAGATCAAACAGCCACGCTGTTGCAGGCGATACATGACTCAATGGTCGAAGCTTTTGAGGTACCTGTGCGGGACCGTTATCAGATTCTGCACGAGCACGAGCCATCGCATTTGCTCATGGAGGATACCGATCTTGGCTTTGAGCGAACAGATAGCCGGGTCCTGATCCATGTGACGACTCGGCCAAGAAGTCAGCAAATGAAGGAGCGGTTTTACGCGTCGCTTCTCGAAAATCTTGGACAACGCTGCGGCGTTGCACCTGTGGACCTCATGGTCTCTTGTGTTGAGAATCGCGATGATGGTTGGAGTTTCGGATTCGGGCGCGCCCAATTCCTAACCGGGGACTTATAGGGCGCGCCGAACTTGGCCGCCGACAGATCACCTCATCCGAGCAACAGCCTAGGCCATAGTTAATGATCTCGTGCGCTTTCGCAAGGAATGTTGCGTAATCGCAAAGTTCCAGTATTGTCGTCACCGAAAAGGATCGACCATGCTGCTTTCGCGATCAAAGCCTCAATCTGCCAGCGAGCTGATGACCATTTTGAATTCGGCTCAGGACAATATGGGCAAGGGCGGGCGGCGCGTTGCGAATTTTTTCATCGCGAATCTTGGGGAAACTGCCCTTCTATCAAGTTCCGAAGTCGCAACTCGCTGCGGGGTGAACGCATCCAGCGTGGTGCGTTTTGTCCAAACCTTGGGTTTTTCGGGCTACCGCGAATTTCAATCGGTTCTGCAACAACATTTGTCCAAGTCGATGGTGGAAGCCAGGCATTCAGGTGCCGGCGGGATTTCGTTGCCCGAGATTTCAAAGCCGCTGCGTCTTTACCTTCTCGTCGATTCCGGACGATCGTTCAACGAGGCCGCGGAAGCCGCCGCGAAGAACTTCAGCGCGCAAAACCCGTCGATCGAAATTGAAACAGAGTCCCATGTCTCATACGCTGTCGAACCCGAGGACTTCGCGCGCCGGATTACGAGCGCCGCCGAAAGGTCCGATGGGATTATCCTGGTCGCCAGAGAGCATCCGGCGATCAACGATGCAGTAAGAGCGGCTACGGGACATGGCCTCCCGGTGATCTCCTTGACTACCGATCTTCCCTTGTCGGGAAGGTCAGCTTACGTCGGTTCGGACCAATATGTCTCGGGAGCTACGGCAGCCTGGCTTTGTGGGCGAATGCTTCCGCACGGGACAGTCGGGAAAGTCCTGTTTGTCTGCAGTGTGCCATTTCGCTGCCAGCAAGACCGCGAGCAGGGGTTCAGGCATGTCCTGCGATCCGAATTCTCCACCCTAGCCATTGATGAAAGGGTGAGCTCCAACGAGAGCATTGAGGTCATCTATGAGGCTGTCCGGCGATACATAGCAAAGAGCGGGCCTCCGGCGGCTATCTACAATGTTTCAGGCGCCAACCTGGGAGTTGGGCGCGCGCTTGAAGCTGAAGGTCTTACTCATTCGACCGTGTTTATCGGCCATGAGTTGAACACGAACTCGCGGTCGTTGCTCGAGCGGGGCATCATGGACGTGACGATCGGTCATGACTTCGACCGTGAAGTCGCGCTGTCCGTCGAGTGCATAAGGATGGCGCTGCAGGGGGTTCAGCCTGTCAATCGCATAACCCAAAGCCAGGTCTTCACCCGTTTCAATTGCGCTATCTTCTGATTGGCTGAACCATTCTGCGTTAGGGGATCAATTGGCAACTGAAACGGTTCTGCGCTTCAGTCGCCGTCGGCCCTCTAGATCGTCAGCTTCGAGACGGGGGTCGGAGGTGCGAAGGGGTAGGCACCCCAGACTGACTGGTCGAAATTGATTACAGAGCCAGTCATCATCCCGGCATCTTCCGAAGCCAAAAATGTGACCGCCTTGGCCACTTCCGCGGGAGCCAGGAGTCGCTCAAAAGGTTGTTCGGCCGCAGCCTTTTGGAGCCAGTTCGCGTCCGCGCCATGATACTCGCGCTGGATGCGGTCCTCGCCGTCGGAAGCCATCCAGCCGATATTCAGCTGATTGATCCGGATCTTGTTCCGCATCGTTGCAAACGCCGTATTGCGGGTAAGTGTGGCAAGAGCACCCTTGGAGGCGCAGTAGGACGCGATAAACGGCTGCCCGGCGAGCGCCGAGGTAGAGCCAATGTTGACGATCGCTCCTTCGATATTGTCTCGGACCATCCGCCGAATTGCCTCCTGCATCAAGAAGAAGGGAGCGCGCGTATTGATCGCGAACATCCGGTCGAAAAGCTCTTCGCTCGTGTTGAGGATGTCGCCCCGGTCCGTAAGGCCGGCGGCATTGACCAGGACATCGACGCGCCCAAAGGCCGTATCTGCGGCCTCAATCACCGTCCTGCAATCGGCCACGTTCGCCAAATCGGCCTGAACAAAGCGAACGACGCAGCCCGTTTTAGCTTCGATCGCTGCAGCGACGGCGCCGCCCTTATCGGCGTTGCGCCCGCAGGTGACAATTCCGGCCGCGCCCGCATCTGCGAAATGCATGGCGATCGCAGCACCCAATCCCTGCGTGCCGCCGGTCACAACCGCGAATTTCCCATCGACTCTGTTCATTCTTCAACGCTCCTCAGATATGCAATGAAATTTGCAGAAAAAATCATCGCGTAATTTGTATTGACATCCATGCGAAAATGCAAGATATTTTGCAGATGCACGCAAAGAATGGTGCTCGGCTCGCACGGCAGGCCGCAGGGAGGAAATCGATGTTGCGTATTGCCGTGCTCGGCTGTGGCCGAATTGGTCAAATGCATGCTGCCAATGTCGCGCGGCATCCCCGATCCAAGTTGGCGGCGGTATTTGATGTCAATTCAGAGGCGGCCGAAAAGGTAGCGGCGGCTCAAGGCGTTAAGGCCGCGGCCAGCGCAGAGGAGATTTTCGCGTCCGACACGGTGGACGCCGTTCTGATCGCCACCGCAACGCCCACCCATGCCGACTACATAGAAATGGCAGTCGCTGCGGGCAAAGCGGTTCTGTGCGAGAAGCCGATCGACCTTAGCCTCGCCCGCGTCGAGGCGTGCGCCGCCAATATCGGCGAAACCAAAATCCCGATCCAGCTGGGATTCAATCGTCGTTACGATCCCGGGCACAGTGCCGCGCGAACGGCGATGCTGGCTGGCGATATCGGCGAACTGCACCAGGTCATTATCACGTCCCGCGATCCCGCGTTGCCGCCGAGAGCCTATCTGGAGGCTGCGGGTGGGCTATTCCGCGATATGACGATCCATGACTTCGACTTGGCTCGCTTCATGCTCGGCGAAGAGCCGACCGAGGTCTTTGCGCTTGCCAATGCGCTCATCGATCCAGCTCTCGGGAAGGAACTCGACGAAGTCGACAGTGCGATGTTCATCCTGAGGACCGCGTCGGGCAAGCAATGTCACATCAACAATTCGCGCACCGCAGTCTACGGCTACGATCAGCGCGTTGAGCTGATTGGGAGCGCGGGCATGCTTCTTTCCGACAACCGCAAACCTCACGAATTGCGCCGCTTTAGCAGCACGGCCGCCGAGGCAAGCCAGCCGTACCAGTTCTTCTTTCTCGAGCGCTACCAGGAAGCCTTCATGGCGGAGATCGATGGGTTCGTGGACTGCGTGGAGAAGGGCGCCGTTCCGCTGGCTAGTTTCGAAGATGGACGCCGTGCGCTCATCCTGGCGGAAGCGGCTTACAAATCCATGAAAGAGCAACGTTTGGTGCGTGTCTCCGAAGTGGCTGCATAGAGCCTTCGGCGGCGGATCCGCAGGAGGATGAAAGATCCGCGCAGTGGGAGGAGTGGCGTTTGGTGAAGTATGGGCTCGCACGGATCGCCGTGTGGGGAAATGGCCGAGACCGACCCGCAATGGCGCCGGGCACCTTGGCTGTGCCTTCCTTGCGATCATGGTCGAACAAGAACCGCGACAGCGTGCCCTCACTCCCGACTTCTCCAGCAGGGCTCTTTCAGTGCGGCCAGGCAAGCACTGCAATTCTATTTGCGGGTGACGACATCGCGAACGGTGTCTCGTCGCAAGGTCGAACCTTTCTGTGGTGAGCACAGAAGGACTAAGCGGCGTCAAGCCGGGCTAACGGGCGGTCGGACCGCGCAACAAAAGGAGGAATCAATGAAATTTCCAACTCTCCCCATTTCTCGCCGCAGAGCCGCCGGTACGGTGGCTTTCGGCGCGCTGTTCCTGGCAATAACCGCTGGGACGGCGCTTGCAGAATACAAGGCCGCGGACGTGAGGATCGGTTTTACCCCGAAGTTTCTTAAGGATGATTTCCAGACCCTGATGCTGGATCTCTCGAAGAAGGCCTTCGATGCAAAGGGTTTCACCCTGGTCGGTGCTCCTGATCCCAATGGCGATATCGCGGCCGAAGTCGATGCGCTCCAGAACCTGATTGCCAACGGCGCCAACGTCCTGGTCTTCGCTCCCATCGACGCCGCGGGAATCGTTCCCGCCGTCAAGAAGGCGAATGACGCCAACGTCCTCGTCTTCTCGATCGATGATGCGCCCGCGGGCGGCAAAGTGACGGCGACGGTGCGCGCGGACAATGTCGACGCCGGCGTTCAAGGCGCCAAGGAGATGGTCAAGCGCCTGCAGGCCAAGCCATGCTGGACCGACAACAGCTGTATCGTGCTCGAGCTGCAGGGCGCCCTGACCACGCCCAACGGCCGCGATCGCTCCGATGGTTTTTCCAAAACGTTGCACGAGCTCGCGCCCAAGGTGAATCTGATACAGCGCCCGACTGAATGGACTGCCGACATGGCCGCCGATGCTGCGCAGAACGTCCTCACCCAGAATCCTTCGCTGAGCGGCATCTTCATGGCGTCCGAACTCATGGCATCGGCCGTCAACGCCCAGCTCACCAACGGCGGCAAGGGCGCTCCGGTGGGTGATCCGAACTCGGTGATCCGCATCGCAATCGATGGAACGCCTCAAGGGCTGCAGCTTATCCGCAGCAAGGCCCTCGACGCGACGGTGTCGCAGCCCCTGAGCGCCTATGCGACCAAGACGGCCGACCTGATCGAACTCGTCTCCAAGGGTGGCAAGATCGAGATCGGGCCACGTGACGACGGCCAGGTTATCGATACACCTGTTGGACCGCAGTACCAGCTCAAGGCGACGCTGGTGACAACCGACAATGTGGATTCACCTGATCTGTGGGCGAACAAGGTCGGCAAATAAGTTCGGGAGGAACCAGCCGTGGAGCCGAAGATCATGGACAACGCGCGACCCATCGTCGAGATGCGTGACATCGCCAAGACCTTTGGCTCGACCCGGGCTCTTCGCGGCGTGAATTTCACCGTCATGCGCGGTGAGGTTCACGCCCTGTTGGGCCGCAACGGCGCGGGAAAGAGCACGCTTGTTTCCACCTTGAGCGGATACGTTTCGGCAGATACCGGATCAATCAGAATTGGAGAGGTCGAGGTAGAAGCGGTCGGCCAAAACTACGCGCCGAGCATTCGCAAGCTGATTGCCCATGTTCAACAAACACCTCAGCTGTTCAACCTGCTGACGGTGGCGGAGAACCTTTTTGTGGAAAACCCTCTCGTCCGCAGAGGTTTCGGCGTGGTGAGCCACAAGCTGATGTTGGAGCGCGCAGCTGGCCTGCTGGATGAATGGAATATGGACATCCAACCCCGCTCGCTTGCAGGGGAGCTGGGCGCCGGGACGAGACAGCTGCTCGAGATCATGAAAGCCCTCAGTCGGGGCGTGCCTGTCATGATCCTGGACGAGCCAACTGCCGCCTTGAGCAATGCGGAAAAACGTATTCTGTTCGAGCATGTGAGGGCGCTCAAAGCCAAGGGTGTCTCGTTCGTTTATATCTCGCACCACCTGGACGAGGTTTTCGAGATTGCCGATACAGTCACGATCCTGAGGGACGGGAAGGTCGTGAAGGAACGCGAGCCCGTGGAGCGTCTGGACGTAGAGACCATCGCCGACCTTATGATGGGCGAAAAGACAGTCCGAAGCACGCGCCAGGATTTCATGGCGGATGAAGCTCCTATTCTGCTCCAGGCCAGGGGAATTCGCCTCGACCGCTTTTCGGAAAAGGATATCGACTTCGAGGTAAGAGCGGGCGAGATCGTAGCCCTGGCAGGCCCGGTGGGTGGCGGGAAGGAAGCGCTCGCAATGGTCCTTGCTGGCCAGCAAAGGCCTGAAGACGGCGAGGTGATCAGCCCGCGTGGAAAACTACCGACTATCGGCCTGGTTCCCACCGACAGGCATGCCAGCGGCTATGTCGGCATTCTGGGTGTTCGCGAGAATGTAGCGATCGGCGGCCTTGACGTCTTGTCCGGCAAACTGGGTTTTATCAGCAAAGGCAAGGAAGCTAGGCATGTCGGGCGCCTTGCCCAACAGACGAACGTAATCGCTTCGTCTCTGGAGCAAGCGGTGAGCCAGCTCAGCGGCGGCAATCAGCAGAAGGTCGTTTTCGCGCGCGCGCTTTGTCGAGCTCCCGAGGTCATCGTCGCTCTCAGTCCAACCCGCGGCGTTGATGTGGGAGCCAAGGAGCAGCTCTATTCGCTGCTGCGGGATCTTGCCAGCAAGGGGTTGGGCGTCGTGGTCGTCTCGGACGAGGAAGACGAAATTGATCAGCTGGCCAACCGGGTCGTTATCGTGTTCGAGGGGCACGTCGTTGATGAACTGGTGGGTGAATACACAATCAAAGACCTAATCCTGCGGATGGAGGGCGTCGTATGAGCACCGATGTCGTGAGCAAATCAACGCTGAAGAAGGAACATTCCGGGCAGTCACGGCTATCCGCCTTCGGAAGCGCCTTTGTGGCCGGCGGATATACAATGTACCCGGTCCTTCTCATACTGGTGATCGTGGGTGCCGTCGTTGCTCCGCGGTTCGCCACGGCGGCCAATCTGCTGAATATCCTCGACCAGGTAAGCGTTCTGGGCCTGACGACGATCGGACTGACTTTCGTCGTCCTGATAGGTCGACTGGATCTCTCGCTCGAGGGCATTGTCGGCTTCGCTCCGATGTTTGCAGCCGTCACCCTGGTGCCTGTGGCGGCTGGTGGGCTCGGGTTGGAGCTGCCGAGCTGGGCTGGCCTATTCGTTGCGCTGGGCACTGCGGGGCTGATCGGCTTTTTCAATGGTTTCATGGTCGTCAGGGTGGGTCTCAACCCGTTCATCTCAACGCTCGGACTGCTTGTGCTGCTTCGCGGCGGAGTGCTGATCATCTCTAACGGGCGTTCGATCTACTCTCCCGGCAAGGCGCTGACCTATCTCGGTTCCGCAAATTGGTTCGGTATTCCCGTGTCGGTGATCGTGTTCATTGTGGTCGCGGCTGTGGTCGGCCTTGTCTTCCACCACCACCGCTACGGCCGCGCCTTGTATGCGATCGGCGGCAATGAAGACGCCGCGAGGGCTGCCGGCATTAACGTGGACCGGGTCATTTGGTCGGCGTTTGTCTTCGCGGCCCTCTTGGCGGGCCTTGCAGGTGTTCTGATGACGGGGCGCCTTGATTCGACGGTGACAACCCAAGGGCAGGGGATCATTTTCTCCGCTTTCGCAGCTGCGGTGATAGGGGGCGTAAGTCTTGGGGGCGGCCGAGGGACGATCGTCGGGGTCGTTAGCGGTGTGCTCTTGATCGGCGTCATCAACAACCTGCTCACGTTGGCGCAGGTTCCGTCCTTTTACGTGCAGGCATCGACCGGTGCCGTCATCATCGTGGCAGCGGTGCTGACGACGATCGCGAGCCGACGCTCGAGCGGCGTGCGAACCCGAACCTGAGATATTGTGCCGGCAGGGACCAAGGTTCTTCTGCCGGCATCACTGCCAGGCTCGAATGGAGGGTGGTGCGTGCACGGGTTCAACGCAGTGGACACTCAACGGTCGTAGTCCGCTCTTGTTGCTAGCGCTAGCGTGGAGTTGGCGGTGAAACGGCGTCCAATCGGACAGACTGGATTGGAAGTTACCGAGATCTGTTTCGGAACAGCTCCCCTCGGCGGGATGCCGGACACGTATGGCTATAGCGTCGACGAAGCCACCGCGCTTGCGACCATCCGAGCGATTTTCGACGGCTCGGTCAACTTCATGGATACTTCCCGCAATTACGGCTTTGGCCGCAGCGAGGAGCGGATTGGCAGAGTGATCAGAGAGCGCGGAGGTCTGCCTCCGGGATTTGTGCTTTCGACGAAATTAGACCGGGATATGAGTACAGGCCGCTTCGACGCCGGTCGCGCCAGACAGTCGCTTGAGGAGAGCCTTCTGGCGCTCGGTCTCGACAGCGTTCACATACTGCACCTTCACGACCCTGAACATTCCGCCGATCTCGACGAGATCACGCGGCCAGGCGGTGCGCTCGATGAATTGTTTCGGATAAAAGAGGAAGGGCTAGCGACCGCCGTGGGTCTGGCAATGGGCCGTCTCGATATCATGCTGCCGATGGTCAGAGACTGGCCCTTTGATGTCCTACTCAATCACAATCGCTTCACACTTTTGAACAGGTCGGCAAGTGACCTCTTTGACCTAGCCAACGAAAGGGGGATAGCTGTGCTCAATGCGGCTCCCTATGCTGGCGGAGTTCTGGCAAAGGGCAGTTCGCGGGTGTCTCGGATAACCTATCAGGAGATTGATGAAACAAAGCTCGCACGTGTGCGCCAGATCGAGGGGCTGTGCAGAAAGCATTCCCTGGCCCCTGGCGCGGCAGCGCTGCAGTTCTCACTAAATGACCCGCGGATAACCTCGACCGTTGTAGGTGTTTCAAAACCCGAAAGGATCGCCCAGACGCTTGATTGGGCCGCGGCGGCCATTCCTGAACATGCTTGGGAGGATCTTGGGAAGATTGGGTATTCGGTGGATGATCCCGAGGCCCGGCGGCACTACAAACCGGGATAGCGAGGCGCAAGCACAATCTGCAGCGATGCATTCGCAGCTTCGCCAGCAATGTCGTGGACGCACTCAAAAATCTGCTCGACGCTCGAGGGTGGCGCTGACGGTCGTGGAATGTGGCTTGCCGCCGGGCGGGCAAAGAATTCGCATTCGAGCGCGCCGCTGCGCTTCAGCTATCGCCTACGAAAGGACCCGTCGCTAGAACGAAGCTGCCCGGATGATTTCGACCGAAACAGCAAGCCCCTTGCCCAGTCGGAGCGCGAAGGGGTTATCCGATCTCGCTGGTGTTCACGACGCGGCGCTCTGCGATCGAATTCATCGCCGCTCGGCAAGGACGAGTGCCAGGCGTTCCCACGCAGTCTGCGATGTGAACCGGGCCGCGGCGGACGATGTGACCAAGACTTTGCGCGTACCGCGAGCGTCGTACGAGGTGGGCATTCGCCACATGCATGCGCCCTATGCGTCCGCAGCCAAGCACGCCGATCCTGAGCATGATGGATCTCAAGTCTGAAACAGAAATTGCGTAATCCATGGCGCAAAGCACCTTGAACTAATTCGTTCGCCCGTCTCAAACGTCTGAGGCGGGCGGTGGGCGGCGCCCGCCTCGTCGGCCGCGGGGAGGGCTCGCCGCCGGTACCGTGCCTGACGTCGGCGCCACGAGGCCGGCGGCGACGCATAAGCGTCGACTGTCCGCACCGTTCTCGCCCATCAGGGCCACCACTTCGCCCGCCTCCGCCGCGAGGTCGATGTCCTTAAGAATAAAACGCCCGCAAAAGACTAGCAGTCTTTTGGAAGGGGAGGAGGGCGATTGTCAGCAATGCATTCCAAACCGCCCTGATGAATTGCGTCCGGACAAGACGGGTTTCTGCGCTCTGGTGCCGCGACCAACGACATGGTTCCTCCTCGGGAATTTCTGCAATAATCATTGCATAGATATTGATTTGTCAATAGTCATTTCGTACGCTTGGTTCAAAGCATCCTGGGAGGATCACATGACAGGCATGGCCCGGCTGACTGTGGCAGGCGCTCGTGCGCTATCCAATCAGTTCACCTTTGGATGGCGAAAAGGCGCCCTTCTTTCCGGGGTGTTCGTCAGCTTCGAGGCTATCGTGAAACGCCGGGCTGGAACCAGGTATGAGGGCTGGTTCGCCCGGAAACCGAACAGGAGCCGGCCCTCGGCTCCGCCGCTCGAAATCACGAAGGTCGGACATAACGAATTACTGCGCGTGATGGCTGCGGCAGGCTGCCAGTAGAGGTCTGAAGCGTGAACAGCACTTGACGGAAGGTCTGAGCCAAAGATGCCCCGCGTCTGTGTTTTACGCGATCGCTCAACCTCATGCCGCAGTGAAAAGTGATCCATCGATTCCGGACATAAGACATGAAGGAGGAAACCATTGGATCCTATCGAGGCAAAGCCGCTTCCGCTTCTGGAGGCCAAGAACATCGTAAAGTATTTCGGCGCGATCACAGCGCTGGGTGGCGTGAATTTCCACGTCGATGCCGGTGAGGTCCTGGGTGTCGTCGGCGACAACGGAGCCGGCAAGTCCACGCTCATGAAAATCCTTTCCGGCCTCTACACGCCGAGCGAGGGCGAACTCGTATTCCAGGGGAGGCCGGTGCATTTCTCCAGCCCGAAGGAGGCTCGGCTTCTTGGTATCGAGATGGTCTACCAGGACTTTGCACTCGCCGGAAACATGCCGATCTACGAGAATATCTATCTGGGTCGCGAACCGGGCCGAAAGTTCGGACCTTTGCGCATCGTCGACCATGAGAGATCCCGCGCCATGGCGCGGGAGCATCTCGACAGGCTCAAGATCAGCGTCAAGTCCATCGACCAGCAGACGGAAAATCTCAGCGGCGGGCAGCGTCAGGCCGTGGCGATCGCTCGGGCGACCGCCTTCGACGCCAAGCTCGTCATCATGGACGAGCCCACGGCCGCGCTCGCCATCAAGGAGGTCGGCAAGGTTCTGGACCTCATCCGCTCGCTAAAGGAGCACGGCGTTGCAGTGATCGTTATCTCGCATCGTATGGACGACATCTTCTATTGCTGCGACCGGGTGATGGCACTCTTCCAGGGCACAAACTTCGCCGACGCCAAGCTCGCCGACACGAACCGCAACGAGGTGATCGGCTGGATCATGGGCACAAAGAACCACACTGAGGGACTCGCTCATGACCGCGTCCACTAGCACGCTGTACCACCCGAAGATCGCCCATTTCATGGAGACTTACGGCATCGTGTTGATCGTGCTGGTCATGATGGCCATTCTCGCCGTCATCAAGCCGAATGTCTTCCTCTCGGCGGAGAACCTGACCAACATCCTCAAGCAGAACGCTTCGCTGGCGCTTCTGGCGCTCGGGATGCTGGTCGTCATCGTCACAGGCGGTATCGACCTGTCGGTTGGTTCGACCATGGCGCTCGCCATGGTTTGTATCGCTATGGCCAGCAGAGTCGGCGTTCCGTGGCCAATCTGCCTCATCGGACCGGTCGTGGGCCTTGCCGTGGGCTGGGCCAACGGCATTGGGCTGACCTGGCTCAAGCTGCCTCATCCCTTCATTATGACGCTGGGCACGCTCAACATCGGCCGCGGCCTTACCTATCTTCTGACCGGCGGCGCCCCCGTTTCGGGACTTCAGCCGGAACTACGCTACCTGGGCGTCTCATATTGGGGACTTGGCATCTTCAATCCGCCGGCCGGTCTGCCCGTCAGCCTCGTCGTTGTCGCCATCAGTGCGGTTCTGCTGTGGCTTTTCCTTAATCGGACCTCGACCGGCCGTCATATCTACGCCATCGGCGGGAACCCCCACGCGGCGCGCGTGTCCGGCGTCAATGTCGATCGGGTGCTGACCGCCGTTTACATGATCTGCGGTTTCTTCGCCGGTCTTGCCGGGTTGCTCCTCGTCGGCCGCACCGGCAGCGGCTTTCCGAACGCCGGCATCGGCATCGAACTCGACGCGATCGCCGCCGTCATCATCGGCGGCGCCTCCTTTTTCGGCGGGCGCGGCACAGTGCTCGGCGTTCTTGCGGGCGTCCTCATCATGGGGCTGCTGCGCAACGGCCTCAACATCAACAATGTCAGCGCCTTCTGGCAAATGATCCTCATTGGCTTCGTCATCATCATCGCCGTCTACATCGATGTTGTGCGGAGAAAGGCGGCCATCCGAACCTGACGGTTCGCGATTCCGGTGACGGTCGTCTCCACGTCCCCGGTGAATATTCGAGCGAGACCTACAAAAAACCCGGGAGGTTATCCATGCGAAAAATATTGCTTGCAGGCATTGCTTTGGGCGCGATGATCGCGTCGGCATACGCTGATACTTATGTCGTCAGCATGAAAGGACCGGCGGCCGGCAATCCATACTGGGCCGCCTTCGAGGAAGGCGCGAAAGCCAAGGGCAAAGAACTTGGGGTCGACGTCCAGGTCGTCTCGCCGCCCAGTGAAACCGACGTACAGGCCCAGATCAGCCAGATCGAGGATTTGATCGCGCAGAAGGTTGCCGGGATAGCGCTGGCGCCCACCGATCCGGCGGCTCTGGCTCCGGTGGTCGATGAAGCCAAGACCGCCGGCATCAATGTGGTCTTCGTGGACGGCGCCGGCACCAACAAGATTCCCTTCATCGGCACCGACAATCTGGCAGGCGGGAAGCTCGGCGGCGAGTTCATGTGCAAGAAACTGCCTGCCGGCTCCGAGGTCGCCATTCTTCAGGGCGTGATGAGCACGACGAACGGCGCTGACCGCTACAATGGCGCCAAGGCGGCGCTCGAAGGCTGCGGCATGAAGGTGGTGGCGGCACAGCCCGCCGACTGGGACCGGGCCAAAGGACAGTCGATTACGGAAACGATCCTGGCCGGCAATCCCAACATAAAAGGCATCTTCGGCTCCAATGACAACATGGCGCTTGGCGCTGTCGAGGCCCTCAAAGCTGCGTCCAAGTTGAAGGACGTCATGGTGGTCGGGTACGACGCCAATCCGGATGCTGCGAACTCGATCCTGGCGGGAGAGCTGACGGCGTCGGTGGCGCAGGCGCCAAAGAAGATGGCGGCGCTCGGCATCCAGGCGCTAGTCGACCTCAAGGCCGGCAAGCAGGTCCCCATGGTGACTGATCCGGGCACGGTTCTGGTCACCAAGGAGAACGCCGAACAGTACAAGTGAAACACGGCGGCGGCTCTTGTGCCGTCAAGAGCCGCCATTGTTCGTCCGGACGACCGTTGGAGCATACGCGATGACCGAAAATCCACGAGACACTGGTTTCCCTCTGCCATCGCGCATGCTTCGCCTGGGTTTCGTAGGCGGCGGCCAAGGCGCGTTCATCGGCGAGGTTCACGCCAATGGCGCGCTGCTTTCAAAGCGCTGGCAGATCGTAGCTGGCGCCTTGTCCTCCAATCCCTTGCGCGCCAAAGATTCCGGTCGCAAATGGATGCTTGCCGAAGACCGCATCTACACGGATTTCCGGGAAATGGCAGCACGCGAGGCCGGCCGTTCGGACGGGATCGATGCCGTTGTGATAACGACTCCTAACCATCTTCATCATCCGGTGGCGGCGGGCTTTATGGATGCGGGCATCGATGTGATTTCCGATAAACCGCTGACGACCACGCTTGCCGATGCACGCGATCTTGTGCGGCGGCAGCGGGATACCGGTCTGGTTTTCGGCGTGACCTATGCCTACGCCTCGCATGTCATGGTGCGCCAGGCGCGTGAAATGATCCGCGCCGGCATGCTGGGCGAGATACGCCAGGTCCATGTCGAGTATTTCCAGGAATGGGCGCTCAACCTAACCGACGAAGATGGTACCCCTCCGTGGCGGCTCGATCCAGCCAAGGTTGGTAATGCATTCACCGTCGGTGACATCGGCACTCATGCGGCCCACCTGGCTTCTTTTGCGACGGGCAGGGACATCGAGCTGGTCAGGGCGCTCTTCCACGTTGCAGGCAAGCCGAAAGCGCTTGAGGACACGGCCTTCATGCACTTGCGTTTCGAGGGCGGTGTGCCGGGCACCTTGATGGTGTCGCAGGCAGCGGCGGGGACTCAATGCGGGCTCCGATTGCGTGTCTTTGGTACATTGGCTGGACTGGAATGGAACCAGGAGAACCCGGAATTTCTGTCATTCACGCCGCAGGATTCGCCGATGCAGATCATAGGCCGTGGCTACGGCGCCGGCATGTTGCCCGCCGCGGTACGGTTCGTACGCATGCCGCGCGGTCATCCGGAGGCTCTCACCGACGCTTGGGCGAACCTCTACACCGAACTGGCCGTCGCCGTTGATGCGCGACGCACCGGCAGGACTGTGCCGGAGGGACTGCTTGCCTATCCCACTGTCGTCGACGGCGCCAAGGGCGTTAAGTTCGTGGAGGCGGCGGTACGGTCCAATGCGACCGGCGATTGGGTGGACTGCGGGCTGTGACAGTCATGCCGGAAGGACCTCTCATCCTCATCGCCGATCCCGAACCCCGCACGCTCGCAATGATCTTCGAGCCGGAGGCCATGGCGCGATTGAAGCAGTTGGGCACTGTGCGCGTGCACGCTGACGGCCAGCACCTTTCCAACCAGGAACTCGATGCCGCTTTGGCCCGGGCTGCGATCGTCATCGGTCAGATCGACCTACCTGCCGAGCGTCTTGCCGGTATGGGCAAGTTGAAGGCGATCTTCAACGTCGAAGGCAATTTTCTGCCCAACATAGACTATGGGTGGTGTTTCCAGCACGGCATCCACGTTCTCAACACGAGCCCGGTCTACGCCACCTCCGTCGCCGAGACGGCGCTCGGCATGGCGCTCGATCTCTGTCGGGAGATTACCTCGACTCACGAGGCGTTCCGCTCCAAGTCGGAGAAGTGGGGCCTTGAGAGTAATGGGGGCAGCTTCCTGTTGACCGGGACAAAAGTGGGTATCGTCGGGTTGGGTGACCTTGGAAGCGCGCTACGCAGGATGCTGATGCCCTTTCGTTGCGAGGTTCGCGTATTCGATCCATGGCTGTCGGAGCGGCGCGTGCGTGAACAAGATTGCATTCCGTCCGATCTGGATGACGTGTTCCGTCTGTCGCGCGTCGTGTTTCTATTCGCCAGTTCGACCAGCGAAAACCAAGGTTCTATCGGCAAACGCGAATTGGATTTGATGCAACGCGGGTCAGTGCTGCTGGTCATGAGCCGTGCTGGCATCATCGACTTCGAATCTCTCGAAGCATCTGTCCGGAGCGGCCATGTGCGTGCTGGCATAGATGTCTTTCCGGTTGAGCCGTTGTCTCGGGATTCCGCACTCCGGCATCTCGAGGGAGTCATCCTCTCCAGTCATCGGAGCGGCGGCATGCCAGAGAGCTTCTTGGAAATCGGTCGGCTCGTCGTGGCCGACAGCGAACTTATCCTGCGTGGACTACCCCCGCAGGCATGCAAACGGGCCGAACGCGAGACTGTCGCCCGCATGCGCAGCCGACCGGTGTCAAAATCCTAGGCGCGCAGAGCTTGAGATCAAGACGCTTGGACAACTTGGGATGAACCGAGGCACTAGGATCATCATCCGAGCGTTTCCTTGGCCCACGATCATGGACTCCTTCGAAAAGCAGGTTACCATGGCTCCTAGCGGCTATCTCCGCGGCTTATCAGTGAACTTAAGGTCACATAGCGGCAAACCCGTTTTCTCGACTCGAGCGCTGATAAGTTCCGAATCTTCGTCCTGATATTCGTCAATCTTCAGCCAATGAAAACTCGTTGGCGATGGTGACGTGGTGGTGAATGCGACCCTCGAAGTACCTGGACAACACTGCCTCTGTCGCGGCACGCGATTCAGCGCGTACGGGGCTGGCCAAAGCCGCATCGACGGCCGCCATATCTGGGTAGTTGATCGCCAGGATCATCGGAAATTCAGGCGCACCATCGTCGCGTTTTTCCGCGAAGCTGACTCGAACGTCGAGCGCGCCCGGGAAGGCCTTCCACTTCGGCAGAACCGTCTCAATCACGTCCTTGCGGAACGCTTCGATCCGACCTTCCTTCACTTTGCCTTCAAACAACGCATAGCGTGTGATCATCTGCTCGGTTCCTCATCCTTGCGTTGGAAAAATTCCATCAGTGCGGCCTGGTCCTCGCCGCCCAGCCCTGCGGCCGTCAATAGCCGGTGCACCTCGGCGCAGACCGCCGTCAGCGGCATTGCGGTGTGCGTGCGCCGCGCCAGGTCCTGGGCGGCGTTGAGGTCCTTCACCATGTTGTCGATGCGGCCGGTTCGCCGGTAGTCGCGAGTGGCGAAGCGCGGCAGGTATTCCTGCAGGATGGCGCTGTCGGCGCGGCCGCCTTTCAGCGCCTGCGGGATCTTGAGCGCGTCGACGCCGGCGTCGAGCGCCAGCTTGGTCGCTTCGGCGACGGCCATGAAGTTCAGCGCGCATAGCACCTGGTTGATCAGCTTGGTCGTCTGGCCGGCCCCGGCCGGGCCCATATGCGTGTAGTTGGTGGCGACGTGGCGCAGCACCTTGTGGGCGTCGGCCACATCCTCGGCTTCGCCGCCGGCCATAAGCGTCAATTCTCCAGTCAGCGCCTTGGGCGCGCCGCCGGACAGCGGACTGTCGACCCAGCGCAAACCCTTCTCGCTGGCGTCGGCGGCGAGTTGGCGCGTCGCGTCGGGGTCGATGGACGACATGTCGATGATCAGCGTGCCGGGCTTCGCCCCAGCCGCCACGCCGGCATCGCCGAACACGGCGCGGCGCACGATCGCCGCCGAATTGAGGCTGAGGATCACGTAGTCGGACGCGCCGGCGGCCTCGGCCGCGCTCGCCATGGCGGTCGCGCCCCTGGCGACCAGCGCCTCCACCTTGGCCTTGTCGAGATCGAACACGGCGAGGCGATTGCCGGTGGCAAGCAGGCGCTCGCCGATCGCCCCGCCCATGGCGCCGGCGCCAATCAATGATACTTTGTGGTTCATGACGATAGCTCCCCGAATTTCGTTGTTATATCCGCGACAATCTCATCGAGCGGCGCGTCGATTGCCACCGCCATCGCATTCTCATCCTTGCCCGGAACTTCCAGTGTCGCGAACTGACTGTCGAGAAGGCTGGTAGGCATGAAGTGGCCGGTGCGCTCATGCATGCGCTTCGAGATCAGCTCGCGCGAGCCGTCGAGATGGATGAACAGCACCGGCGCACCCGCCTGCTCGGTGATGAAATCGCGATAGGCGCGCTTCAGCGCCGAGCAGCCGACGATCACCGGCGCGGGCGCTAGCCGCAGCATTTCGCCGACCTTGGCCAGCCACGGCCACCGATCGGCATCTTCCAGCGCAATGCCGGCGCTCATCTTGGCGATGTTGACCTCAGGGTGCAGCTTGTCGCCGTCTATGAATGTCGCCGCGATCGCGCGGGCGAGCGCCTCGCCGATCGTCGTCTTGCCCGAACCGGTAACGCCCATGACCACCATGCGCGGCGGCCCGTCAGATCGAAGCTGTGATGCCGCCATCGACATAGAGAATGTGTCCGTTGACAAAGGATGACGCGTCGGCGGCCAAGAAGACGCAGGCGCCGACCAGTTCCTCGACCTTGCCCCAGCGGCCGGCCGGCGTGCGCTTTTCGAGCCAGTCGCTAAAGGCCGGGTCGGCGACGAGTGCCGCGTTGAGCGGCGTGTCGAAATAGCCCGGCGCGATCGCATTGCATTGCAAGCCATGTTTTGCCCAGTCGGTCGCCATGCCCTTGGTCAGGTTGCCGACCGCGCCCTTGGTCGCCGTGTAGGGCGCTATGCCCGGCCGGGCGAGTGCCGTCTGCACGCTGGCGATGTTGATGATCTTGCCACGGCCGCGCTTGATCATGTGCCGGGCCACCGCCTGGCCGACATGGAAGACGCTGGCGACATTGGTCTGCAACAGGCGTTCGAACGCCTCGGCGGGAAAATCCTCGAGCGGCGTGCGAAACTGCATGCCGGCATTGTTGACGAGGATGTCGATTGGCGTGCCGGCAAGCTCGAAAGCGTCGACGGCGGCCCGGACCTTGTCATGGTCGGTCGCGTCGAAGGCAAGCGTCGCCGCGCCCGGAAGCTGACTGGCAACGGCCGTGAGCTTTGCCTCATCGCGGCCATTGAGGACCACCTTGGCGCCGGCTTCGGCCAAGCCTTTGGCCAAGGCAAGTCCGATGCCCTGCGAGGAGCCGGTTACGAGCGCGGTGCGCCCGCTGAGATCGAATAGATTGGACGACATTTTCCCGATTGCCTCTTGTGGCTGCGCGCCTTATGTTATCGATAACATAATCTGTCAAGTCAAGTGGAGCGAATACCGATGCAGCGGCCTCACATCCTTCAGGTTGGACCCTATCCCGCGTGGGACGAGGAGCCGCTCAACGAAGCCTTCACGGTGCACCGCTATTTCGCCGCCGAAGACAAGACGGCGTTCCTCGCCGAGATCGGACCGCAGGTGCGCGGCATCGCCACACGCGGCGAGCTCGGCGCGAACCGCGCCATGATCGAGGCCTGCCCTTCGCTCGAGGTGGTGTCGGTCTATGGCGTCGGTTTTGACGCAGTCGATCTCGCGGCATGCCGGGAGCGCGGCGTGCGCGTCACCAACACACCGGACGTCCTGACCAACGACGTCGCCGATCTCGGCGTCGCCATGATGCTGTGCCTGTCGCGCGGCATGATCGGCGCCGAGCGCTGGGTACGCGACGGCAGCTGGGTGGCCAAAGGGCTTTATCCGCTCAAGCGGCGTGTCTGGGGCCGTCGGGCCGGCGTGCTCGGCCTCGGCCGCATCGGCTATGAGGTGGCCAAGCGTCTCGCCGGCTTCGGCATGGACATCGCCTACAGCGACGTCGCGCCGAAGGATTTCGCACCGGACTGGGAATTCATCGGCGATCCCGTCGCGCTGGCCGGACGTTGCGACTTCCTGTTTGTCACGCTCGCCGCATCCGCCGCGACGCACCATATCGTCAACAGGAAGGTGATCACGGCCCTCGGCGAAGAGGGCATGCTGATCAACATTTCGCGCGCGTCCAACATCGACGAGGATGCGCTGCTCGAAGCGCTCGAGAACAAGGTGCTCGGCTCGGCCGCGCTCGATGTCTTCGAGGGCGAGCCGAAGCTCAATCCGCGATTTCTCGCGCTCGATAACGTGCTGCTGCAGCCGCATCATGCGTCGGGGACCGTCGAAACCCGCAAGGCCATGGGCAAGCTGGTGCGCGATAATCTTACCGCCCATTTCGCCGGCCAGCCGCTTCTTACGCCGGTGCTCTAAGAGGTCAGCCATGAAATCCATCGTCATCCATGCCGCCAGAGACCTGCGCATCGAGGATCGTCCGGCTGAGGAGCCGGGCCAGGGTCAGGTGCTCGTGCGTCTCGCCGCCGGCGGGATCTGTGGCAGCGACCTGCACTACTATAATCACGGCGGCTTCGGAACGGTGCGCCTGAAGGAGCCGATGATCCTCGGCCATGAAGTGTCCGGCGTCGTCGAGAAGCTTGGCTCCGGCGTCAGTGGGCTGGAGCGCGGGCAACTGGTCGCGGTGTCGCCGTCGCGGCCCTGCTACGGCTGCCGCTATTGCCGCGAAGGAATGCACAATCAGTGCCTCAACATGCGCTTTTACGGCAGCGCTATGCCGTTTCCGCATATCCAGGGTGCGTTCCGCGAAATGCTGGTGGCGGATGCGCTGCAATGCGCGCCGGCCGACGGGCTGACGGCCGGGGAGGCGGCGATGGCCGAACCGCTGGCGGTCTGCCTCCACGCCACGCGGCGCGCCGGCGAGATGCTGGGCAAACGCGTGCTGGTCACCGGCTGCGGACCGATTGGCCTCTTGTCGATCCTCAGCGCGCGGCGGGCGGGCGCTGCCGAGATCGTCGCGGTGGACATCACCGATTTCACGCTGACGATGGCGCTGCGCGCCGGCGCCGACAAGACGATCAACACCGGCACCGATCCGGAAGGGCTTACGCCCTATCTCGCCGACAAGGGGACGTTCCACATCCTCTATGAATGCTCGGGCGCGGCGGCGGCGCTGGCGCAAGGCATCGCGGCGCTGCGCCCGCGCGGCACGATCGTGCAGCTCGGCCTCGGCGGCGCCGAGATGGCGCTGCCGATGTCGGCTGTCACCACCAAGGAACTGTCGATCAACGGCTCGTTCCGCTTTCACCCGGAATTCGCCGTCGGGGTCGAGCTGATGCGCAAGAGGCTGGTCGACGTGAAGCCGTTGATCACTCATACGGTGGCGCTCGGCGAGGCGCTTTCCGGCTTCGAGCTCGCCAATGACCGCAGCCGGGCAATGAAGGTCCAGATCGCTTTCGGGTGAGCGTTGGAGTGCGTTGCATTCCGCAGTGATATCGATAACGTACGGCCATGCAGCCTTCGCCCAAACGCCCGACCATGGCCGATGTCGCGCATCGCGCCAACGTCTCGACGATGACCGTCTCGCGCGCATTCAAGCGCGATACCTCGGTCAGCGCGGACACGCGCGACCGCATCCTCAAGGCCGCTGAAGAGCTCGGCTATGTCTTCGACAGCATCGCCGCCAATCTGTCCTCGCGCCGCTCCGGATTCGTGGCCGCGACAATCCCCTCGATCAACAACGCCAATTTCGCCGATACCGTGCGCGGCATGACCGAAGGCCTGCGCGACAGCGGGCTGGAGATACTGCTCGGCTTCACCGACTACAATGTCGAGGAAGAGGAGCGCCTCGTGGGGCAATTGCTGCAGCGGCGGCCGGAAGCGATCATCGTCACCGGCGGCCGGCACACGCCGCGCTGCCGCAAGATGCTCGCCAACGCTGGCGTGCCGGTGGTGGAGACCTGGGATCTGCCCAGCGAGCCGATCGGCCATGTCGTCGGCTTCTCCAACGCCGATGCCGGGCGGCTGATGGTCGAGCATTTCGTCGGACGCGGCTACTCGCGGCTCGGCTTCATCGGCGGCGACACCTCGCGCGATACACGCGGCCTCGACCGCCGGCGCGGTTTCATCGCCGCGCTGCAGGATCGCGGCCTCGACGCCTCCCGCGTTATCGCCTCGGGCGTGCCGCCGATCTCGATGCGCGAGGGCGCCGCCGCCATGGTCGAGATGATCTCGCGCTGGCCGGACACCCAGGCGGTGATGTGCGTGTCGGACCTGTCCGCTTTCGGCGCGCTGATGGAATGTGTGCGGCGCGGCATCCGCGTGCCCGAGGATGTGGCGATTGCCGGCTTCGGCGCCTATGACCTCGCCGAGCAGTCGGTGCCGCCGATTACCACGATCGATGTCGGCGCGCATGAGATCGGCATCCGTGTCGCCGAGCTGGTGCTCGACCTGCTCAATGGCCGGCGCGCGGCCGAAGAAAGGATCGTTGTCGGCATGACGCCGACGGTGATCGTGCGGCAAACCGCCTGAAAAAGGGATGCGAACGGCCGACGAGATGATCGCCGGCCGCTGTTCTGCTGCTTGTCCGGAGTTCGGTCTAACCTATTTGCCCCAGATCTTCTTGTATTCGTCCCGGTAGCCATTGCCCGGGTCGAAGCGGTTGTCGGGGCCGCCGTCAAACTCGACATTATCCGACGTCACCACATGTAGCGGCGAGATGTAGCCCGACCATTTCTCGCCGGCCATGGCGCGGTTGAGCTCGTCGACGAGCTGCCAGCCCTGCAGGTTGAGCGGCTCGGCCACCGTCACTTTCTGGAACTGGCTGGAGCGGATGCGCTGGTAGGCCGATTCCGAGCCGTCGCCCGCCGCCACGTTGATCGGCGCGTCGGTGCCCGACTTGCCGGCGGCCGCTAGCGACGGGCCCATGAAGTCGAAATAGAGGTCGTTGATGGCCAGCGAATGGGTCCAGGCGTCGCCGTATTTCTGCAGCAGCGAGGTGGTGAGCTGCGGCATGCGTTGCGAGGTCTCGGCGATCGGCGTGTCGACATATTCGAGCACCTTGCCGCCGAGATCCTCGATCTCCTTCTTCATCCGGTCCGCCTTGGCGATGGCGATCTGGTAGGTGGAATCTGTGAAGATGATGACGCCGGGCTTGCCCTTGGCGTCGACGAAGGCCCAGTCGGCAGCCGCCTTCGAAACCTCCATCGGATCGGTCGAGACGTTGGCGATGATGCCGAGGTCGTCGATCGGGCCGACTGTCGGTGCCGCATGCCACGCGGCCATTGGGATCTTCGCCGCCTTGGCCTGCTCCATTGCCGGCTTCTGCTCGACGGCGTCGAAGCCGTTGATGATGATGCCGTCGGGATTGAGCGCCAGCGCTTGGCCGAAGGCCGCCGTGCGGCCGCCGATCGAGCCGGCGCCGTCAAGTGTCTTGACCGTCCAGCCAAGCGCCGCCGCGGCTTCCTCGACACCCTTGGTCACGCCGAGGATGCCGCCGTTCTTCATGTCGGCGCCGAGAACGACGATGGTCTTGCCGGCTGTGCCCTTCGGTCCGGTCGTCGGTCCGTCCCACTTCTCGACCTTGCTGGCGTATTTGTCGACGACGGCCTTGGCGTCGGCCATCGGGTCGGCCAGGGCGGTCGAGGCGATACTGAGCGCCAGGCAGGCGACGCCGAGCTGAAGGACTGTTCTGCGATGCATGTTTCTTCTCCCATTAAGCATTGTCGGTTTTCTTTGTTGGTTGGTGGGCGGGTGATTGGCCGGTGGATGGCGGCGGCACGACAGCGCCGCGGCGGCGCTGCGCGTAGCCGGCGATGCCGATCGCCACGAGCAAGGTGACGCCGTTGAAGAACGGCTCGACCCAGAACGAGCCACCGAACTGCTGGATGCCGGAAATGCCGACGGCGAGGATGACGACGCCGACGATCGTGCCCCAGACATTGACGCGGCCGGGCTTGATGGTGGTCGATCCGAGGAAGGCGCCGACCAGCGCCGGCAACAGATATTCGAGACCGACGCTGGCCTGGCCGATCCTGAGCTTCGAGGCGAGCAGCACGCCGCCAAGCGCGGTGAGCGCGCCGGAGGCGACGAAGGCGCCCATGACGAATTTCTGCACCGGAATGCCGTTGAGCGCCGCCGCCTTCGGGTTGGCGCCGATGGCGTAAAGGTAACGGCCGATCGGAAGGTATTCGAGCACCAGCCACATCACGAGCGCCAGGACGACCACGTAGTAGCCGGTGATCGGCAGGCCGAACAGCATAGTGCCGTTGAGGGAGAGGAAGCCGCCGGGAAGCATGCCGACGACCTGGCGGCCGCCCGTGTACCACATGGCTAAAGCATAGAGCACGGTGCCGGTGCCGAGCGTGGCGATGAAGGAATCGATACGCGCCACTTCGACCAGCAATCCGTTGATGAAGCCGGTGACGACGCCGAGCAGGATAACGATCAGCACCGCAATGGGCCACGGGACGCCGAAGGCGGTCTGCAGGCTGATGGCCAAGACATGCCACAGCACGATGCCGTAACCAACCGTCAGGTCGATGCGGCCAGCTGCCATGGGGATCATCGCGGCCAGCGACAATATCGCGATTATTGCCTTGTCGGAGACGATCGAGCGCAGATTGAGCAGCGTCGGGAACGTCCGCGGCAGAAGCAGCGAGAAGAGCAGGATCAGGAGCAGCGTCAGGATCGGCAGGCCATAGACCGGCAGGTAGCGTGCCGCCTTCTGGCCGGAGCTCAGGCCGGAAAGTTCCGAGCGGGTCGGCTCCAGCGCCGTCGATTTGATCGAGTTCATGGCTTCTCCTCAGGCGGCTTCGGACACGGAGGCGGCTCGGATCAGCGCCGCCGTCGTCAGGGCATCGCCGGCAAGCTCGCGCACGATGCGGTTATGCGAGAAGACGAGGGCGCGGTGGCAGATATGGGCGACCTCCTCGAAATCGGTGGAGACGACGATGACCGCCAGCCCGGCCTCCACGGCCGCGGCGATCAGCCGGTAGATCTCCGCCTTGGCGCCGACATCGACGCCGGCGGTCGGATCCTCGGCGATCAAGAGCTTGCGGCCTGACGCCAGCCAGCGGCCGACGACGACCTTCTGCTGGTTGCCGCCGGAGAGCGCCTCGATCGGCAGATGCGGATCGTTGGGCTTCAAGCCCAGCCGCGTGCCGAGCTCGCGCGTCAGTTCGCTCTCCCGTGCCGGCTTCATGAAGGAGAACAGCCCGCGGCCGACGGCAGACGGGTTGAGATACATGTTCTCGCGCACGGAAAGCGACAAGGCGACCGATTCCTCGGTACGGTCGCGCGCTATCAGCCCGACGCCGGCAGCAAGCGCGGTTCCGACCGCGGAGAGATCGAGGCGCTTGCCGTCGAGCGAGACCAGGCCATCGAAACGCTCGGCGCCGAACAGCGCGCGGCCGACGGCTTCCTGTCCAGCGCCGCGCAGGCCGACCAATCCCAGCAGCTCGCCGGACCGCGCATCGAAGCTCACCGGGCCGACGCTGCCGCAGGTGAGGTTCTCCACCTTGAGCCGCTCCGGTCCGTCCTGCCATCGCGACTTGGCGAACATCTGATGCGCCGGACGGCCGACGATGAGGTCGACCAGTTCCTGTGGCGTGGTCTCGGCGACCGGCTTGACCGCCACCATGCGGCCATCGCGCATGACGGCGACCCGGTCGGCGATGCGGAACACCTCGTCCAGCCGGTGCGAGACATAGATCATGCCGACGCCGCGCTCGCGCAGCGGCCGCAGCGCCTCGAAAAGGCGCTCGACCTCGTCCGCCGGCAGGCTCGCGGTCGGCTCGTCGAGCACCAGCACGTCAGCTTCGGTTGCCAAAGCGCGGGCAATGGCCACCAGCGACTTTTCCGTGCGGGAGAGGTCCTGCACGCGCGTCGCCGGATCGAAGGCGCAGCCGACAAGCGCCAGCGCGCGCTCTGCCCGGCGCTCGGTGTCGCGCCAGTCGATCAGGCCGGAGCGGCGCGAAAATCCCTGCGCCATGCCGACATTCTCGGCCACCGTCATCCATTCGATGAGGCCGAGATCCTGATGGATGAAGGCGACCTTCTGCGGCTGGTTGGGGCGGGGCGGGCGGTGGTGATAGTCCTCGCCGCGAAACAGGATCGTGCCCTGATCGCGCCTGTGAATGCCAGCGAGCGTCTTGATCAGCGTCGACTTGCCGGCGCCGTTCTCGCCGAGCAGCGCGACAATCTCGCCCTCGTGGATGTCGAGCGAGACCGACTTCAGCGCAAAGGTGCCGCCGAAGCGCTTGGAGATGTCGATGAATTCGATGAGCTTGGGCCGCATCTATGGCCCTCCCAAGCCAAACGAACGGACTGAATTGCCAACGATGTTATCGCTAACATTTTTGCAGGTCAAGTCTTGAAAATGGCTCACCGCGAAGGCTATCGATGGTCCGAATTCGTGGGAGGATGACGCATGTTCGGAGATATCGAAGGCGCCGGTTTCGAGGTCCTCGACGAGCGCTTCGAAAGCTGTTTCGTCGGCCATGTCGCGGTCGAGCGGCTGTGGACGGGCGGACGCTGGCTGGAGGGGCCGGCGTGGTTCGCTGCCGGCCGCTACCTCGTCTTCTCGGATATCCCGAACGACCGGATCATGCGCTACGACGACACCAACGGCGTGGTCTCGGTCTTTCGCTCACCGTCCAACAACGCCAATGGCAACACCGTCGACACCGAGGGGCGGCTGGTCACCTGCGAGCACCGGGCGCGGCGCGTCACGCGCACCGAGCACAACGGATCGATCGCGGTCATCGCCGACCGGTTCGAGGACAAGCGGCTCAACTCGCCGAACGACGTGGTGGTGCGCTCGGACGGCACTGTGTGGTTTTCCGATCCGCCCTACGGCATCGCGACTGACTATGAGGGTGACCGCGCCCAGCAGGAGATCGAGGGCTGCCACGTCTATAGCGCCGACCCCGACACAGGCGAGGTGGCGCGCGTCGTCTCGACCATGGCGAAGCCCAACGGCCTCGCCTTCTCCCCGGATGAGAGCATCCTTTATGTCGGCGATACCGGTGTGACGCACCAGAAGGGTGGGCCGCGGCACATCCGCAAGTTCGCTATCGAGGGCGCGGTGCTCAAGGATCTCGGCGTTTTGGCAACTTGCTCGGCCGGCCTGTTCGACGGGTTCCGCGTGGACACAGCCGGCCGCATCTGGGCGGGCGCCGGTGACGGCGTCCACTGCTTCGATCCCGACGGCACGCTGATCGGCAAGATCCGCATTCCGGAGACGGTGGCGAACCTCACCTTCGGCGGCGCCAAGCGCAACCGTCTGTTCATCACGGCGCGGCAGTCGCTCTACGCGGTGTTTGTCGTGGCGAATGCGGCGGCGCAGGGGTAACCGGCAGAGCTTTAACTGACATAGCGAAATCCTCCGGCGACGACTGTCGATGTTGAGTTGTGGCCCGTCAATGAGCGCGACGCGACCCACTTCGCTTGGCGCCACCACGCCGCCGCGAACTCGTGTTGCTGCGCACTCCACTCAGGAAAGTCTTCGTCCCAATAGCGCTGCGGCGACCGTACACACTGCCGGTCAGGTTGCGCACGTGCTCTATCTAATGACGAAAGAGGCGGACAAATCCTGCTGCACTTTGTAAGACGTCGATCGGTTCCACTCATCCTGCCAAGGGTCGATCAAGTTCAAGGAGCCCGACGCTCCTTCCTTCGGACTCGGACTATTTTTATGGAACCGCGCGTCACCGTCCTGTTTCCTTGATCCCTTGCCTTCTCTTACAATCCCTTCCGGACACAGAGGAGTTCCGCCATGAGCGAAGACGCCTTCAACATGTCGATCCGCAAGTTCCTGAAGGAAGTCGGCGTCACCTCCCAGCGCAAGATCGAGGAGACGGTGCGCGACGGGCAAATCGGCGGCAAGAAGAAGTTGAAGGTGCGCATGACGCTGACTGCAGAAGGCACCGGCCTCAGCCACGTGGTGGACGGCGAGATCGAACTTCCATAAGGCCGAGCGAAGCGACCTAACGCAACCTCCGACGCCGCCGGAACCCGCCAGTCGGCAAACGGCCCCAGGGTGCCATTCCGCTGTGCGTCTCATGTACGCCGTAAGGATCAGGATCGCGTAGGCTGGCTCTGCCGCTGGACCGGCAGGACAAGACCCGCATGCCATTGACGCCAGGACAGTGGCTGGTTCACTTTCGGCCGCACGGTTGGCTGACGCAAATGGCAGCCTGACCAAGGCGGACGTCAGCAATGGGCGGATACTGAAAGTCTGCGACCGTCGGCTACTCCGGCATCGCGAACTCACTGGCGAGATCGACAGCGCGGCCCTCGCAGGCTGATCGCTGGGCGGCGAGGCCCATGACGACGGCCCACCAGCCGTCTTGCAAGGTCACCTCAACATTGCCTTGCCCTCGCACTGCGGCGACAAAGCGAACGTGCTCGAAATACGTCGAGCCATTGTGATCGCCTGCCTCGAGCAACCGGGCATCGACCGGAATCTCCAGCAGGCGCGGCCCAGACGGATTGCGCGGACTGACGATCAGCTCCGGCACGGGCGCGACGCCCAGATGCCGCGGCCAGAAGCGACTCGGTCCGGGAACCCGGCATTCGATCTTGCCGCTGCCGCCGATCGCACAGATTTCCTCCTGATAGCGACTGCCCTCGGCAAACATGCACAACTCCAGCATGGCGCGCGCACCGCTCGCGAAATCGACCAGCACATAGCCATGGTCGAAAATATCCGGCGTCTCGTCGCCATAACATTCGTCAAGATGGTTTATGGCCTGTCCCGCGCTCGCCATCACGCGGACAGGATCGGATCTGAGGATCAGCCGCATCAGGTCGAAGAAGTGGCAGCACTTTTCCACGAAAGTGCCGCCGGTATTGCGGTTGAAACGGTTCCAGTCGCCGACCTTGGCCAGGAAGGGAAAACGGTGCTCGCGAATGGTCAGCATGCGAATGCCGCCGGTGACGCCGCCGGCCTGTTCGACGAAAGCGGCGACAGGCGGCATGTAGCGGTATTCCATCGCCACCCACACCAGCGGAAGCCTTGCCTTCAGCGCCGCGATGCGCGTCTCGTCGTCGGCGGCGGTGAAAAGCGGTTTTTCCACCAGGACCGGCAGCGGCCGCTGCACGGCGATCTCCTCCAACTGGCTGAGGTGGCGATGGTTGGGGCTGGCGATCAGAACGCAGTCGACCCCTTCCGTGGCCAACAATTCGGCGATGGACACCGCCGGTCGTGCATCCGGCGCCAGGCCCAATGACGCTGCCATCATGCCAGGGTCGGGCTCGAAGATGGCGGCCACATGCGCGTCAGGCAACAGCGCGATGTTGCGGATGTGCTCCTGGCCCATCATGCCGCAGCCGACAATGCCGTAGCCGATCGATGATTTGGTCACTCGGCGCCTTCCTTCCAGCTCTTATTTGAAACGAGTCACGTAACGCGCCGCCTCCGGATCGAACCAACTGCGGGAGTATTCCACACTGTCTCCGTCCCCGGCCCAGGCAATGCGTTCGATGAACCCCACGACCTCGCCCGGCCGAGGTCTGAAATCGGCCGGGGTCCAGTCCGGGGCGGGCGCGACGCCGACACGATCCTCGGCGCGAACGATCGAAAAGCCGAGGGCCAGCCGGTAGTGGAGATAGAGCGATTCCGACAGGTCATCGCGCTCGAGCCGCTCGGCTCGGCTGGCATCGAGCCAGATCTCCTCGGCCGCTGCCGGTTCGCCGTCGAGCCGACGCAGCCGACGGATGCGGTAGGCATCAAGGGCGCTGCCGAACTCCGGCAGATCGGACGGCTTGGGTAGCCGTTCGACCGACAGCACCTCGGCGGTCGGGAGTCCGCCGCCGTCGATGCGCTCCAGCCGAAAGAGCGCGTAGACCCCGAGCAGGTCGCCGCGCGCCCGCACATAGTTGCCCGATCCCTGGATGCGGTCGAGCAGGCCGTTTTCAGTGAGGTCGGCCAGCGCGCGCCTCAGCGTACCGACGGCAATCCCGAGGCTCGCGGCCATCTCGCGTTCCGGCGGAAGCCGCGCCCCGTCGCCCAGCCGTCCGGCAGCGATTTCGCGGATCAGCATCTCACTGACTTGCAAATGCACGGGTAGAGGACCGCGCATCTGGCTGGATCGGTGGCCGCGCTCGGCCCTCGTTAGCTGCATGTCTGCCTTTTCCCGCTGCCCCAGAAATTGATACAGTATTGATCTACATCAAATCGGATGCTACGCAAGCCCCATTCGTCGCCAACGCAACGAGCTCTTGAAGGACGGGCAATGACTGTCGTCCCCATTACCTCGCCGGATCTGGATGCGGTTGAGGTCGCCTGGTTCGCCGCGCTCTGTTCGGACGACTATCGCTATCTCGGCGTGCCCGACGGCGCACTGCGCTCGAACTGGGCGCACTGCTCCGAGATCGTGAGGACCTCCGAGGAGCTCGGCTTCCGCAACATCCTATGTCCGTCGTCCTATCAGGTCGGGCAGGACACGTTGAGCTTCGCCGCCGGCTGCGCGCCGATCACCTCGAGGATCAATCTGCTCGCGGCCGTGCGTTGCGGCGAGATGCAGCCGATCATGCTTGCACGCACCATCGCGACGCTGGACCATATGCTTGAAGGCCGGCTGACCGTGAACATCATCTCGTCGGACTTTCCTGGCGAGACGGCCGACAGCGCCTACCGCTACCAGCGCTCGCGCGAGGTGGTGCAAATCCTGCGCCAGGCCTGGACCCAAGATACGATCGATTTCGAGGGCGAGGTCTATCGTTTCAAAGGCGTCCCGACGGCGCCGGCAAAGCCCTACCAGCAGAATGGAGGGCCGCTGCTCTATTTCGGCGGCTATTCGCCCGATGCGCTCGATCTTTGCGCCGAACAGTGCGACGTCTACCTGATGTGGCCGGAGACGAAGGAGGAACTCGCCGGCCGCATGAAATCGGTGCACGCGCGGGCCGCGCGTCATGGGCGCACCCTCGACTACGGATTGCGTGTCCACATGATCGTGCGCGACACCGAGGCCGAAGCGAAGGAGTATGCCCGCGAGCTGGTTTCCAAGCTGGATGACGAGCAGGGCAGGGCAATCCGCGAACGGGCGCTCGATGCCCGATCGCTTGGCGTGTCGCACCAGGCCAAGGCCCGCGAAATCGCCGATGCGGAAGGCTATGTCGAGCCGCATCTATGGACAGGCGTAGGGCGGGCGCGCTCGGGCTGCGGCGCGGCGCTGGTGGGCTCAGCCGATCAGGTGCTGTCGGAGATCGAGGCGTATATGAAGATGGGCATCCGAGCCTTCATCTTCTCCGGCTATCCGCATCTCGACGAAGCGCGGCATTTCGGCACCAAGGTGCTTCCTCAGCTCAAGACGTGCTCGTTGCCGCATGCCTACGGGCGTGTGCCGGACCGGGTTCCGGCAACACCATTGGGAAGAGGGGAGCGCCACTGATGGAGCATTTCGTGTGCGACCCGCGTCTGTTGCGCAATGCATTCGGGCGCTTCGCCACCGGTGTTACGGTCGTCACCACCGGCACCGCCGACGGCCCGGTTGCCATCACCGCCAACAGCTTCTCGTCCGTCTCGCTCGATCCGCCGTTGGTGCTCTGGTCGATCGGCCGCCAATCGCGCCGGTTCGACGCCTTCGCCAATGCGGCGCATTACGCCATTCACGTGCTGGCGGACGATCAGATCGAGCTTTGCTGGCGCTTTTCGAAATCAGGGACCGATTTTGCCGGTCTCGAGCTGACCTGGAACGGGCACGGCGTGCCGCTGCTGCCGCGGGCGCTGGCGCGGTTCGAATGCAGCGTCGCCGACCGCTTCCCGGCGGGCGACCATATGATCCTGCTTGGGCGCGTTCTTGAACTGGAGACGCAGGAAGGTCTGCCACTGCTCTTTGCTGGCGGCAAGTCCCGACCTCAAGGCGAGGGATGATGACGCCCGGCGCCGTCCAGTGCTGGTGCGGTCGACTGGCGCAACACCAGGTGGCAGGCGAGCTCGACGCGGCGCGGCGGCAGCGCCGAGTGGGCCATGTCGTCGAGCAACAGGCTGAGCGCTGCCGAGCCAATCTCGCGCATGGGAATATGCATCGCCGTCAACGGCGGGTTGCAGAAGGCTGCCTGCGGCAGGTCGTCCATGCCGACGACCGAGACATCGGCCGGCACCGAATATCCGGCCTCCTGGATGCCGGCGATGGCACCGAAGGCCAGGCTGTCGCCCGCCGTCAGCACTGCCGTGAAATCGAGGCCGCGATCCGCGATGCGGTCGGTGACGGCCTTGCTTGCAAGCTCCGGAAGCCAGTCCTCAACCTCGACTACCAGGTCGTCGAAGCCGGTGATGCCGCCCACCGTCAGCGCGTCGCGCCAGCCCTCATAACGGCGCTCGATCGTGCGCCGACCGCGCCGCATCAGGAACAGGATGCGGCGGTGGCCAAGACCGATGAGGTGTCGCCCAGCGAGCATGGCGGCGGAGCGGTTGCAGGGCGTCACGCTCGAATGGCGCATCGAGGGATCGTCGCCGTTGACGAGCACGATCGGCTTGGAAAAGCCGGCCGTCAGCGTCAGCACGTCAGCATCGTCCAGCGTCAGGAAGAGACAGCCGGCGACGCTGTCATCGTGTTCGGATTCGCGCAGGAGGGCGATTTCGTCCTCGGGCGTCGCGACCGGCCGGGTCACCAGCTCGACGCCCAGCAGCCGGGCGCGTTCGTTGAGCCCGTCGAGGACGTGATAGGTGAACTGGCTGCGGGCGCTGTCGACCATCGCCACGCTGCTTGCAGCCAGGATGACCTTGCGGCCGGCAACCGAGGCCGGGATGGCGTAGTTCATCGACTTCGCCGTCTCGATGATCGTGGCGCGAAGCTCATCCTTGACGCCGCCGACGCCGCTCAGCGCGCGGGAGGCGGTGCTCACGGAAACGCCGCACCGCGCCGCGATCTCTTCCAGTCGAACACGGCGGCTGGGGCGGCCGCGCTTGCCCTGGATCGTCATAGGTTCCCGCGCCTCTGGCAAAATCGTCCAAAAATTCTGCAAAAAAATTTCATGTTGCGCAAGAAAAATCCCTGTGGAACAGTTCGCGTGAGGCTGGAGAAACGGGAGGAGTGATGCCGCTTTCGGCCGAACGCCTGAATTCCGCGCTTGCGAGCCTCGTGGCCGGCATGACCGGCTTGCGCCATGACGGGCGGTTCGATGAGCCCAACCTCGACGGGACGCCGGGCGACTATGTCAGCTTCGACAGCTGGGAATGGCCGCAAGGCGTCGGGCTCTACGGGCTAGTCCGGCTGTGGGCGCAGACCGGCGACGAGCGGCTGCTGCAAACGATCGAGGCCTGGTACGACCGGCGCATCGCGGCCGGGCTGCCTGCGATGAACGTCAATACCACCGCGCCTCTGTTGGCGTTGAGCGAGCTTTGGCGCCGCCGGCGCCAGCCGCGCTTCGAGTCGGTCTTGCGCGACTGGGCCGAGCAGGTGGTCACCGCCATGCCGCGGGCCCCCGAAGGCGGCTTCCAGCACAATGTTTCGGACAGGGTCAACGACGACGAATTGTGGGACGACACGCTGTTCATGGTGGCGCTGTTTCTCGCGTCCTACGGCCAGGCCGCCGGCCAGCGTCGCTTCGTCGAGGAGGCGGAACGGCAGTTTCTCGTCCACGCCCGCTATCTAGCCGATCCGGCGTCGGGGCTGTGGTTCCACGGCTGGACGTTCGAAGGCCGGCACAATTTCGCCCGCGCGCTTTGGGGTAGGGGCAATGCCTGGATCACGGTGGGCATCCTCGACCTAGTGGAGTTCGCCGAGATATCGCCTCCGGTGCGGGCCTACCTGCTCGGCGTGCTGGAGACGCAGATAGAAGCCCTGCTCAAGCTGCAGGCCGGGTCGGGCGCTTGGCATACCTTGCTCGACGATCCGAGCTCCTATGAGGAAATCTCTGCCACGGCCGGCTTCGGCTACGGACTGATGAAGGCTGCGCGGCTTGGAATCGGGCCTGCGGCGTGTCGTGCGGCGGGCCTGCGCGCCCTGGACGCGGTGGTGGCCAACATCGATGACAAAGGTGTGGTTGCGAACGTGTCCTACGGCACGCGCATGGGTCACGATCTGCAATTCTACCGCGATATTCCGATCCACCCGACGGGCTACGGGCAGGCGCTGGCCATCCTGTGCCTGACGGAAGGCTCACGACATCTGAAGTCGAAGATCGAGGCGGCATGATGCGCACGCTCTACGGCGCATCGCCGGCGGACATCGCCGGCATGGATACGGAGCGGCTGAGAGCCGAATTCCTGGTCGACGACCTGTTCCGGTCGGGCGCGATTGAATTCGTTTACACCCATGTCGACCGCATGCTCGTCGGCGGCGCCGTTCCGTTGGGCGAGCCGCTGATGTTCGGCAACGGAGCCGATGTCGGCACAGAACTCTTCTTCACGGCGCGTGAGATGGGTATCGCCAACCTGGGCGGCGGTGGCACAGTCGCTGTAGATGGCACGCGCTTTACCCTGGCCAACCGCGACATCCTCTATATCGGACGTGGCGCGCGCGAGGTGACGCTGGCGAGCGACGATCCGGAGAGGCCGGCGCGCTTCTACATGAACTCGGTGCCGGCCGGCGCCGACATTCCCCATCGCCTCATCTCCAGGAGTGAAGCCAAGCCGCTGGTGCTGGGCGAGGAGGCGCGCGCCAACAAGCGCACGCTGCGCATGTACATCCACCCCGAAGTGGCCCCGTCATGCCTTCTACTGATGGGCATCACCGACCTCGCGCCGGGCAGCGTGTGGAACACCATACCGCCGCATCTGCATGAGCGGCGCATGGAGGCGTATTGCTATTTCGACCTCGCCGCTTCGGACCGGGTCGTCCATCTGATGGGCCGACCCGACAGTACCCGCCATCTGATGGTCGCCGACGGCAACGTTGTCCTGTCGCCGGCCTGGTCGATCCATATGGGCGCGGGCACCGGTCCCTACGCCTTTGTCTGGGGCATGACAGGGGAGAACCAGGCCTACACCGATGTCGACCCGGTTGCCGTGAAGGATTTGCGATGAGCGTGGCCGCGCAAAGCGCTCAGACCGATTTCACGCTGCGCCGGCCGCTCATGGCCGGGCGGCCGATCGCCTATTGGCGGCTCGGTCCCGTCGTCGAGCAGCGCTACGACGTGGCCGATCAGCCCATGAAGGGCGAGATGGATCCCTTCTTCTTCCTGACCAAGCACAAGAATTTCATTCCGCATGAATATCCGTGCCGCACGCAATTCGCAGCGGAACGTCGCGGCAAGCGGCCTCTGGTCAGCTCCGAATTCAGCGCCGGGCGCATCTGGCTGCCCTTCGCCTCGCCGCGTATCGACCTGTCGGGTTTCTGGTTCCGGCCCACCGTCCTCGGGACCTGGGCTGAGACGACGATCGAGGCCGCCTCGCCCGGCGAGGCACGGTTCAGGCTGCGCACATGCGGCGGCGCCATAGTCTTCGCCAATGGCGCGGAAGCCGGATGGATGGCGCCCTATGGCCGCAATCTGGAAAGCGCCGAGGACTTCAAGGTCGCGCTGAAGGCCGGCCGCAACGAAATCCGGATATGGTTCGACGATCTCGCCGAGCGCGACGCCCGCTACTATTTCCAACTCGACTACCTGTCAGGCCCAACAGCTGCGATCGCGTTGCCGATCGAGGTCGAGGGTGCGGTTGCGGATGCGATGGAGGCGGCGCTCGACGACATGCGTTTCGAGCGTGCCGCTTATGACCGCGGCGAGGTGGCGTTGGTCACCGGCGTGGCGTTGCCGCGCGACGCAGCGGTCGCGGTCGAGATCGAGGGCGATTTCATGTCGATCGAAGCGCCGGTGCGCTTTGCCTTCGATCTGCCCGCCAGCCAGAAGCGCCTGCCAATCGCCGATACCGAGCAACTGCCGGCCGACTTTCGTCATTTTAAGGTGACGCTGGCGATCGGAGGCCATGCCGTATCGCGCGTCTTCGGCGTGGAGATCTGCCACGCGCGCCGCCAGGGCGCCGCGCCGGAAACGCTTGCCGCGCGCATCGACGAGGCGCTTAGTGAAGTCGCCGATCATGCCGAGGCCGATACGGTGCGCGCGCTGGCACGGCTGGCGATCGGGCAGGCGGGCGCCGAGACGGACGCCATGGTCTCCGGGGCTCTGCCTGCGATCGAGGATTGTCACGATTGCGCCGATTTCATCCTGGTGCCGCTGCTGTGGTGCCGCAAGGCCTATGGCGATCGGCTGGAAGCAGATCTGCGCGCGCGTGTCGACAAGGCCATCCTCGGCTACCGCTATTGGATGGACGAGCCCGGCAATGACGTGCAGTGGTATTTCTCCGAGAACCACGCGCTGCTCTTTCATACCGCCGCCTACATTGCCGGCGGGCTTCTGCCGGAAGCATGCTTCGAGCGGTCGGGCCGCCTTGGCCGCGAGCAGTCGGCCGTGGGTGCCGCGCGGGTACGGGCCTGGCTCGATCATTTCGAGGCATGGGAAATGGCCGAGTTCAATTCGGCGCCCTACTTTCCGATCGACCTCAAGGGTCTGTGCGCGCTCTACGCACTGGCTCCCGACAAGGACATCGCCGAACGTGCCGGCAACGCGGTGATACGCCTGCTGGAGATCGTCGCCCGCTCGGCCCATCGCGGCATTCTCACCGGCGCGCAAGGCCGCTCCTATGAGCACACGCTACGCGCCGCGCGCTCCCTGGAACTGTCGGGCATCTGCCGCATGGTCTGGGGCAAGGGCAACTACGGCATGCGCTTCCACGCGTTGCCGCAACTGGCGCTTTGCCTGCGCGACCACGGCATGAGCGTTCCAGCCGAGCTGGCGGCGATCGCCTCTGTCACCGACGATACGGCCTGGGAATGGACGTTCGCGCAGGGGCAGGACCGCTTCGCGCGGCTCTATCACCACAAGACGCGTGACCATGCGATGGGCAGCGCGGCCGGCTATCGCTGGAACCAGTGGGGCTATCAGGAGACCGCCGTTCACGCCCGGCTGGGGAAGAATCCGGATGCTCAGATCTGGATCAACCACCCGGGCGAAGTCCTGCAGTCGGGATATGGCAGGCCGTCCTATTGGGGCGGCTCTGGCACCTTGCCGCGGGTTCATCAGTACCGCGATCTCGCTGTCGTCAGCTTTGCCTGTTCGGACGAACAGCCGGACTTCACGCATGCCTGGTTTCCGACAAGTGCCTTCGATGCCGTGCGCGTGGATGGCCACCTGGCGTTCGCGCAATCGGGCGATGCTTTCGCCATGCTGAAAACGGACGTGCCGCTCTTGCAGGTCAAGGCCGGTCCGACGGCCGGCAACGAGTTGCGGGCGGCTGGGCGCAGGGCGACATGGATCGTTCGCCTCGGCGACCGGACCAGCGATCTGCAAACGCTCGATGCCTGGGCGGCCGCCTTCGCGGACCTGTCGGTGCGGTCGGGCTCCGACGGCGAACTGATCGTCGAAGACCCGGATTACGGCACCGTGCGTTTCCTCGCCGACGCGAGGGTCGTGGCCGAGGGGCGGATGCTCGATCCGGCCGACTGGACGGTGCGCGGCGAGGCGACGCGCATGAAACGCAGACAATAGGGAGGAATCGGCCGCGGCCCTCAAGAGGAGAGGGCGAGGCGGCTTGAAAGGTCGGGGCGCCGCCCCGGACAAAGGAGGAGACGAAGCATGACCAAGACCCGCACTTGGCTGGCCGCGATATCGGTCAGCCTGCTCGCATCAACCAGCGCGTTTGCCGGCGACGTGCGCATCATGTGGTACTCGGACGGTGTCGAAGGCGATGTCATCCAGGATCTTCTGAACCGCTTCATGAAGCACAACCCGGACATCCACGTCACGCTTGACAACGTTGCCTACAAGGTGATCCAGGAGCAACTGCCCATCCAGCTCGAAGCCGGTCAGGGACCGGATATCGCACGCGTCACCAACATCAAGGAACTCGCGCAGCACTGGCTCGACCTGCGGCCGCTGCTGGCCGATCCGAAATACTGGGACGACAATTTCGGCGATACGCTCGACTGGATGCGCCCCGACGGCTCCAAGGCCATCACGGGTTTCATGACCCAGCTTACGCTTACCGGCGGCTTCGCCAACAAGACGCTGTTCGAACAGGCCGGCGTGGCAATGCCCGGCGACAAGGCGACTTGGGACGACTGGGTCAACGCCGCGGCGCAAGTGGCGAAGAGCCAGCAGCTTCCAGCTGCTATCGCGATCGACCGCTCTGGCCACCGCATTTCTGGCGCCAATATCTCCTACGGCGCAAACTATATCGGACCCGATGGCACGCCGGCGAAAGTGGACGACGGCACCAAGGCATTCGTCGGCAAGCTCGTCGACTGGACCGCCAAGGGCCTCATGCTGAAGGACACCTGGGTCTCGGCGGCCGGCTCGACCTATCGCGCGGCCGCCGACGATTTCGTCAATGCCCAGATCCCATTCTACTATTCGGGAAGCTGGCAGGTCGCCAATTTGTCAACCAAGATCGGCGACAGCTTCGACTGGGTGGCGACCGGCTCACCTTGCGGCACCGCCGGCTGCTCGGGCGTGAAAGGCGGCGCGGCGCTGGTCGCCATCAAATACACGAAGAACCCCAAGGACGTCGCCAAGGTCATGGACTATCTGGCCCGCGAAGACGTCGTGAAAGAATTCAGCGAGCGCACGCTGTTCCTGCCGGCGCACAAGGGCGTTATCGAGAAAGGCGGACTGAAATGGGTTTCGACCGACAAGAATGTCGGTCCGGCGCTCGACAAATTCGTCAAGGCGGCCAGTGAGACGCTGCCGGCGGCCGACGCGCTGCCGCCGTGGAAGTGGGCCAATGCCTATTATGCGGCGTTGGTAACCCGTGTCAGCCAGGTGATGGCCGGCGAGCTCACGCTCGACGAGGCCTGGGCCAAGATCGACCAGGACATCGCCGACAAGGTCGCAGAGGCCAAGTGACCGCCGCCGCGATGCTCAAGGCATGGACCGGCGCCGCTCTCGCTGCGCCGGTCGCCTGGCTTGCATCGGTCGTCAACGTGCCGCTCAAGTCCTGGCAGCGGGCGACGGGTACCGGCGGCATGGCCGCCTTCTTCCTTGCCCCGAACATGGCGATCTTCGGCATCTTCGTGCTGGTGCCGCTGGTTATCAACTTCTTCTATTCGGCCACCTCTGGAACGGCCTATTTCCTGCAGGACCGCACCTATGTCGGGCTGGAGCAATATCAGCGCCTGCTCGACTGCGGCAGTTATCTGGACCCCGCCACCTGCCGTGAGGACCTTTTCTGGAAGGCCGTGCACAATACGGGCCTATTCGTCGTCGTGCAGGTGGCGCTGATGACGATCGTGTCGATCGCAACCGCGCTGATCCTCAACCGCGAGATCGTGGGCCGTAGTTTCTGGCGCGCGGTGTTCTTCTTTCCGGTGCTGCTGTCGCCCGTCGTCACCGGCCTGATCTGGCGCTGGATCCTGCAACGCCAGGGGCTGCTGAACCTGATCGTCCACGACATGGGCGGCGAGCCGTACAACTGGCTGACGGATCGTTTTTGGGCCTTCGCCGCCGCCGTCAGCGTTTCGGTCTGGGCCCATATGGGCTTCTACACGCTCATCCTGCTTGCCGGCCTGCAGGCGATCCCGCGCGATCTTTACGAGGCTGCCGAGATGGACGGCACGAAGCCGGCGCGAATATTCTGGCGCATCACGCTGCCGCTCCTGATGCCGAACCTGCTTGTCGTCATCGTGCTGGCACTGATCCGCGCCGTGCAGATATTCGACGAGGTCTATGTGCTGACGGGAGGAGGGCCGGGGACCTCCACCCTCTATCTCACGCAATACATCTATGAGATCGGCTTCGCCTCCCTGCTGCGCAATCCGGGGCTGGCTTCGGCGGCTTCCATCCTGATGGGGCTGGTGCTGGTCGTGCTCACACTACTTCAGCTGCAGGTCGGACGGCGGGGCGAACGGAAGGGTGCGCGCGAATGAGCGGCGTCGCGACATTCCTGACCCGCCGGCGCGGCGGTCGGGGCTGGCATTGGACGGACGTCGTCAGCTGGCTGTGGCTCGCCGGCGGGCTGGTGATCATGTTCGGCCCGGCCGTCTGGCTGTTGGGCTCGTCCTTCAAGACGCCGGCGCAGCTTGCTGAATTTCCGCCGACCATCCTGCCCTATGTCAGCCAGCAGGCAACGGTAGAAGGTCACGACAAGCCGCTCACTCTCTACAGGGTGAAGCTGCCGGATGGTTCAACCAAGGTGCTGGCCGAGGTGCGCCGCATCGGCATCGTGGCGCAGATGGTGGACCCGAAGGCGCCGAACGAGATCGTGAAGGTCAACATCGCCAACCGTGAACCGGTGCGCGAAATCGGCCTTGCGACGGAGAACTACACCGAGCCCTTCGTCCATTTCGACTTCCTGCGTTATCTGCGCAATTCGGTTTTCGTGACGGCCATGGCGACGCTGATCACCCTGCTCACCAATTCGATGGCCGCTTTCGCCCTGTCGAAATACAGGTTTCGCGGCCGCGATCTCACCATGCTGTTGATCGTCGGCACGCTGATGGTGCCGCTATCGGTCATCCTGGTGCCGCTCTATTCGGTGGTGAGTGCTGTCGGCCTGCTCGATTCACTGTGGGGCGTGATCCTGCCGACAGTGGCGACGCCGACAGGCGTGTTCCTGTTGCGTCAATATATGCTGACCATCCCGGACGAGCTGCTGGATGCGGCGCGCATGGACAACGCGTCCGAATGGCAGATCTACTGGCGAATCGTATTGCCTCTTGCCGCACCGGCGCTCGCCGTGCTCGCGATCTTTTCGGTCGTCTGGCGCTGGAACGACTTCCTTTGGCCGCTGGTGGTTCTGTCGCGCAAGGAACTCTACACGCTCCAGGTCGGGCTCAACACCTATGCCGGCCAGCTCAATGTGCAGTGGCATTACATCCTGGCCATGACCGTGGTGACGATGATCCCCGTCGTCCTCGTCTTCGTCTTCCTGCAGCGCTACATCACATCCGGCATTGCCGGTACCGGGCTGAAGTGAGGGTGTGATGGGACGGATAACGCTGACCGACATCGATCGCGCCTACGGAAAGATAAAGATCCTGCACAACATCAATCTCGACGTCGGCGACGGCGAGATGCTGGTGCTTGTCGGTCCGTCTGGTTGCGGCAAGTCCACGCTGCTGCGTCTGATCGCCGGGCTCGACCGGCCGACCGGCGGCAAGATCGAGATCGACGGCGCCGACGTCACCGAGGTTTCGGCCGCGCGGCGCGGGCTGGCGATGGTGTTCCAGTCATATGCGCTCTACCCGCACATGAGCGTGCGACAGAACCTTGCCTTCGGGCTCGAGAACATCCGCATGCCGAAGGCCGAGATCGATGCGCGCATCACGGAAGCGGCGCGCATGCTGGACATTGCGCCCTATCTCGATCGCCGGCCCGGTCAACTGTCGGGCGGGCAGAAGCAGCGTGTAGCGATCGGCCGTGCGGTGGTGCGCAATCCGACCGCTTTTCTTCTGGATGAACCGCTGTCCAACCTCGACGCCGAACTCCGCATCAGCACGCGCGCCGAATTGGCCGCGCTGCACAAGCGACTGGCAACCACGATGATCTACGTGACCCACGACCAGGTCGAGGCAATGACGCTGGCGGACCGCATCGTGGTGATGCGGTCCGGGCGGATCGAGCAGGTCGGCCGGCCGCTGGACCTCTACAACGCACCGGCAAACCTGTTCGTTGCGGGCTTTATCGGCGCGCCGCGCATGAATCTTTTACCGGCCAAGGTGCGTTCCGCCAGCGGCACGCAAGTGCACGTCGAAGGTCCGGGCGGGCTTTCGGCAGCGATTGCGGCCGACGGAACCGCACTGAAGCCCGGCGACGAGGCGACGCTTGGCATACGGCCGCATGACATCGAACTTTCGGACGGCAGCAAGGGATCGGTCGAAGCGCGGGTGACGCTGGCCGAAGCGCTGGGACCGGAAACCGTCGTTCACGCCACCATCGCCGGCGACAACAGACTGGTCGCGGTGCTCAAGCGCCAGGACGTCCAGACGCAAGGCCAGCCGATCAACCTCACCCTGCCGCCGGAGCGGATGCATCTCTTCGATTCCACCGGGCTGCGGATCGCTTCGCGCTGAGCGGCTCCCGCTAGCGTTGGCTAAGAGCGGCCGCCTCCCGCAGCGAGGCGGCCGGCTGGATTCGCCGTCCAAAGCCCCGGAGCAGCTGCGCCACAGTGTCGACCAGCGACGCATTCGTGGGTGCCGTTGAACCGTCCGGCAGTAGAAGATTGTTCTCGAAGCCGACGCGGACATCTCCACCAAGCAGCGCTCCCGCATGCTGCAACCGGTTGACCAGGCGCTCGCCATGAAGTTCAGCTGTTTATCGCCTCGCGGCCCGTAACTTCCGCGATGAAGATTCTAAAGAACACGTGGGGAAGGCGTCCCATGTTCGAGGACGTGCCTGGCTTGAGTGCGCCTGGCTCCCACCAGTCGGCGTGCTTGCTCAAGACGGACCATGCATGATCGATCTCGATCTTGTGCCCGATCCGGTCAGGGAGTTCCTCATAGCGGCCGCTGACAACCACACTTTTCCAGCCACGGCCCATATTGCGTTCATCGATCTGCACTGAGACGAGCGGATTGGCGCGCATCCACTCGATCTTCTTGCCCAGCATGGAGAAGGCATAAAGGTGATTGTCCGCGTGGGCGTAATAGAAAGGCACGACGTAAGGTTGCCCGTCTTGGGCGCAGGCTAGGCGGCCGATGCGATTGGCTGTGAGTAGCTTTGTGCATTCCAAAGCGGAAAGTGTGCGGATCTGCATGGTAAGCTCCTAAAATGCGGGCTTCGTGCCGCGATTTCCCCGGAACGCGTGCAGCGGCGACCTGGTAGAGAGCGCCCACCTTTTCGCCCTGGGCATATATCTCGGCGCCTGCCGGGAAGAAGCTGACCGGCTGTACTATCGTTCCTTCGACGACGGGCGAGGGATCCTGCTGTGGCAGATAAGACAGGAGTTCGATCTTGGCGGAAGCTTGAGCGTACATGGCTGTGTCCCGGTGAATTCGTGACAACAGCAATCGCGCAAATCCCGACGCGCCGAAATTCGGTTATGTCCCTACGGGAAATTGCGTAGAGCGGAACCCGAAATCATCCGATCGACCCAGATCTCACTGAGCAACCACTTGGTCCGATGTCTTGGGGCCAATGATTAATCTTCTTTTGTGTCGTTTGGTTCGCCAGACCATACGAGACGATACGAAGGATATGGGTTGGCTAACCATCCACTAAACCATTGATTTCCCTCGGGAGTCACACACCCTCCGGGCCCACCATTCAGTCCGCCAGTTTTGGCGCGCTTTCGACCATTAAAGGGGCCGGTGCCAGGCCCCCTTGGTACGAGAGGCTGTGGGCGGTTCGGAGGCTGCAGAGTCGACGGCTTTCTCGGCAGCCGAACCAAACTCACCGTCAGACTGCAGCGCTGTGCGAGCAATCTTCCAGGCGGATTCGACATGCCTACGCGCGGCCGCTTCGGCCTCGTCCGGATTGCGCGCCCTTATCGCATCCATGATCTCGTTCATTTCGGCGATCGCCGGCTCGCGCCGGTTCGCCGAGGCGATTGTCATCGATCGCAGCTGATTGATGCGTATGTTGAGCCCGCTCACGATCTCCCACGCGACGCGCTTGTCGGCCGCCTCGAACAGCGCCTCATAGAATTTCGTCGTCGCGCGCATTACGGCCGGTGGCTTGCCCGCGGCCCAGGCTTCGAGGAGTTCGTCCAGCGCATGCTCCAGTGCTGCCAGTTGCATATCGGTTGCCGATAGCGCGCAGGCCCGTGCCGCTATCCCTTCCAGAAGCGCCCTGAGCTCATAGATCTCGTCGGTTTTGCCGAGATCGGGCTTGGCGACCGCCGGCCCGTGTCCCGGGATCATCTGGACGAGACCCTCAGTCTCGAGTTGCCTCAGAACCTCACGTACCACCGAGCGGCTGACACCAAGCTGGTCGCAAAGGGGCCGCTCGACCAGCCTTTCGCCGGGCTGGAAATGAAAATCCATGATCGCCTCGCGCATGCGCTCCAGCGCCAGCGTCCTCAACGTCTTGGCGGAGCGGTCGATGCGAAGCGTGTCAGCCATTTTTCCTGAATCCCTAGCCTGATCACAAAAACAGATTCCATGACCGATTGACAAGGCGCATGGCACTCCATAGCATGGTATACCATAAGACTGTACAGAAATTGGTGCTGCCGCGAGGTGCTCCATCCCGAGGAATTTCATGAAGCCGGCCATCCGCAAGATCGTCACCTATACCGAGAACACCCTGATCGAGGGCGGCAAGACGGCCCCGCGGCCGCTGCGCCTGATCGGCGTCGCCGCGGTGCTCACCAACCCGTGGGCAGGCCGCGGTTTCACCGAGGATCTCTCGCCCGAGATCCGCGTTTTCGCGCCGGTGCTCGGCGAAACGCTGACCAATGAGATCATCGGCGTAGCGGGTTCGGGCGAGGCCATCGAAGGCTACGGCAAGGCCGCCATTTGCGGCACGTCGGGTGAGGTCGAGCATGCGTCGGCGCTCATCCACACGCTGCATTTCGGCAATCATTATCGCCGCGCCGTCGGCGCCAAGACCTATCTCGCCTTCACCAATCTGCGTGGCGGTCCGAACATGCCGATCATGATCCCGCTGATGGATAAGAACGACGAAGGCCGCCGCTCGCATTACCTGACGGTGCATTTCCAGATCGGCGACGCGCCGGCTCCCGACGAACTGGTCGTGGCGCTCGGCGCATCGATCGGCGGCCGCCCGCATCACCGCATCGGCGATCGCTACCAGGATCTGAAGGAGCTCGGAGATCTGCATGGCTGACGCCGCGACGATCAGCAGCAAGGCACCCAACGGCACCGGCTTCATCCGTGCCGGTTCAGGCAGACCGGTTCTGCTGATCCACGGCGTCGGCATGAATGCCGAGATCTGGCAGCCGCAGATCGCTGCAATGCAGGACCGCTTCGACGTGATCGCCATCGACATGCTCGGCCATGGTTCTTCGCCCCTCCCGCCGGCGAATGCCCAGCTGTCGGATTTCGCCGATCAGGCGATCCGCCTGCTTGATCATCTTGGCCTGAGCCACGTGGCAGTTGTCGGCCACTCGATGGGCGCGCTGGTGGCACTGGAACTTGCGCTCCGCGCGCCCGCTCGCATCAGCGCCATCGTCTGTCTCAACGCCGTCTTCCGTCGCCCGCCCGAGCTCGCGCAGGCGGTGCGCGAACGGGCGGCCGCACTTGGCCGGCCCGGCGATCCGTCGGCCATCGCCGCCACGATCGCCCGCTGGTTCGGCAATCCGATGCCGCCGGCTCTTTCAGACGCGGCCGCGACGGCTCGTTCAGCACTCGAAAGCGTCGACGCCGAAGGCTATGCCCGCACCTACCGCCTGTTTGCCAGCGCCGACACCGCGCACGCCAATCGTCTGCCCGACCTTGGCGCACCCGCGCTGTTCATGACCGGCTCGGAGGATCGCAATTCGACACCCGCCATGTCGGCGGCGATGGCGCGGCTCGCGCCGGCGGGGCGGTGCTTGGTGCTGAATGGCGAAAAGCACATGATGACAATCGCTTCGCCGCAAAAAGTGACTCAACGGATAATGAACTTTCTCGACGAGGCGTCGAGTGCTTCCGCAGGCGCGGAGGCCGGTCAGGCATTCGATGCCATGGAGTTCCGGCGCGCGCTCGGCTCCTTCCTGACCGGCGTCACCATCGTCACCACGATCGACGAGGCTGGCGATGCGCGCGGCTTCACCGCCAACTCCTTCACGTCCGTCTCGCTCGACCCGCCGCTGGTGCTGGTCTGCGTTGCCAAGCAAGCGCTGGGACATCAGGCATTCTCGACTTCGAAAGGCTTTGCCATCAACGTCCTGTCGGAAGCCCAGAAATCCGCGTCCGGCATCTTCGCCTCGAAGGCCGCGGACAAGTTCGCCTCGGTGGCTTGGCAACCCGGACAGACCGGCAATCCGCTGATCGAGGGATCAGTCGCGGTGTTCGATTGCGGCATGGAGCAATTGGTCGACGCCGGAGACCATTCAATCCTCATCGGCCGCGTCCATGACTTCAGCCACAATGGCGCACAGCCTCTCGGCTACTGCCGGGGCGCCTATGTCACGCCGGGCCTGAGCCAGGAGGCGTTGGCGGCCGCCGCTCCGCCCGGAACCGAGGTCGGCGCCATCCTTGAGAATGAAGGTCGCGTCCTCTTTTTCGAGACCGCCGAGGGATTCTACCAATTGCCGGCCGGTCGCGGCCTCGGTGCCGCGAACGATGCCCGCAGCCTCAGGGGAAAACTTGCCGCCAAGGCGATCGATGCCGAGCTCGGCTTCCTCTACGCAGTGTGGGATGACGCGACGGACGCCGCACGCACGCACGTCTATTATCGCGGGACTGTGGACGCCCCCGTCTCCGGCGACGGCCAGATCCGCTTTATCGAGATCGAGCGGATCGCGGAAGTGAAGATCGCCGACCCGGCAGTGCGTTCGATGCTCGCCCGCTACGCACGCGAGCGCGCCGAGGACATGTTCGGCGTCTATGTCGGCAACGAGGTCGAAGGCGAGGTCCGGCCGCTCGCAAGGCCGGCGCCGCCGACGCCAAGCCATTCCGGCCCAATCCATTCCGGCCAGCGGTGAGATCGATGAAGTTTTCGCTTTTCGTCCATATGGAGCGCTCGGATCTCGCCAAGTCGCATTCCGAATTGCTGGCTGAACTGGAAGAACTGGTTCTGCTGGCGGAGCAGGCCGGCTTCGAGACGGCCTGGATCGGCGAGCATCACGGGATGGAATTCACCATCTCTCCGAACCCGTTCATCAACATCGCCTATCTCGCTGCCAAGACGAAAACCATCCGACTCGGCACTGGCACGATCATCGCCCCCTTCTGGCACCCGATCAAACTCGCCGGCGAAGCGGCGATGGCCGACGTCATCACCGGCGGCAGGCTGGACCTCGGCATCGCCCGCGGCGCCTACAGCTATGAGTATCAGCGCGTCTTCCCCGGGCTGGATGCCTGGGGCGCCGGCCAGCGCATGCGCGAGATCATACCGGCGATCCGCGGCCTCTGGGACGGCGATTACGAGCATTCCGGCGAGTTCTGGCAGTTCCCGCCGACGACCTCCTCGCCCAAGCCCTTGCAAAAACCCTACCCGCCGATCTGGGTGGCCGCGCGCGATCCGAACTCGCACGACTTCGCGGTGGCCAACCAATGCCAGGTCCAGGTGACGCCGCTGGCCTCCGGCGACGGCGAGGTCGCAAGCCTGATGGAACGCTTCAATGCCGCCTGCCAGGCGCATCCGGACATAGCGCGGCCACAGATCATGCTCCTGATGCACACTTTTGTCGCCGAGGACGCCGCGGACGCCGACCGGCTGACCAAGGACTTGTCGCGATTCTACTGCGAGTTCGGCGCCTGGTTCCAGAACAAGAAACCCGTTCGTCAGGGCGTCCTGGAGCCGCTGACCGAGGAAGAGATCGCGGCCATGCCGCAATACGCGCCCGACAAGATCCGGCAGAACCTCGTTATCGGCGAGGCCGACGAGGTGATCGCGAGGCTGAAGAGCTACGAGGCGCAAGGCTATGACCAGTACTCGATCTGGATCGACAGCGGCCTCTCGCATGAGCGCAAGAAGAAGTCGCTGCGGCTGTTCATCGACAAGGTGATGCCGGCCTTCCAGGAGATGGGGTCGCGATGAGCAGCACCGCCTTCAGGAATTACATAGACGGCCAGTTCGCCGAGGCGTCCTCCACTTTCGACAGCATCGATCCGTCGACCGGCCTGCCCTGGGCGACGATGCCCGCCGCTTCCGTTGCCGATGTCGACCGCGCCGTGGAGGCCGCGCACCGGGCGTTGCGCTCCGGCCCATGGTCGACGCTGACCGCAACGGCGCGCGGCAAACTGCTGGTCGGGCTTGGCGATCTTGTCGCCGCCAACGCCGGCCGCCTGGCCGAGTTGGAAACGCGCGACACCGGCAAGATCATCCGCGAGACGCGTGCCCAGATCGCCTATGTCGGCGACTACTACCGCTATTATGGCGGGCTGGCCGACAAGCATGAAGGCGCCTTCATCCCGATCGACAAGGCCGACATGGAAGTGACGGTTCGGCCCGAGCCGATCGGCGTCGTCGCGGCCGTCGTGCCCTGGAACTCGCAGCTCTTCCTGTCGGCGGTCAAGCTCGGCCCGGCGCTGGCCGCCGGCTGCACCGTCGTTCTCAAGGCCTCGGAGGACGGGCCGGCGCCGCTGCTGGCTTTCGCCGAGTTGGTTAGCGAAGCCGGCTTTCCAGCCGGCGCTGTCAACATTCTCACCGGCTTCGGCCATGATTGCGGGCACCGCCTGACCAGCCATCCGCTCGTCGCGCGCGTCGCCTTCACCGGCGGCCCTTCGACCGCCCGGCGGATCGTCGCCAACACAGCCGAGAACCTCGCTTACACCACGCTCGAGCTTGGTGGCAAAAGCCCGGTCGTCGTTTTCGCCGACGCCGACCTCGACAGCGCCGCCAATGCGGTTGTCGCCGGCATCTTCGCGGCCACCGGCCAGAGCTGCGTTGCCGGCTCGCGGCTGCTGGTCGAGCGCTCGGTCAAGGACGATTTCCTTTGCCGGCTGAAGCGCAAGGCGGAAGCCATCGTCATCGGCGACCCGCACGATCCCGCAACCGAGATGGGTCCGCTGGCGACCGCGCGCCAGCGCGAAAGGATCGAGGCGATCGTCGCGCAAAGCCTGGCGGCGGGCGGCCGCCTGGTCAGCGGCGGCGCGCGGCCAATGGACAAGGCCGACGGATACTACTACGCGCCGACGATCATCGAGGCGCAGGACCAGGACCTTGCCTGCGTGCGCGAGGAGCTGTTCGGTCCGGTGCTGAGCGTGCTTGCCTTCGACAGCGAGGCTGAAGCGCTGGCTTTGGCCAACGACACGCAATTCGGGCTCGCCGCTGGCGTCTTCACCTCAAATCTCGCCAAAGCGCATCGCATGGCGCGCGGCATCCGTGTCGGCGTCGTCTGGGTCAACACCTATCGCGCCGTCTCGCCGCTGGTCCCTTTCGGCGGCTACGGCCTCTCGGGTCTCGGTCGAGAAGGCGGCCGCGACGCCATCCGCGATTACACGCGCTCGAAATCGGTGTGGATCCGCACTTCGGACGACCCGATTCCCGATCCCTTCGTCATGCGCTGAGAAGGCATGGCGAGGGTGCAGACAAGAACAAGAAACGGAACAACCAATCAGAGGAGAACGACATGAAACTGATTTTCGCCGGCGTCCTTGCCGGGTTGATGGCGACCACGGCCGCAAAGGCCGGTGAAATGGTGTTTACCAGCTGGGGCGGGACGACGCAGGAAGCCCAGACCAAATCCTGGGCCGAGCCTTTTACCGCCTCTTCGGGCATCAAGGTGCTGCAGGACGGACCGACCGACTACGGCAAGCTGAAGGCGATGGTCGACGCCAAGAACGTCACCTGGGACGTCGTCGACGTCGAGATGGATTTCGCCATCAAGGCGGCCAAGGACGGCCTGCTCGAGCCGATCGATTTCGCCGTCGTGCCGAAGGCCGATCTCGATCCCCGCTTCAGCAATGAGAACGCCGTCGGCAGCTTCTACTATTCCTTCGTGCTCGCCTGGAACAAGGGCGCCGTCTCCGGTGAGCCGGCAAGCTGGGCGGACATGTTCGACACCAAGAAATTTCCGGGAAAGCGCACCTTCTACAAATGGTCGGCGCCGGGCGTGATCGAGATCGCGCTGCTCGCCGACGGCGTGCCGGCCGACAAGCTCTATCCGCTCGACCTCGACCGCGCTTTCAAGAAGCTCGACACCATCAAGTCGGACATCGTCTGGTGGGGCGGCGGCGCCGAATCGCAGCAGCTGATCGCCTCCGGCGAGGCCGCCTTCGGCCAGCTCTGGAACGGCCGCGTCTTTGCGCTCGAGAAGGACGGCGCCGATGTCGGCGTATCCTGGAACCAGAATCTCACCGCCGCCGACGTCCTGGTGGTGCCGAAGGGTGCCAAGAACAAGGACGGCGCCATGAAGTTCCTCGCCGCCGCGACCAGCCCGACCGGCCAGGCGAAATTCGCCGAGGCGAGCGGCTACGCGCCGATCAACACCAAGGCCAAGGCGGAAATGCCCGCCGACGTGGTCAAGGGCTTGCCCGACGCCCATGTCGACGGCCAGATCAACCTCGACATGAACTACTGGGCCGAGCATCGCGACGAGATCGCCACGCGCTGGTACGCCTGGCAGGCGAAGTGACGCTGTCCTTTCGTGACAAGGATCGGGACGGCGCTGGCCGTCCCGATCCGCAATCCGGGATTACCGCCATGTCGGTGGAAGCACAGAAAGGGGTCGCAAGCCTTCGAATACCGGCAGGCCTTGGCAGCCTGCTTCCGGCGTTGATCCTGATCGGGTTGTTTTTCGTCGTTCCGGTGCTGGCGCTGTTGCTGCGCAGCGTCACCGACCCCGCTCCGGGCCTTCAGAACTATGCGGCGCTGCTGGGCGACGGCACCTATGCGCGGGTGTTCTTCAACACTTTCCTGGTTGCCTTCGTCGTCACCATCGTCACGATGGTCGTTGCCTTCCCGGTCGCCTGGATGCTGGCGATCATGCCGCCGGCGCTCGCCTCGATCCTGTTCGGCATCATCATCCTTTCCATGTGGACGAACCTTTTGACCCGCACCTATGCCTGGATGGTGCTGTTGCAGCGCACAGGCGTCATCAACCGGGCGCTGATGGGGGCGGGCATCATCGACCAGCCGCTGCCGCTCATCAACAATCTCACCGGCGTCACCATCGGCATGGTCTACATCATGCTGCCCTTCATGATCCTGCCGCTGGTCGGCACCTTGCGCGCCATAGATCCGATGACTTTGCGCGCCGCCGCCCTTTGCGGTGCCAGCCCGCTCGCCGCCTTCCGCCGCATCCTGCTGCCGCTCTCGCTGCCCGGCATCGCCGCCGGCGGCCTGATGGTCTTCGTCATGTCGCTCGGCTATTTCGTCACGCCAGCGCTGCTCGGCGGCACGTCGAACATGATGCTCGCCGAAATGATCGCGCAGATGATCCAGTCATTGCTCAATTGGGGCCTGGGGAGTGCTGCCGCCTTCATCCTGCTCGCTGTCACCATGGCGCTGTATTCGCTGCAGCTGCGCCTGGTCGGCGCAAGACGCACGACGGGAGGCGCCTGAGATGCTGCTCGACTATGACCGCCTCGGCTGGCTGAAGGTCGCGCTGCTTGGCTTCACCGCCCTGGTAGCCGCTTTCCTGTTGCTGCCCGTGGTCTTCATCGTGCTGCTTTCCTTCGGTTCGTCGCGCTGGCTGGCCTTCCCGCCACCCGGCTGGACGCTGAAATGGTATCAGGAACTATTTTCCGATCCGTCCTGGATCAAGGCCGCGCTGACAAGCGCCCGAATCGCCACCATGACGGCAATCCTTGCCGTCGCCATCGGCCTGCTTGCCTCCTTCGCGCTGGTTCGCGGTCAGTTTCGCGGCCGCGAGATCCTGCGCGGATTGCTCTTGACGCCGATGGTCCTGCCGGTCGTCGTTTTCGCCATTGCCATCTATGCCTTCTTCCTGAGGCTTGGCCTCGGCGGCACCACGATCGGCTTCGTCGTCGCCCACACCGTGCTTGCGTTGCCCTTCGCCATCATTCCGATCGCCACCGCGCTCGAAGGTTTCGACAAGTCGATCGAGGATGCCGCCATCGTCTGCGGCGCCAGCCCGCTTCAGGCCAAGCTTCGCATCACCTTGCCGTCGATCCGCATCGGCATCTTCTCCGCCGCGATCTTTTCCTTCCTCGCGTCCTGGGACGAGGTGGTGGTCGCGATCTTCATGGCGAGCCCAACTTTGCAGACCTTGCCGGTCAAGATCTGGGGCAGCCTCCGGTCGGACCTCACGCCTGTGATCGCCGCCGCCTCCAGCCTACTGGTCGCGCTCACGCTGGCCCTGATGATCGTGACGGCACTCTTGCGCCGAAAGTTGCAGACATGACCCAACCCTTTCTCTCGATCCGCAAATTGCGCAAGGCATTCGGGGCCTTCACGGCCGTGCACGATGTGACGCTGGACATTCCGAAGGGCCAGTTCCTGACGTTCCTCGGACCGTCGGGCTCGGGCAAGTCGACCACGCTCTACGCCATCGCCGGCTTCCAGGACCCGACCGCCGGCGACGTTCTGCTGCAAGGCAAGTCGTTGCTTTCGGTGCCTTCGCACAAGCGCAACATCGGCATGGTCTTTCAGCGCTACACGCTGTTTCCGCATCTGAGCGTCGCCGAAAACGTCGCCTTCCCGCTCCGCGTCCGCCGCCGGCCCGAGGGCGAGGTCAAGCGCAAGGTCGCCGACATGCTTTCGCTGGTGCGGCTGGAAAACTTCGCCGAGCGTCTGCCCGCCGCGCTCTCGGGCGGTCAGCAGCAGCGCGTCGCGCTCGCCCGCGCGCTGGCCTACGATCCGCCGATCCTGCTGATGGACGAGCCGCTCTCGGCGCTGGACAAGAAGCTGCGCGAGGAGATCCAGGCCGAGATCCGCCGCATCCACCGCGAGACCGGCGTCACCATCCTTTACGTCACCCACGATCAGGAAGAGGCGCTGCATCTGTCGGACTGCATCGCCCTCTTCAGGGACGGCCGCATCGAACAGATTGGCACCGGCGAGGACCTCTACCTTAGGCCCGCAACCGATTTTGTTGCCGGCTTCATCGGCAACTCGAATTTCCTCGCAGCCGAGCATCTCGAAAGCGAGAATGGCACGGCCAGCGTGCGGCTGGCCGACGGCTCGATCGTCAAGGGCGTGAAGGCGACGCACAAGCTCGAGCGCGGCCAGAAGGTCCGACTGATGGTTCGGCCGGAAGCATTCCGCCTGAGGCCTGTCGAGGGGAACGCGTCACTCGCCGTCGAGATCGTCGATACAGCCTTTTTCGGTGAGCGGCGGCGCGTCGTGGCCCGCACCGGGTCGGGCGACGAGATCGATGCCAGGCCGACTTCGGATTCGATCGAACCGAGCAGCGTCGATCCCGTTTCGGGTCGGCAAATCTTCTTCGATCCCGCCGCGGCATTTCTGTTTCCGGCCTAAAGAAGGACCATGACCCGGCGAAGCTGGAACCGTCCTGCTAAAAGGGCTCCATTGTGTGACCAGCGAGAATGACCACGATAGGTCAGATTGGGTCGAGGTCCGCGGGAAGGTCGCTTAGGGAAGTCGCTGCCTCAAAGCCAATAGACCGCCATTGGCCCCCAATGACGTCGATGATCGATAGTCCCAGAGAAATCGCCTTAGATGTTCTCGGGGGTGACAATTTCAAATGGTATGGATCGCTGAATGGTGGCCAGCTGCGCCTGTGGCCCAGTGACATCAATCATCGTCTGCACAAGAAGGGAAGACGTGGCTTCGAGAGGATGGCAGAGAGCAGCGGTTATCAGCCCTTCGGACAGCCCTTTCCGAGTTTCTGGGCCAATGTCGCGGCACACCACTTTGATACCTGATCGCCGCTCAGGAGAGACTTCCCTTAAAGCTCGAAGCACGCCCGTAATACCGCCGCCCACGATCAGGATTCCTGCAAGATCGTCGGTCGTCTTCAGCAACTCCGCCACCATGCGGTAAGCTTCAATTGGTTCCTCGTGCGTGGGGCGGCTTTCCTCAACCGTTAGCCGAGGCGCGTGCTCGCGCAGATAGGAGCGGAAGCTGGCGTCCGAGACATCCTGGCACTGATACCGGTGATTGCCGATGAAAACCGCGATGCGGCCTGGGCCTTGCGTCGTTTGCGTGATCAGGAAGGCCGCGGTCCGCCCCAGCTTCCAATTGTCGGTGCCCACATAAGCCGCCCTTTCCGGGGCGGATTGATCCGTGATGTAGGAGACGACCGGTTTCCCCATCTCCTTCAGTGAACGGATGGCCTGGCCAACGATCGGGTGATCCGCCGCGACCACCGCGACCGCGTCGCATTCCTCGCCGAGCGCGATAAGTCGGCCCGATATGGTCTCCGGCGTCAGAATATCGACGAAGTCGACGACAGGTTCAATGACCTCGTCCCGACGCTCGCGACAGGCGGCAATAATCTTCTTCCCGAACAGCTGGTAGAGGTCGCGGGTCGACTGCTGGAGCAGGAAACCCAACCGGTAGTGTGGCGATATTTTTCGGGCCCGATCGTCAATCGCCCCGAGGCCGTAAAACCCGATTTCCTCCGCGGCGCTCTGCACGCGTTGGACTGTCTTGGGCCGCACGGAAACGGTGCCGCCCAATATTCTGTTCACAGTCGCCACCGATACGCCTGCCGCCGTGGCGAGATCATGGATTGTCGGCCGCTTCATTGAACGCCCATCCCTTTGCAGTATCATCATGATTGAAACTAAATGATACAAATGCAATTTTGATACTATTTCTGCCTTCTCCAAATATCAACCCTCCGATATGAATTGCGCCGAGTTAGGGCTCGGCCGGCTGAGGCCAGGGCGGGGCCTGATCCCTGCAGATTCCAGACCGATCCGGGTGAGGAGGCGCTGTTACGATGGATGACCTTCAGTATGGAACACGCGACAAACGCGGCAATTGGGCGCCGCACCGCCGCGCCGAGCCGGCGCCGATCTGGCACCGTCCGTTCAATACGAAAAAAGTGGTGGCCTGGATTCCGGAGTTCTTCTGGCCGTGGAACACGTTCCATCTCGCCACAGCACTCATTTGGGTCAATCTGCTCATCCCGAGCTGGCAAAGCCTCGCGAGCTTTTCGCTGCTCAACTACCTTTGGCTGTATGGCCTCAACGCCGCCGGGATTTTTCTTTTCTACGGCTTCTTCGAGTTGCGTTATTACATCCAGCGCAAGCAGCAGAACCGTTTCAAATACAATCCGAAATTTCCGTCCGAGGTGCCCTCCGACGTGTTCTGGTTTCAAAGCCAGAACATCGACAATTTTGCCCGCTCTTTTTTCGTCACGATACCGCTGTGGACGGTGGTCGAGATCGTGATGCTGTGGGTCTATGCCAACAGCTGGGCGGTCTGGCTGCCGTGGACGACGAACTGGCTATACCTGTCGTTCCTGGTGCTTGTCGCGCCGGCCGTGCATGAGGTCTATTTCTTCTTCCTGCACAGGGCGATCCATTGGCCGCCGCTCTACAAATGGGTGCATTCGGTCCATCACAATTCGATCAACCCGAGCCCGTGGTCGTCGCTGTCGATGCATCCGGTCGAAGGCTTCCTTTATCACGCCGAGGCCTGGCTGCACCTGCTGATCCCGTCCAACCCGGTCTGCGCCTACTTCACGCTGCACGGCGCGGGTTTCGGCGCGGTGAACGGTCACCTCGGTTTCGAGATCTTCGAAATCACCGACAAGGTCAATCTCGATAGCCATTCCTACGTACACTACCTGCATCACAAGTATTTCGAGGTGAATTACGGCGGCGACGGGCTGGTACCCCTCGATAAGCTGTTTGGCACCTGGCACGACGGCAGCAAGGAAGCCGACGAGGCCATGAAGGCACGCTTCCGCAAGAAGAAGGAAAAGATGCGGAGCCGCCAGGAAGGCCGCGGTGATCCGGCGCCTGGAATGCCGGCGGAATAACCGACCAACGCTGTTTCGGCTGAGCCGTGAGGAGCGGGCCCGGAACAGGAAGACTTTTGTTGAAACCCCACGGGGTAATCTGGGAGGAATACCATGAAGCTTTTCAAGACACTGGTGTCGACAGCGGTGCTGATCGGGTTCAGCACCGGCGCGACGCTCGCCGCCAATATCTTCGTGGTCGGCGGCAAGCCCGACGATCCGTTCTGGTCGATTGTCAAGCGCGGCGCTGAAGACGCCGGCAAGGTGGTCGAGGCTCAGGGCGGCAAGGTTACCTGGCTCGGGCCGCAGAACTACGACAATCTCGGTGTAGACGCCGCCGAACTGATCCGCCAGGCGATCGACCAGAAGGCCGACGCCATTGTCGGCCCGGACTGGGTGCCGGAAGCCATGGACCCTGCGTTCAAGGCGGTAAAGGACGCGGGCATTCCGCTGCTTATCTACAATGCCGGCGGGTTGAAAGCGGCCGATCGCCTTGGCGCCATGAACTATGTCGGCTCGGACGATTACAAGGGTGGCGTCGCGGCCGGCGAGTACCTCACCAAGGCTGGCAACAAGAAAGGCGTCTGCATCAACACGCTGCCCGGCGCCGCCAACATCGAGGCGTTTTGCGGTGGCTTCAAGGAGGGGATGAAGAACGGTGGCGGCGAAGCCGACGTGCTGCCGTTGCCGGCCACCTCCTTCGGCTCGGCCACGGCCGTCGCGCAGGCGGTGAAGGCCTATCTGCTACAGCATCAGGACGTGAACGCCGTCTTCACCATCGGCAACGTCGATGCGAACTCGGCCATGAACGGCATTACCCAGGCCGGCAAGATCGGAAAAGTCCATCTTTGCGGCATGAATTTCGACGAGACCATCCTGAACAACATCAAGGGCGGCCAGCAGGACTGCGCGATCGACCAGCAGGGCTATCTGCAAGGCTATCTCGCCGTTGCGATCCTGAACGGCCATGTCAACTATGGTTTGTCGGTGCGTACCCGTGAGATCCTGACGGGACCAGGCATCATCGACAAGGCAAATGTCGACGCCACCATCGCCGGCGTGAAAGCAGGGACGCGATAATCCTCCCGCCTGGGCCGCCCTCGCTTTTGCTGCGGGCGGCCCCTTTCCTTCTCGGCGTCGGCCGCATCGTGGCAGGTCGGCATGTTCGCGGATTACCCCAATGGCACATCCCGTGACGTCCACATCAATTCCGGCGCCGGACCGAACGCAATCCGGACTGGCCCTCGGCCGGCTGGCGCGTCGGCCGGAGTCGGGCTCGTTTCTCGGCATGGTCGCAGTTCTGCTGTTCTTCGGGCTGTTCGGCGGTAGTGGCTTTTTGTCGGCCGCCGGCACGGCCAGCTGGCTGAACATCGCTTCCGAGATCGGGATAATCGCCCTGCCGATTGGACTGCTGATGATCGCCGGGGAACTGGACATCTCGGTCGGTGCGGTGATCCCTGCTGCATCGCTCACGGCGGCCATCGTCTCCGGCCATTATGGCCTGCCCGATTGGCTCGGCATAGCGGCGGCGCTTGGCCTTGGCCTCGCGGTCGGCTTCATCAACGGCCTGTTCGTGACGAGGACAACCATCCCGTCGCTCATCATTACCATCGGCACCATGTTCGGCACGATGGGGCTGACGCTGGGGCTTACCGTCAAGATCGCCGGCAGCACCGGCGTCTCGCTTGTGCCTGACCCGCTCACCAAGCTAATCCTCGGTGATTATCTCGGCGGCATGTTCCAGGTCACGATCCTGTGGTGGGTGGTGTTCGTCGTCGGTCTGTTCTGGCTGCTGCACGTCTCACCGATCGGCAATTGGATCTATGCGCTGGGCGGCGACAAGGAGAGCGCGCGCAACGTCGGTATCCCGACCAAGCGGCTCACCATCGGCCTGTTCATGCTGTCCGGCTTCAGCGCCGCTTTCGTCGGGGTCAGCGAGGTGATGGTCTATCAGAGCGCGCAGGTTCTGGCGGGCCAGTCCTTCATTTTCAATTCCATCATGTGCGTCGTCATCGGCGGCGTTTTGCTCACGGGCGGTTTCGGCTCGATCGTCGGCATCCTGTTCGGCACGCTTACTTTCTCGATCGTGAACCAGGGCATCTACTTCACCAGCCTGGATCCCAATGTCGGCAGCGTCATCATCGGCGCGCTTCTGCTGATTGCGGTGTTGACCAACGACACGTTCCGGCAATTGGCGCTCAGCTATTCGTCGAAGAAGGCAGGGCAGTCATGATGGACGTGGTCAAGTCCTTGCTGCGCCGTCCCGACGCCGGTTCCATCCTCAGTCTCGTCGGCGTGGTGCTGTTCTTCGTTCTGTTCGGCGGCGCCAATCTGGTCACGCTGGTTGGCGCGGCGAGCTGGGTCAACTTCGCGGCCAATCTCGGCATCGTCGCCATCCCCGTCGGCCTGCTGATGATCGCTGGCGAGCTCGATATTTCCATCGGCGCGTTGATCCCGGCGGGTTCGATGACCACTGCGATCCTGACCGGTTACTACGGATTCCCCATAACGGTGGGCATTGCCGGCGCGCTGGCGGTCGGCATCGCGGTCGGCCTGGTCAACGGCCTGCTGACCATTCGGACGTCGGTGCCGTCGCTGATCATCACCCTGGCCACGCTCGTCGCCATGCAGGGCGTGGTGCTCAGTGCTTCGGTGCTCCTCACCGGCAATGCCAGCGTGGCGCTCACCGCGCCGGACTGGGCAAAATTCCTGTTCGGACAGCTGGTCGGCGGCAGTCACCAGATCATCATCGTCTGGTGGCTCGCGTTCGCCGCCATCATCGGTTTCGTGCTGCACAAGACGCGTTATGGCAATTGGCTCTTTGCAATGGGCGGCGACAAGGTCAGCGCCCGCAACGCCGGCATTCCGACGGACCGCATGACCATTGCCCTGTTCGTGCTGTCCGCGGTCAGCGCCACATTCGTCGGCATCTGCCAAGCGATCCTGTTCAACTCCGCCCAGGTCTCCGGCGGCATGAACTTCATCTTCAATGCCATTGTGTCCGTCGTCGTGGGCGGCGTGCTGCTGACCGGCGGATTCGGCTCGGTCCTGGGCATCTTCGTCGGCACCATCACCTTCGCCATCGTCAGCCAGGGCATCTACTTCACCCAGATCGACCGGAACTGGTCGAACCTGATCATCGGCGTGATGCTCCTGCTGGCGGTGCTGATGAACCAGTCGTTCCGCGACCTGGCGCTGTACTTCCGGCCGCGGCACAAACAAGGCCCGCCGCGAGAGCCGGCAAACCCATGAGAAACGAGTTTCAGATCAGCCCCCGCTTCGCCGAGCACCTTGGCGCAGCCGGATGCAGATGAAGAGATGACGCCATGAACGACAAACCTGCCATTCTCGAACTGAGGAACGTCAACAAATCCTTCGGGCCGATCGACGTCCTGCACGATATTTCGCTGAGGGTGCGCGCCGGCGAAGTGCTCTGCCTGCTCGGCGACAACGGCGCCGGCAAGTCGACGCTCATCAAGACGCTGGCCGGGGTCCACAAGCCCACAAGCGGTCAGATCGTGATGGATGGTGAGCCGGTGACCTTCACCGGACCGAGCGACGCGCAGGGACGCGGAATCGCCACGGTGCACCAATTCGGCGGCACGTTTCCGCTGATGAGCATCGGGCGGTCCTTCTTCGTCGGCGTCGAGCCGACCAAGGGTTGGGGGCCGTTCAAGATCTACGACCGCAAGCGCGCCAATGAGATCGCGGTGAAAGCGGTCCGGGATTTCGGCATCACCCGTATCGATGACGGCGACCGCCTGGTCGGCGGGTTATCGGGTGGCGAGCGCCAGTCGCTCGCTATTGCCCGCGCCGTCTATTTTGGAGCGCGCGTGCTGATCCTGGACGAACCGACCGCGGCGCTCGGCGTCAAGCAGGCCTCGCATGTGCTGCGCATCGTCAACGAGGCCAAGCGGCGTGGCCTGGCGGTGGTCTTCATCACCCACCAGGTCATGCACGCCATGGCCGTCGGCGACCATTTCGCGGTGCTGATCCGCGGCGCCATCGCCGCCGATTTCCGTAAAGGCGAGAAGTCCCGCGAGGAGATCACGGACCTGATGGCGGGCGGCGAGACCATGTCCGATCTGGAGGCCCAGGTCGAGGGTTACATGGAAACCCATGAGGGGCATCCGCCGTCGCTCCAGGTGCTGAAGGGCCCAACCGCGCACTAGGCGTCACGAGGTATTCCCAGGCCGGCGCTGTTCGACGCCGCCGCTGCCCATAATTCGAAGAAGCAAAGCAGGACAGAAATGACAATTCGCATTGCAGTGATCGGCGCCGGCTTGATGGGTGCCGACCATGCCAGGATAGTCGCCGAGGAGCTACCAGGCGCCACCTTGCAATTGGTCTGCGACATGGACGAGCAGCGCGCCCGTAGCGTTGCCGACGCGTGCGGCGCCTTCGACATTGCCACGGACCCCAAGGGCAGCATCGCGCGGCAAGACGTCGACGCCGTGATCATCGCCAGCCCCGATTTCACGCATGCGCCGCTTTCGATGGCCTGCATTGCCGCCGGCAAGCGGGTCCTGTGCGAAAAACCGCTTTCGCAAGCATCGGCCGAGTGCGTCGCGGTGATGGAAGCCGAACAGAAGGCGGGCGCGAAATTCGTTCAGCTCGGCTTCATGCGGCGTTACGACCGTTCCTATCAGGAGATGAAGCGGGCGCTGGAGGAAGGCGGTCTCGGCCGGGCGCTGATGATGCACAATTTCCACCGCAATGTCGAAACGCCGGCTGCCGATTTCACCGGCGCGATGGCCATCACCAATTCCGCGCCACACGAATTCGACGTCGTGCGTTACGTGCTCGGGACGGAATATGCCGCCATTTCCGCCTTCCAGCCGAGCCGCTCCGACGCGCGCGTCGCCCCCGTTGTCATGGTGCTGGAAACGGTGGATGGCCAACTCGTCAATATCGAGGTCAACAACAACGCCGCCTACGGCTATGACGTCCGTGCCGAACTGGTCGGCGAGCTCGGCACCGTTGCGACCAATAATGTCGCATACACCCGTACGGAGTTCGCGCTTACCCAAAGCACCAACTACGACGCCGACTGGCGGACCCGCTACTACGATGCCTATCGCCGCCAGAACCGCGACTTCCTGCGCTTCGTCATAACCGGTGAGTTTCCGGTGACCGCCTCGGATTGCTGGGACGGCTATTGCGCGGCCGTCGTCGCCGAGGCCGGCGTTAAGGCGCTGAAGGAAGCCCGCCGCACACCTGTCCAGATGATTGCAAAGCCGGAGTTCTACGCGTGAAGCTAGGTTTCGTTTCAGACAGTCTCGGCGGTCTGCCGCTCGAGGCGGTGCTCGATCACGCCCAGCGCATGGGCGTATCCGGCATCGAGGTGAACACCTGCGGGTGGTCGACCGCGCCGCATTTCCGGCTGTCGTCGATGCTGGGCAACAGGGAGGCCCAGAAGCGGTTCGCTGGAGCCTTCAAGGAACGCGGGTTGGAGATCATCAGCCTGAACGCCAACGGCAATCCGTTGCATCCGACCGATCATTCCCAAGGCGAAGGATTGAGGGATACCATCCGCGTCGCCGGTGAGATGGGCATCCGCACCGTCTGCACCATGAGCGGCCTGCCGGCCGGCAGCGCCGGAGACAGCATGCCGAACTGGGTCGTGTCCTCCTGGCCGCCGGAAACACAGACCATCCTCAAATATCAATGGGAAGAAAAGCTGATCCCGTTCTGGACCGAAATCGCTGCCCTTGCGGAAGCAAACGGCGTCGAGCGCATCGCGCTCGAGCTGCACGGCAATCAGTGTGTCTATAACGTGCCCTCGCTCCTGAAACTTCGAGCAGCGGTCGGACCTGTCATTGGCGCCAATCTGGACCCTTCGCATCTGTTCTGGATGGGCGCTGATCCGCTTGCTGCCGCCGAAGCGCTGGGCGCGGCCATTTATCATGTCCATGCCAAGGACACGCTGCTCAACCGACCCGTTCAGGCCACGACCTCGCTGCTTGAGAATGGCAGCCTGATGGACATCCCGGCTCGCTCCTGGAGCTACATCACGCTCGGCTTCGGCCATGGCGAGGAGTGGTGGCGGCAGTTCTGCTATCGGCTCAAGATGGCCGGCTATGATGGCTGGCTTTCCATCGAGCACGAGGACGTGCTTCTGAATTCGGTGGAGGGGCTGGACAAGTCCGTCGCGCTGCTCCAGGGCGTGATGCCGTCGGCCCCCGCGGACTTCAAGCCACAAGATATCTGAGGAGATGCTCAATGCCCTGGGTCGACGCATGCGCCGCCGATGACATCGAAGCCGAGGAAGCCAAACGCTTCGACAATGGCGGCCGAACCTTCGCGATCTTCCGCAACGACGCCGATGAATATTACTGCACGGACGGGCTGTGCACGCACGAGAGGATCCACTTGGCCGACGGCCTGGTCATGGGGAATACGGTGGAATGTCCGAAGCACGCATCGATCTTCAACTTCACGACTGGCGAGGTGGAGACGCCGCCGGCTTGCGAGAACCTCAGGACGTATAAGACGAAGGTCGAGAACGGCCGCGTCATGGTCGAGGTTGAGCCATCATGAGCCAGCCCTTCCAACTGGCCGCTTGCGCCGAGATGCTTTGGCGCGATCGCCCGATGGCTTGGCGCGTCGCGCGGCTGCATGAAATGGGTTTCGGCGTCGGATTGTGGAATTGGCCGGACCACGACCTCGCGGCGCTCGAGAAGACCGGCGCGAGCTTCACGATCATGAACGGCTATCTCGAAGGGCGGCTTGCCGATGATGAGGGCGCCGACATGCTCTTGAAGTCAGCTTCCGAGATCGCGAAGATCGGAAAACGCCTCGGCGTTGCCCGGTTGAACCTGCACGGCACCGGGCTTGGAGAGGGCGGTATTCCCATCGTAAAGGCCGAGGTCGAGACCGGCCCCATGTGGCTGAAGGCGCGCGACACGTTGAACCGCATCTGCGACATGGCCGAAGCAGAAGATGTCGTCTTCACACTCGAAAACCTGAACCTGCTGGATCACCCAGGCTGCCCCTTCGGCTCCACGGCGGCGGTGCTGGCTTTGGTGTCGTCGATCGACAGGCCGCAATTGCGGATCAACCTCGACCTCTATCACACCCAAATCGGCGAGGGCGACATCGTGCGCTGGTGTCAGAAGTGCCTGCCCTTCATCGGTGAGGTGCAGGTCGCCGACAATCCGGGTCGCTGCGAGCCAGGAACGGGCGAGATGAACTGGCCCTACATCGCGAGGGCCCTGTTCGACATGGGATATCGCGGGGCAGTGGGGCTGGAAGCTTTTGCGCAAAATGATCCGGAAGCAGCGCTGGACGCTTTCCGGCGGGCTTTCACGATCTGAGAAACGAACTGCGGCGGAGGCTGACCATGGGCATGTATCACAACCGTCCTCATGTCGAGGACATCCGAAAGATGAAGCGGAATGGACAGAAGATATCCATGCTCTTCGTCAGCACGCCCGACGAGGCCGCCGCCGCAGCGGCGGCGGGCATTCACATGCTGTCGATCGAAGGCCGGTATTTCGACCAGGAAATGCGGGATGCGGCCGGCAATTGTTTCGTGCAGGTCGGTCTGCCTTATGGCGGCTGGGGCAGTTTTGCCGGCCGGCCTCTTGCCACGGCGGAAGATTATCTGCGGGCGGCCTTCCATTTCGCCGGCATAGGCGGCGACGCCTTCTACTGCGCAGCCTCCTATGACATCCAGAAGGCGCTCTGCGACAATCACCTCCCTGTCATCGGCCATATCGGCCTGATCCCTTCCTACATCACCTGGACGGGGTGGCGAGCGGTCGGCAAGACGGCGGGCGAAGCGCTCCGCCTCTGGCGACATACGAAGAGGCTCGAGGAGATCGGCGTCTTCGGGGCGGAATTGGAAGTCGTGCCTGACCGGGTGGCGAAATTCCTGACCGAGAACTCGTCATTGGTGATGCTAGGCATGGGCGCCGGCAAACATGCGGATGCGCAATATCTCTTCACCGAAGATGTCTGCGGCTACGGCAAGAACCACAAGCCACGACATGGAAAGGTCTACCGAAATCTTGGTCCTGAGTTGCAGAAGATTCAGGACGAGCGCATCGCGGCGTTCAGAGAATACAGGGCCGATGTCGAGTCTGGCCGATACCCCGGTTATGAGCACACCGTTCCGATCGGAGATGCCGAGTTCGACAGCTTCATGCAAGCGGCCAAACGGTGAAACGATGCCTCCGGAGCTACCCGCGTCATCACCAGCAGGCGCCAAGCAGCCGGTAGTGCGAAGCACCAAAGCGCCGACTCTCGCTGAGCTCAAAATACTGATTGCAAAGAAGGAAATGATACTTCCGGCGAAACTGGAGACAGCGGCTCGACTGATGTTCTCGAACCCGGACTACGTCGCCTTCGAGAATTCGGTCTCGATCGCACGCCGGTGCAACGTATCAACGACCACCTTATCTCGCCTCGCTCCGCGCCTCGGCTTCAGCTCCTTCAAAGAAATGCAGAACTGCTTTCGCAAGGATATTCTTGATCGCAAGGGCAGCGGAAACCGAGCTAACAAAGCAACTGCATCGATCGCCAGAGCCTAAAGCTGCGTTTTACTAGCCGGCGACGTCAGGTGCGCTTTCTAACCTGGCTTCCTAGAAGCCGACGGTCCGCTTCCGGCCTAAGCAATGATACGGCTTTGGTTCCCAAGTCGCGACCATCAGCAAGTGTCGGTATTGGTGATTGCGTGCCCCGGCAAGCAACGCAGTACTTTCGCGCGAAAATTGGTGGTTGGTTAGGCGAAGAAGACACTCACCCTGCCGTAGGAGCCAAAATCGGAAACGATCCGGTCGCCATGCCGGCATTCGACCGGCCGGATGAAGGAACCCGACAGCACGACCTGTCCGGCCTCGATCTGCATGCCGTATTGATGCAGCCGGTTGGCGAGCCAGACGATGCCTTTGGCGGGATGATCGAGCACGCCGGCGCCGAGCCCCGTCTCCTCGACCTCGCCGTTGCGCGACACGATGGCGCCGATCCAGCGCAAGTCCGCCTCGTGCGGGCCGGCCTTACGGCCGCCGACGACGATGCCCGCATTGGCGGCATTGTCGGAGATCGTGTCGACGAAGGTGCGAATCTTGCCGGTCTTTTTGTTCATCCGCTCGATGCGGGTGTCGAGGATTTCCAGGGCCGGGGTGATGTGATCGGTGGCGTCGAGCACGTCGTCGAGCGAGATGTCCGGGCCGGCCAAAGGCGCCTTCATGACGAAAGCGATCTCGGCCTCGATGCGCGGCTGGATGAAGCGATCGGCCGGCACCGTGCCGCCGTCATCGAAGAACATGTCGTCGAACAGGATGCCTGAATCGGGAATGTCGATGCTGAGCGCCGACTGCATCGCCTTCGAGGTCAGGCCGATTTTCCAGCCTTTGATCGCCAGTCCGGACGCTTCCTTCCGCTTCACCAGCGCGGCCTGGACGCGGTAGGCGTCGTCCATCGTGGCTTGCGGAAAATCGAGGCTGAGCAGCCTGATCTGGCGGCGATCGCGCTCGGCTTCGAACAGCCTCTGCGCAGCTTCCTCGACTTGCGCTTCCGTCATCATCGGCCGGCCCTTTCGTCGACGACGCCGTTGGTAAGCCGCCCGATGCCTTCGGCCTCGACCTCGATTACATCGCCCGGCTTTAGCCAGATCGGCGGGTCGAAGCGGGCACCCGCGCCGGTCGGTGTTCCGGTCACGATGACATCGCCCGGCACCAGCGTGGTGAAGGTCGAGATGTAGTTGATGATCTTACGGAACGAAAAGATCATGCGGCCGGTGCGGTCCTGCTGACGCAGCTCGCCATTGACGCGCGTCGTCAGCGCGATGTCGGCGATCTGCGCCTCGTCGGTGAACGGCACCAGCCACGGCCCGATCGAGCCGGTGCGATCGAAATTCTTGCCTTGGGTGACGTTGAACTTGGCATGGCGCACCCAGTCGCGGATGGTGCCTTCGTTGCACAGCGAAAGCGCCGCGATATGGTCGAGCGCGTCGGATTCCGGGATCCGGCGGCCGCCCTTGCCGATGACGATGACGATCTCGCCCTCATAGTCGAGCTGCGGCGATTCCGGCGGCCGCACCAGCGGCGCGCCATGGCCGACGAAGGAGCGTGGAAAGCGGATGAACAGCGACGGGTTGGAGGGTGCTGCCTGCCCGTCCTTGTACTCCTCGTTGCGATCCGGATAGTTGACGCCGACGCAGATGATCTTTTCGGGCGCAGGCACGGGAATCGCGTAGGTGATCTCGCCCAGGCTGAGATCGGCCGGCAGCGCGGCCGCTTCGTCGACGAGGCGCGGCAGGGCGCCCGCCGCCACGACCTCGCGCAAGGTCGGCCATGTGTTGCCGTGACGCCGGGAAAGATCGACGATGCCGCCGCCCTTCACGAAACCAAAGCCCGATCTCCCCTGATGGGAAAAGCTGGCGAAACGCGGCTGTTCGGTCATGTCGTCTCCATCTGCTCCGCATCCGAGCCTAAGTCGTCTGGCGCGCGATCTCCGTGATCACCGCGAATGCGGTTTCGGCATCCTCGCGCGTCATCTCGAACTGGCCGGCCTGGAAGCGGATCGCGATCGCCCCGTCGACGCGGGTCTGGGTAAGATAGATACGGCCGTCGTCGTTGATGGCATTGACCAGCGCGATGTTGTGCCGGTCGGGATCGCCTGGCGCCTTGTGCCGGAAGGAAAACAGCGACAGCACCGGCGCGCTGACGATCTCGAAGTCCGGCTCGGCGGCCAATTTTTCCGCCAGTTCCACCGACCATGCCACATGGTTCCGGATCATTGTCCGCAGCCCTTCGAGGCCGTGGTATCGCAGCAAGAACCAGAGCTTCAGCGCCCGGAAGCGGCGGCCGAGCGGCACTGTCCATTCGGAGAAATTGATGACGCCGTCATGACCATGCGTCTTCAGATATTCCGGCTGGATCGCGAGCGTGCGCGCCTGCTCCCCGGGATTGCGCATGAACTGCACGGAGCAGTCGAACTGCGCGCCCAGCCATTTGTGCGGATTGAAGACGATCGAGTCCGCCGCCTCCACGCCATCCCAAAGCGTTCGAAATTCCGGACAAATCATCGCCGAACCCGCCCATGCCGCGTCGACATGCAGATAGAGGCCATGCCTTTTCACGACCTCGGCCACCGCCGCGATCGGATCGCAGGCGCCGATGGATGTGCCGCCGGTGCAGGCGATCACGCCGGCGGGCGTCAGCCCCGCGGTGATGTCGGCGCGGATGGCGACGTCTAGCGCCTCGGGGTCCATGCCGTGCAGGTCGCCCTTGGTCGGGATGCGCACTAGATTGGCCTCGCCGATGCCGGCCACCCAGATTGCCCGGTCGATGGAGGTGTGCGCTTGGGCCGACGCGTAGACGCGCACGGCCGTGTGCGCCGCCAGCCCCTCTTTGTTGCCCATCCAGCCAAGTGCCCGTTCGCGCATGACCAGCACTGCAGCGAGCGTCGCCGTCGAGGCCGAATCCTGGATCACGCCTGAAACGCCGGCGGGCAGGCCCAGCGCCTGGCGCAGCCAGTCCACGACCTTCATCTCGAGTTCGGTCGCGGCCGGCGACGTCTGCCAGAGCATGCATTGCGCGGCGATGGATGTGACGAGATAGTCGGCGACCACCGACACCGGCGCGGCGTTCGCCGGGAAATAGGCGAAGAAGCGCGGATGCTGCCAGTGCGTCATGCCATCCGGAATAATCCGCTCGAAGTCGGCGAAGATCGCCTCCATCGGCTCACCCCGTTCAGGCGCGGCGTCGTCGATCTGGCGGGCGATGTCGCCGGGCGTCGTCTGCGCTCGCACCGGCCGGTGCCGCAAGGTCGTGCGGTAGTTGGCCCCCCAGTCGGCGGCCTTATGCGACCAGTGTCTGAATTCGTCGCTATCCATTGCCGGCGAGACCTTTCCGTTTCATACCATGAGGATGACGTTATCCGCCGGTCTCAACCTATTCGGAGATCGCTGGCTGGGCCGTGCGACGTGCTGGATGTAGGTTGGAGCATACTGCATGGCCGCGTCGGCATTGCGCTTGACGAAAACGTCGATGCAAAAGCCACGCGTCAGCGCGACACAGGCCGGGCCGTCGGCAGCCTGGGCAGTTGAAGCCGAGGCCACCAGCGTCGAGACGATTATTCCCAGCAGACGAGATGATCTCACGGGCATTCGATGCTTTCCTTCGCGGCTCGCCGATTATGGCGCCACAATCGGCGAGGCCGAGAGATCAGATTGATGCGGCTTCACGCCGGCAAAGACGCTGCCTTCCTCGAACCAGCTCTTCGGGGCCGGTGCGCCCCATAACGTCTGGCGCTGCGGGTCCTTCAGGTCCCATTTGATCGGCTCCAGATCGGGATCGACCGTCTGGTAGTCCGAGCAATAGATCTCGATGCGATGGTTATCCGGATCGCGGATGTAGAGGAAGAAGGCGTTGGAGATGCCGTGCCGTCCGGGGCCGCGCTCTATATTCGGCAGCCAACCGGTGGTCGCCATCAGGTCGAGCAGGTCGATGATGTTGAGCGGCGTCGGCACCCAGAAGGCGACATGGTGCAAACGCGGGCCGAGGCCATTGGTGAAAGCGATGTCGTGCACGCCGCCCTTGCGGTGCGTCCAGGCCGCCCACAGCTTCCCGGTCTCGGCGTCCTCAGTGTACTCGGTCACGCGGAAGCCGAGTTCGTTGTAGAAGGCCACCGATTCATCGACGTTTGGCGAGAAGCAGTTGAAGTGGTCGATGCGCAGCGGTTTCACACCGTGATAGAGCGCGTATTTCTGGTGGATCGGCGGCAGCCGTTCCATCCTCGAATAGAATTCGAGCGGAATGCCGTGCGGGTCGCGGGTGCGGAAGGTGCGTGACTGGTAGGGCCGCTCCACCCATTCCACCGGCAAGCCTTTGCCCTTGAAGAAGTGCTCGGCCTTGTCGAGATCCTCGTCGGAAAACACCTTGAAGCCGAGGTCGCGGGCTTCCGCGGTGGCGCCTTTGCGCAGCACGATGCAATGGTGGCCGCGCTCCTCCAGTGCGCGCAGATAGATGGCGTCGGATGTCTCGTCGGTCACCTGCAGGCCGAGTGTGTCGACATAGAAGGCGCGTGATTTCGCCAGGTCGGTGACGGCGAGCTCGACATGGCTGAGTCGCACGATGTTGAAGGCAGGGTAGAGGTTGGGTTGGGGCAGGGCCATAGGTGTCTCCCGTCAGCCGCCGAGCTTCTGGATCGAATGCTGCGTCGTGGCGAACGCGATGTTCTTGGTTTCCATGTAGAAGTCGAAAGACCAGTCGCCGCCGTCGCGGCCGATGCCCGAGTTCTTGACGCCGCCGAACGGCGTCGGCAGATGCCGCACATTTTCCGAGTTGACCCAGATCATGCCGGCGTCCAGCGCATCGGTGAAGCGGAAGGCGCGGGTGACGTCCGAGGTCCAGAGATAGCCGGTCAGGCCGTATTGCGTGTCGTTGGCGAGCGCCAGTGCATCGGCCTCGTCCTTGAACGATATGGCGGTAAGCACTGGCCCGAAGATCTCTTCCTGGGCAATGCGCATCTTGTTGGTCGCGCCAATGAACAGCGTCGGGCTGACATAGCAGCCGCCGCCCGGGCCGGTGAATTTGCCGCCGCCGGCGGCAACGACCGCCCCTTCCGATTTGCCGATCTCAATGTAGGAAAGGACCTTTTCCTCATGCACCGGATGGATCAGCGGGCCGACCACGGTTTCCGGGTCGAGCGGATGGCCGACCTTGATGCGCTTTGCTTTCTCCGCCACCAGTGCGGTGAACTTGTCATAGACGCTTTCCTCGACCAGCAGCCGCGACGACGAGGTGCAGCGCTCGCCGTTCAGCGAATAGATCATGAAGACCGCGGCGTCCGCGGCCCGCTCTAAATCGGCGTCGGCAAAGACGATGACTGGGTTCTTGCCGCCGAGCTCGAAATGCACCCGCTTCAGCGTCTCGGCGCCTTGCTTCATGATCATCGAGCCGGTGCGGCTTTCGCCGACGAAGCCGATCGCCTTGATGTCGGGATGTTCGGTCAGCGCCCTGCCGGCATCCTCGCCGAAGCCGTTGACGAGGTTCCAGACGCCCTTGGGCAGGCCGGCTTCCTCGGCGATCTCGACCAGAAGCCTGGCCGTCAGCGGCGAGAACTCGGCCGGCTTATGGACGATGGTGCAGCCGGCGGCGAGCGCCGGCGCGATCTTCCAGGTCGACAGCATGAAGGGCGTGTTCCACGGCGTGATCACGCCGACAGGGCCGATCGGCACGCGCGTCGTCATGTTGACCTGGTTCGGCGCACGGACCGTCTGGCCGTCGCGGGCTTCAGGCGCGCGGTCGGCATAGAAGCGGAAATTCTCGGCGCCACGCAACGCGGCCTTAGCCATGAACTTCAGCGACTGGCCGGTATCCATGCATTCGACGAAGGCGATCTCCTCGGCGCGCGCGACAATGCCGTCGGCGATTTTGTGGAGCAGCTTCTTGCGCGCGTCGCCGGAGATCGCCGCCCATTCCTTGAAAGCGGCCTTCGCCGCCCTGGCGGCGCGGTCGATGTCGGCGGTCTTCCCGCGCGCCACCCGGGCGATTGGCTTGAGGTCGATCGGCGAGATCGTCTCGTATGTCGAGCCGTCGGCGGCCGGCACGACCTCGCCGCCGATCTGGTTGAGCACGCCGTCCTTCCTGAAGCGCTCGAGATAGGCTTCGGCCTTCCTCAGATTGTCGTCCAATGCCGCCATTGCGTCTTTCCTGTTCTCTGCCGCCCGTTCACTTGCCGCGCAGGCGCGGGTGGATGGAGTTCTTCTTCCAGCTGAGCTCTGCGTCGATCTCGCGGATCTCCAGCGACAGCGCGAAATGCGGCGCCGCAAACAGCGGTGAAAGATGATCGGTGACGGCCGCGAAGATCGCCTCGCCGGCGCTTTTCTTTTCTTCTGCCGTGCGGCCCTTGCCGATGCGGAAATTCATGTCAATGAAACCGTTCTCAGGCAGCCGGTCGGCAATCGCATAGGCCTCGGCGCGGAAGGCCCGCACGCGCACCGCGCCCGGCTCGAACAGGCCAGTCCCGAGGATGGTGCGCGAGACCAGCGCGCAAAGCTCGGCCACGTCGACCTTCTGGTCGAGATTCGCCGAATATTCGATCGCCATATGAGGCAAGGGTTTCGTCCGCCGACGGTGTTTGTAATTAACATGTGAATTACATCTTGACGATCGAATGTCAAGCGTCGTTCTGTATCTGGATGGGCTTCCCGGCGCCGGGATTGCCGCTCCCGGTAAAATCGCGGATATAGCTGCGATCCGTGCCTCGTTTCGCGTCGCGAGTCGCGCTGGAATTAAAATTTTTGGAGATCTGACCTTGCTACCGCCTAACACACGCCGCTCCTTGCCGATGGCGCTTCTGCGTGCTCGCGAAGTGATCATGGCGCATTTCAGGCCGATGCTCGCCCGCCACGACATCACCGAGCAGCAATGGCGTGTGCTGAGGGTCCTTGCCGAGGCCGGGCCGCTGGAAGCGACCGAATTGGCCAACCGCGCCTCGATCTTGCCGCCGAGCCTCACCCGCATCATCAAGGCGATGGAGGAACGGCAATTCATCTCCCGTGACAAGGTCAAGAACGATGGCCGCAGGGCGCTGCTCGCCATCAGCCCGGCCGGGCTGGCGCTGATCGAGGAGCTGTCGCCCGAGCGCATCGCCATCTACGATGCGATCGAGCGGCGATACGGCGCCGAGCAGCATGAGCACCTGCTCGACCTTCTGGAAAGCCTGATCCAGTCGGAATCGTCTGAAAACCAGACCTGATAAAATCTACCCACCGAAGCTGCCGAGTGCGCTCGGCTGCATGTAGTTGCGGCCGACATAAAGCAGGGCGGCCTCGCCGCTGCCGTGGCGGATGTCGATCACCCGGCCGAACATCACATTGTGCGTGCCGACCTTGTTCACCGCGCCGATCTCGCAGTCGAAGCTGACGATTGCGTCGAGCAGCGCCGGCATGCCGGACGGCATGGTCTGCCAGCGTGCGGCTTGATAGCGCTCGGCCATGTCGCGGATCGCGCCGGCGAACTTCGCCGCCAGGTGCATATGGGACTGGGTCAGCACGTTGACGCAGAAGCGCTCGTTGGCAAGGAACATGCCCGTCTGCGCCGAGCGCTCGTTCATGCACACAAGCAGCGTCGGCGGGTCATCGGAAACGCTGCACATGGCGGTCGCGGTGAAGCCGCCGCGCCCTGCCGGTCCGTCGGTGGTGACGATGTTGACCGGTGCGCAGACCCGCGCCATGGCGTCACGGAATTCCAGTTTGGCGACCTGCGCCTCCATGGCCGGGCTCCTCAGCTTGCACCGGCAGGCAACGGCGGCAGCCAGGTCTCGCCGGTCCAGCCCTTCTCGTCATAGTCGGCCATGCAGGTATCGACCAGTTCCTCCATCGCTTTCAAGCGGCCGCCGCGCTCGGCGCCCTTCAGCACCTGCAGCCGCACCTCTTCCGGCGCGCCGGCATAATTGAGCTCGTAAAGCGCGTGGCGGCCGCCGAACTCGGTGCCGGTGGCGTCCCACAGCAATTTCATGATCTTGATGCGCTCGACATGGCCCATGTCGTTGGAGCCGCGCACATACTGTGCGAGGTAGCGGTCGATCTCCGGATTGTCGAAATCGCGCGCCGAGGAGGGGAGATAGATCAGCCCCGATGCGATCACCCGGCGCACCGTGTCGATGACGCGCGGATAGGCTTCCGACATGAAGGTGCGGTAGGCGAGCGCCGCTTCCAGATTGGGCAGCACCGCGCCATTCGCCCACGGGATCGGGTTGTGCGCCATGGCGTTGGAAAAGCTCCAGAACATATGGCGCAGCGCGATCACCTCGCCCAGCGCAGCCTGGTTGCCGCGGAAGGCGTCGCCGCCGGTCGCCCGCAGCGCCTTGGCGAGCAGGCCGGCAAGGAAGTCGAGCTTGACAGCAAAGCGCGTGCAGCCCTGAAAGCAGTAGCCATGCATGAAGCCCGACGCCGGGTGGAAGGACAGGATCTTCTGCGCGTCGCGCAGCACCAACACGTCCTCCCAGGGGACGAAGACATTGTCGAGCACCAGGATCGCGTCATTCTCGTCGAAGCGCGACGACAGCGGATAGTCGAAGGGATGGCCGACGGTGTTCGCCGTCTGCTCGTAGGAGACGCGGCAGAACATCTTTATGCCGGGCGCGTTCATCGGCACGATGAACATCACCGACAGCGACGGATCCTCCGTCACCGTCGCCGAGCTCTGCGCCAGGAAATTGTAGTGGGTTAGCGCCGACGACGTCGCCACCACCTTGGCGCCGGACACCCAGATGCCGGCGTCGTTCTCTTTAGTGATATGCACGAACACATCCTTCACCTGCTCGGCCGGCTTGTGGCGGTCGATCGGCGGGTTGACGATGGCATGGTTCATGAACAGCACCGCTTCCTGCGCCCGTTTGTGCCAGGCAAACGCATTGTCCTTGAACGGGCCGTACCATTCGGCATTGGCGCCCAGCGTGTTCATCAGCGCCGCCTTGTAGTCGGGCGTGCGTCCCATCCAGCCATAGGACATGCGCGACCAGTCGGCGATCGCGGTCTGTTGCTGGGCAAGCTCGGCGGCGGAATGGGCGACACGGAAATATCTGTGCGTGTATCCGCCCGAGCCGGTGTCGGTGGGAGAGGTCAGCACGGCCTGCCGGTTGGGATCATGCAGGGCATCGTAGAGGCGGGCCAGCGAGCGCGCCGAATTGCGCATCGCCGGATGGCTGGTCACGTCGGCTACGCGCTGGCCATTGATATAGACCTCGCGTCCGTCGCGCAGACTGTCGAGATATTCGGCGCCGGTGAACGGCCGCTTCGTGTCGGCCCGGAAATCTTCTGATCGCATCATCATCTTCCCTTAACACGTTAACGATAGCGCTGGTCGTGCCAAAGGTTTATGGACGAAAGCATAAAACCATTTGGACTTTTTCGCCGTCATGGGCCAGACCGCCATTCCCGAGTTCTTCGTCTACGGTGAGCCGGCGCGACTGCTCGACGTCGGCTTCCTGCATGTCGAGACTGTGCAGGCTCGCGCTTCGGTGCATCGAGGGCACGTTCTGGCGCACAAACATCCGCAAATGGCGCAGATCACCTTCTGGACTAGCGGGCAGGGCGTCTACCGGATCGAGGACAAGACCCGGAGTTTTTCGGCACCCACCGTGAGCTTCATGCCGAGCGGCGTGGTGCATGGCTTCAGCATCGAACCTGGTACCGATGCCATCGTCGTGTCGGTCGCCGATGAAGCACTTGTGGCCATCGCCGAGCATTCCTTGCTGCCGCTCGACCAACCGGTCTTCGTCACCGGACGCGGCGAGACGGCCCTGTGGGAGAGGTTGGGCGATATGGTCAGAATGATCCAGGCGGAATATGCCGACAGGCTGCCCGGTATGGAGAAAATCCTGCTACCGCTCATCGCTGTGGCGTTGTCGGGCATCGCCCGCCTGGATGCGGTATCGCATGCCGTCACCCTGCCAGCCGCTGTGGCGCTGGGCGGCCGCCTCCGGCGGCTGATCGACCGGCATTTTCGCGACGACTGGCCGGTCGAGCGCTACGTTGAGAGCCTCAGCACCACGCGCCATCTGCTCGATAAGGCGGCGCGCCAGGTGCTGGGATCGGGCGTGCGGCAAGCCGTGGGCGAGCGCCGGCTGGTCGAGGCCAAGCGCCTGCTGCTGTTCACGGTGCGCTCGGTCGAGGACATCGCTTATGAGACCGGATTCAATGACCCGGCCTATTTCTCGCGCTTCTTCCGGCAGGCGGTTGGAATGGCGCCTGCGGCGTGGCGGAAGGAAAGGGTGAATGGTGAATGGTGAATAGAAGAGACTAGTGGAGCTTGACCGGCAGCACTTGAAGGAATTTCCCACCATTCACCATTCACCATTCACCGCGCAGCAGCGGCCAACCCCGCATCTAGCGCCTCCGCAATCTTCGCCACATCGGCCGCCGAGATGACCAGCGGCGGTGACAGGATGATGGCGTTGCCGGAGACGCGCAGCATGACGCCTGCCTTGTAGGCGACGTCAGCCACCGCTGCCATCGTCTTCTTGTCGGCCGGCTTCTTGGCAGCGCGGTCCGAGACCAGCTCGAGCGCCGCCATCAGCCCCTGGTAACGGACGTCGCCGACCAGCGTGTGTTTGATCTTCAGCGCTTCGAGTGCCTTGCCGAGCTCGGTTCCGCGTGCCGCGGCATTTTCGTTGACGGCGAGCCGCCTGGTCTCGGCCAGCGCCGCCAGACCCGCTGCGCAGCCGACGGGATGGCCGGAATAGGTGTAGCCGTGGCCAATCGCGCCGAAGCTGGTCTTGTCGGCCTCGAACACCTCGGCGACCTTGGCGCCGATCAATGTCGCGCCCAGCGGGAAATAACCCGACGTGATCGCCTTGGCGATGGTCATGAAATCGGGTTTCACGCCGGACAGGCGCGAACCTGACCAGGCGCCGGTGCGGCCAAAGCCCGTCACCACCTCGTCTGCGATGAGCAGGATGTCGTGGCGGTCGCAGATCGCGCGTACCATCGGCATGAAGCTCTCATGCGGAACGATGACGCCGCCGGCGCCGAGCACCGGCTCCATGATGAAGGCAGCGATGGTGTCGGCACCCTGGAAGGCGATCTCGTCTTCGATCGCCCGGGCGCAGAGTTTAGCCAGCTTCGCCGGGTCGGTCTCGTCGAACGGGTTGCGGTAGGTCCACGGCGCGGGCGTGTGGAACACGCCCGGCAGCAGCGGCTCGTAGTTGCGGCGGAAATTGGCATTGCCGTTGACCGAGGCGCCGCCGAAATGCGTGCCGTGGTAGCCCTTCTTCAGCGCCAGGAATTTCGTCCGGTCGCCTTGGCCGCGGATCTTCCAGTACTGCCGCGAGAGCCGCAGCGCCGTCTCCACCGAGTCCGACCCGCCGGAGGTGAAGAACGCCCGCACCATCCCCTCCGGCGCGAACCAGTCGCAGAGCTCGTAGGCGAGTTCGATCGACGGCCCGGTAGAGGTGCCGCGAAAGCCGGAATAATAGGGCAGGGCGTCGAGCTGTGCCGAGATCGCCTTCTTGATCGGGTCGCAGCTATAGCCGAGGTTGACGTTCCACAGCCCGCCGACGGCGTCGAGCACGGTCCGGCCGTCGATATCGGTCACCGACACGCCGTCGCCCTTCATGATGATCCTCGGCGGCGTCGCGCGCATCTCGGCCGGATGCGCCATCGGATGCCAGATCGGCTTGGCGTTGTTTTCGGTGAGAAAATTGATGTCACGCATCGGGAGGGACTCCGGGTTTTTCCAATCAGGGAAGCGCCAGGCCGAAATGGCCGAGCGCCTCGGCATAGCTTCGCGCCGGCTCTGCGACGTCGAAATGAACGGCAAGCATTCCGGCGGCAACCGCGCCGTCGACATTGCGCTTCTGGTCGTCGACGAAGACGCAGGTGGCCAGGGACAGCTGCAATGCCTCGCCGACCATCGCGTAGGCGCGAAGATCGGGCTTGAGGGTGTGGGTATAGGTTGCGTCGACGATCGTCTCGAACAGCGACAGGAGCGGCAGGCGCTCGCGGAACCCACTGCCATAGAACAGATCGAGCTCATTGGAGAGTATGGCGAGCCTGATGCCTGCCGAATGGGCGATCCGGATCGCTCGCTCGGCTTCGGGCCGCACCACGGCTTGCGGGTCGGCGCCGCGCGCCCGCTGCACGAAGGTCGACATGTCCTTCCAGTCCTCGCCGACCAGCTGGCCGACTTCGCGTGTGCGTGTCTTCCAGTATTCGCGCTCGCTGATCTCGTCGGCTTGCATCGAGCGCCAAAGCGGGTCGGATGCCGGGTCGAACGGGCCGCGCCATGCTAGCGTGCCAGGCGCCAGCCCCAGTGCCCGCTCGGTCAGCGCATGCGTCTCGAACAGCGTGCGGGTGACGACGCCGCCGAAATCGAGCACCAGCGCCTGTGGCTTCGCGCCGCTCATGCCGCGCACCTACCGGGCGGGATGATGCCCTCGGCGACCCAACGGTCGAAGACCTCCAGCGCCTTGGCGCTGAAGGCGGCATCGTTGATGTGTCCGGTAATCTCGTGCAGCTCGGCATTCTTTGGCACGCTTAGGCGCATCTCCTCGACGAAGGCCGACAGCGCTTCCGGCTCGTAGAGCGGCTCGCCTTGCTGGTCCCATTGCTGGATGCCGCCGGCGGGCAGGATGAAGGCGGTCGGACCGGTCGCCGCCGCGAGCTTCTCGCCGATCGCCCGCGCGATTTCCTTGCGTGTCGCGCCATCTGAGGTCACCGAGGCGAGCAGGCGGTTATGTGCATGGTAGGGCCGTTCGGTGAAGCGGGACGGCACGGCCTGCCAGGTCGGGAAATCGACCATGTCGATGGCGCCCGGCGCGACGATCTGCGGGATGCCTTGCCGGCCGGCATTCTCCAGTCTGTCGGCGCCCGAACTTACGACCGAGCCGGTGAGTTGGTTGGCCAGTTCTTGCAGGCTGAAATCGAGCACCGCGACGAACCCCTTCTGCGCGGCGATCGCCTCCAGCGCCCGTCCGCCCATGCCGGTGGTGTGAAAGACGATGACCTCGTAGCCCCGTTTTTCTAGCTCCGGCTTCAGCGTCACCATATATTGCAGGCAACTCTTGCCGAGCGAGCTCATGCCGATCCTCGGTCTTGCCGCATCCGGCTTGATGACGGCGCGCGCGGCGCCCACCACCGCGCCGCTGGCCTGCGACAGCACCGCCCTGCAGGCGCTGTTGAGCCCATAGAGACCGCCGGCCCACAGGATCATCATCAGGTCGGTGGCGATGCGCTCCGGCGGCAACAGATGTGAATAGGCAATCGTCGAGACGACGAACTTCGGCGCGCCAAGCGGCAGAGCCAGCGCCACGTCGAGCGCAAGGTCGGTGCCCATAGAGCCGCCAAGCGCAATGAAGCCGTCGATCTCCCCCTTGTCATGAAGCGAGCGGGCGAGCCGCGAGGCGCCGAGCGCCATCAGCGTCATCGCCGTGTTCTCGTCACCGCTGGCGATGATCGCCTCGATCGTCGTATCGGCCGCCCGCGCCACGGCATGCCGGTCATGCTCCGGCTTGTAAGGCGGATCGCCGAGCACGCTGACGTCCATCATCACGGCGACGCCGCCGACAGCCTCGATGCGCTCGCGCATGAACAGAAGCTCGTCGGCCTTGGTGTCGCCGGTGCCGATAACCAGGATTCGGCGTGTCTCCTCCACAGTCAGTTCTCCTTGCAGTGTGTATCTTATTATGCCCGTTACGCCCGTTCGCGGCCCGGCAGGCCGCCGAAAAGCCGCTCGCTGATGCCGTGCGCCGCCGCCGCGACCCTGGTGCCGTAGCGCTCGATGTCGCCCTTTTGTGCCCGCACCCCGGGCGCGGCGACAGCGATGGTGCCGATGGCAAAACCATCGGCGCCGAGGATGGGTGCTGCGACGCTGAGCACGCCTTCCTCATACCCTTGCGAACCGGTCGAATGGCCGCGCGCACGGGCAGCGGCGATATGCTCGGCGAGCGTTTCGGCATCGCCGATTGTGTAAGGCGTGAAAGCGGCCATAGGTCCGGCGAGAACGGCTTCGCGGATACGGTCCTCGGCAAACGCCAGGAAGGCAATGCCGGAGGCCGTCGCATGCATCGGCAACACTTCGCCGGGCTGCACGCTGACCCGGTTGGCCTTTGTCGATTCGACGACGTGGACCGAGATCAGCCCGCGTTTTGAGTATTCGGAAAGATGCACCGTCTCTTCGGTTTCGGCGGCCAGGAGGTTCACCATCGGCACGGCAACGCGCAGGAACGGAAACTGCGCCTCGCGCATCAAGGCCAACCTCGTCAGGCCGGCGCCAAGCCGGTAGCGGCGGGTCGCCTCGTCCTGCTCGACCAGCCCTTGCGCGATGAGGGAGACCAGTAGCCGGCGCGTCGTCGCCTTATCGAAGCCGGCACCCTTGGCCAGATCGGCGAGTGCCGTTTCGGGCGTGCCGCGTCCAAGCATTTCCAGCAGCGAAATGGCTTTGGCCACCGTGCTCATCGCGGGTCAGATCCTCCTCAGATACTTAACGTGCGAATTAACTTGACAGCAAGTCGATTCCTTTGCAAGTCTAATATCGAAATGCCGTTGCAAATAATGAAATGCACGCACGGCCCGCCAGAAGGCTCCGGCATCTCAGGGACACTCGGTTTCCGCACAGCGGAGTTGGAGGGAAAGATGACTGCAATTGAAGCCGGTGAAGTGAACCGGCTGAGGAAGAATAGCCTTGGCGTTGGCGCCATCACCTTCATGGTGATCTCGGCAGCGGCGCCGCTCACGGCCGTCGCCGGCGGCACGCCGCTCGGCATGCTGATGGGTAACGGCGCCGGCTTTGCCGGCACCTATCTCATCGTGACGCTTTTGCTGCTGCTGTTCGCGGTAGGTTACGTCGCCATGTCGCGCCATGTCGGCAATGCGGGCGCCTTTTATGCCTATGCCGCGCGCGGACTTGGCGGCCTGGCCGGCGGCGCCACGGCACTGATTGCCATCCTGTCCTACAATGCCATGCAGATCGGCGTCATGGGCCTTCTCGGTGCCGCCACCGCCGGCCTGTTCGCCGGCTGGGGCATCGCCTTGCCCTGGTGGGTCTGGAGCTTCATCGCCATCGCCATTGTCGCCGTGCTCGGCTACCGGCAGGTCGACCTGTCGGCCAAGATTCTCACCGTGCTGGTGCTTGCCGAATATGTCGTCGTGCTGGTCCTCGACCTCACCATCCTCAAGACCGGCGGCGACAGCGGCCTGTCGGCCGCACCCTTCAGCTGGAGCCAGATCACCAGCGGCGCGCCGGCCATCGCCATCCTGTTCTGCTTCGCCGCCTTCATCGGCTTCGAGGCGACGACGATCTACGCCGAGGAGGCGCGCGACCCGAAGGTGACCATTCCGCGCGCGACCTATTTCTCGGTCATCCTGATCGGTCTGTTCTACATGGTCACCGCCTGGCTGATGGCCGTCGGTGCCGGTGTCGACAAGCTGTTGCCGGCGCTGCAGGGCCTGCAGGATCCGACCACCTTCCTGTTCGGCCTGTCCGACCGCTATGCCGGAACGCTGCTCACGCACGCCATGAGCATCCTGTTCGTGTCGAGCCTGTTCGCCGGCGTGCTGGCGTTCCACAACGCGGTCGCCCGCTACATGTATGTCGCCGGACGAGAGAAGCTCCTGCCGCTGTCGATCGGCGTGACGCATACGTCGCACCAGAGCCCGCATGTCGCTTCGGTGATCCAGACCGTGCTCGCGGCCGTCGTCGTCGGGCTGTTCGCCGTGCTCGGCCTCGATCCGGTGCTGGCGCTGTTTTCGTGGCTGACCAATGTCGCCACGCTTGGCGTCATCGTGATGATGGCGGTGGCCTCGCTCGCCGTCGTGATGTATTTCCGCGCCAATCCGTCGAGCCAGGAAAACGCGCTGAAGACCACTATCCTGCCGGCGCTGACCTTCGTCGCCTTCGCCATCATCATCTACCTGATCGTCATCAACTTCGGCAGCTTGTCGGGCGCGGGAGGCTTCCTCGGCGTGTTCCTGCCGGCGCTGGTGCTGATCGCCGCCGTCGTCGGCCTGCTTCTGGCGGGTTCGTTGAAGGGTCGCGATCCGGTTGCTTTCGCAAACCTCGGCAAGCCACCGCAGGATTAAAGCAGACAAGAGGGGCGGCGCATTGGCGCCGCCTCTTCCATCGCAAAGGGAGTGACGGCATTGACCTTTGCCGAGACCATCACCGTCGAAGCACTGGAACGCGATCCCTATCCGATCTATGCGGAACTGAGGCACAGAGCGCCGGTGGCTTTCGTGCCGGCGGTCAACCTGTGGTTCGTCACCCGCTGGAAGGATGTCGAGACAGTCGCCAAGTCGCCCGACATCTTCTCGGCGGTTGTCGGCACTTCCCCGGTTGAGCGCTCCTTCGGCAAGCCGACGATCCTCACCACGGACGGCGAGACGCACAAACAATTGCGCCAGGGCGTCGACCCAAAATACCGGCCACGAACTGTCGCTTCTTACGCCGGCGACCTCGTGCGCTCCATCGCAGGACCCTATCTCGACGAAATCGCCGAACGGGGCTCAGCCGAGCTGATGGCCGACTATTTCGAGCCGGTGTCGACGCTCAGCCTGGCGCGCTCGCTCGGCCTAGCCAACATCGACATGCCGACCTTGCGGCGCTGGTTCTATGGCCTCACCCAGGGTGCCATCAATTTCGAGAACGACCCGAAGCGGCAGGAGATCGCCGACGCGGTCAGCGCCGAGGTCGGCACCGCCGTCCAGCCGACGCTGGAGCGGCTGGCCCGCGAACCCGACGAATCGGCGCTCTCGCATATGCTGCATGACGGCATGCCCGCGGGCTCGACCCGTCCGATCGACTTCCTGATGCCAAGCATCAAGGTGATCCTGCTTGGCGGCATGCAGGAGCCAGGCCATGGCGCCGGCTCGATCCTTGCCGGCCTGCTCACCCATCCCGAACAACTGCGGCAGGTGCTCGACGATCCCGAGACTTTCGTGCCGAGGGCCGTCGACGAGGGCCTGCGCTGGGTGGCGCCGATCGGTACCCAGACGCGCCAGACGACACGTGCGGTGGAAATCGGCGGGGTCACGATCCCCGCCGGCGCGCCGGTCGCGGCACTCGTCTCCTCGGCCAGCCGCGACGAAAGCCGTTTTTCCGATCCGGACCGCTTCGACATCAATCGAGACGAGGGCAACCACGCCGCCTTCGGCTTCGGCCATCATTTCTGTTCGGGCCGCTTTTTCGCGCGCGAGCAGATGTGCCTGGCGGTCCGATTGCTGCTCGAACGCTTTCCCGGCCTGAAACTGGTGCTGGGCAAGGAACCGGTCTTCCGCGGCTGGGAGTTCCGCGCGCCGGCGACACTTCATGTAGCTTTTGGAGTCGATTGACGATGATCAACCAGGACACCATCGACACGCTGCGCAAGGTGGAGGTCGGCGCGCGGCGTCTGTTCATCGATGGCGTCCACGCGGATGCGCAGAGCGGCACCAGCCTGCCGGTGATCTCGCCGATCGACGGCCGCTCCTTCGCCACCATCGCTGACGGCGGGGCCGCCGATGTCGACCGCGCCGTGGCCTCGGCGCGCAAGATATTCGAAAGAGGTTCGTGGTCGCGCTCAGCACCTGCCTTCCGCAAGACGGTGCTGACGAAGTTCGCCGAACTGGTGGAGAAGCATGCCGACGAACTCACCGTGCTCGGCGTGCGCGACAACGGCACCGAGATCGCCCTGGCCTACAAGGCCGAGCCGCTGTCGGCTGCGGGCACAATCCGCTACTACGCCGAAGCGATCGACAAGGTCTATGGCGAGATCGCGCCGACGGCTGACAACGTGCTCGGCCTGATCCACAGGGAGCCGCTCGGCGTCGTCGGCGTCATCGTGCCGTGGAACTTCCCGCTGATGATCGGCGCCTGGAAGATCGCGCCGGCGCTCGCCGCCGGCAACGTCATCGTCGTCAAGCCGCCGGAGATCGCCTCGCTCACTTTGCTGCGGCTGGCCGAGCTGGGAGCCGAAGCCGGACTGCCCGACGGCGTCTTCAACGTCGTCACCGGTCGCGGTTCGGTGGCCGGCGAGGCGCTCGGCCTGCATATGGACGTCGATGCCATCGCCTTCACCGGCTCCGGGCCGGTCGGCCGCCTGCTGCTTGAATATTCCGCGCGCTCCAACCTGAAGCGCGTCTTCCTCGAGCTCGGCGGCAAGTCGCCCAACATCGTCTTCGCCGACGCGGTGGACCTGAAGCAGGCAGCCGTCGTGTCGGCCAACGGCATCTTCCGCAATTCCGGCCAGGTGTGCGTCGCCGGCTCGCGCCTGCTCGTCCAGGCCTCGATCTACGATCGCTTCATGGACGAGCTTGTCAAGGCAACCACGAAACTCAAGGTCGGCGATCCGCTTGATCTCGCAAGCGATATCGGCGCGGTGTCGAGCGCCGAGCAGCTCGACAAGAATCTCGGCTTCGTCACCAGGGCCGCAGAGGAGGGCGCCCGCCTCGTCACCGGCGGCGAGCGTATCCTCATCGAGACCGGCGGCAGCTACATGGCGCCGGCGATCTTCGAGAACGTGACTGGAGAGATGCAGCTTGCCCGCGAGGAGGTGTTCGGGCCCGTGCTTGGCGTCATGCGCTTCGAAACCGAGGAGGAAGCGGTGCGCCTTGCCAATTCGACCGTCTACGGCCTGGCCTCGGCGGTGTGGACCGCGAACCTTTCGACTGCTCACCGGATGGTGCGCGCCATCAATGCCGGCGTCGTCCACGTCAACACCTATGGCGGCGCTGACATCACCGTGCCGCTCGGCGGCGTCAAGCAGTCCGGCTTCGGCCGCGACAAGTCGCTGCACGCCATCGACAAATACACCGACCTGAAGACCGCCTGGATCGCGCTTGGGTGATCGTTTGAGCGCGTTTCTGGGCAATCCGATGGTCACCACAGCCGCGCTGCCGCTGTTGCTCGGCCTCATGCTTGCACTGCTGGCGAGATTTGCCTTTCCGGCACCATCACGCATCCTGTCTCTGCTTTGGGCGGCATTGCTGCTGTTTTTCTATCTCGATATGCTCGGCGCGCCGGTCGTGCCGCCTATCGCCGCCAGCCAGAAGCTGATCTATCTCGCCTTTGCCGGCATCGTGTTAGGCCTCTTGCCCGAGCGCGTCCTGACCGGTCGAACAGCCAGCGTCCTTGCCGCTGCCGCCATCGCCGCGGCCATCCTGTGGCTCGGCTGGCGCCGCATCGCCTCCGGCTCGCTTGACCTACAGATGGTCGCCGCCGCCATCGCCGGCTTGCTGATGATCGCCGGCGCCGCGATGCTGGTTCACATGCGGGCCGGGTCGTCGCTGTCGACTGAGCAATCATTCCTTGCGCCGGCGGCGGTGCTGGCCGTGTTCGTGGCCGGCGCCATCATCTCGGTGCTCGGCGCGGCGATCGTCACCGGCCAATTGCTCGGCTCGCTCGCCGCGCTGACAGGCGGCTGGTGCCTCGTGCAGTATGTCGCGTCGCTGCGCGGCGGCATCGCCGCCGGTTGGAGCAAAGGCGTCGAATTTCCGCTGCTCTACGCCGCCGCGACAATCCTCTTCCAGGTTGCGCTGCTCGCCCCGAAGGCGAACCCAGTGGCGCTGATGCTTTCCCCCTTGCCGCTGATCGTGGCCGCGCTTGTGCCCGGCCCGCTGCAAGGCCTGCTTCCCGGCGCCGGGCCATTGCGGCCGCTGGTCGCCGGCCTCCTGATCGCCATACCGGCGATGTTGGCTGTGCTCACGGCGATCGTTTGGGCGCCGCATGGGGCAGCCCTCGGCTTTTCCTGAGCCACAACGATAACCCAACTGGGAGAGAGACGTGACGACAAGAAACCTGATCGCCGCCCTTGCCTTCGCCGGCGCCTCCGCGCTGACATCGGCCGCCAATGCCGACAATTACGAGATCGACGGCCAGCACGCCTGGATTACATTCACCATCAAGCACGGCATTTACGGCATCGCCCACGGCCAGTTCGACGCCGTGAAAGGCGCGATCGTCATGGACAAGGCCGATCCGACGAAGAGCAGCGTCAAGGCTGAAATCGATGTCGGCTCGGTCCATACCGCCTTCGATCAGCGCGACAGCGACCTCAAGGGACCCGACTTCTTCAACGCCGCGGAATTCCCGACGATCGGCTTCGAGAGCACTAAGATCGAGAAGCTCGACGACAAGACCGGCAAGGTGACCGGCACCCTCACCATCAGCGGCGTTGCCAAGGAGATCACCCTCGATGTCAAGCTGCTCAACGAAGCGCCGGCGCCGTGGGATGCGACGCTGACCAAGGCGGCGTTCAGCGCCACCGGCAAGATCAGCACCGCCGACTTCCCGATGGCAAAGGCTGCCGACGGCTTCGGCCTCGGCCCGGACGTCGACATCCATATCGATCTTGAGGCGATCAAGAAATAGGCCGTCCGGGGCAGGGTGCGGCTGCGCGACCGAACAGGGCCGCGCGGCAGGCTGGCACGCTGCTGTCCGTCCAGAATGAAGTTGGCACAACGGTCACCGATCATGATCGCCGGTCGCAGCAGCGTTGCCGCTGGTCGGGCGCGGCATGATCAAGGCGTCGCGGATGCGCAGGCGCGGCACGCGGCAACGCCAGAGATGACCGGTTACGCCTCGCCGGTCAGCCGCACTGAGATCAGCCGCGCCGCCTTGATCGCCGCTTCGCCCTGGCTTGCCGCGACCGCATCGTCGACGCGTGAGACGGGTGAAGCCACCGCCAGCGTGCCGATCGGGTTGCCGTCCGAGCCGAGGATCGCCGCACCAATGCTGTGCACGCCTTCCTCATAGCCCTGGGCGCTGCGCGAATAGCCGCGCGAGGCGGCGAGGCGCACTGCCTCCATCAGCTTGTCCGGCTGTGTCATGGTGTGCTGACTGAATGGCTGCAACGGCCCATCGAGATATGCGCTGACAACTTCCGGCCGCGAAGCCGCGAGGAAGGCGATGCCGGATGCTGTGCCATGCAGCGGCAGCACTTGGCCGACATCGACATTGACGCGGTTCGCCTTGGCCGACAGTTCGACATGCACGGTGAGCAGCGCCCCGGCGCTGAATTCCGACAAATGCACGGTCTCGCCGGTCTCGATCGACAGGTCGCGCACCACCGGCGCCGCCAGGCGCACGAAAGGGAAATGCGCATCGCGAATGCGCGCCAACCGCGACAGGCCGGCGCCCAGCCGGTAACGGCGGCTTTGCGACTCCTGCTCGATCAACCGGCGTTCGGCAAGCGCCATCAGCAGGCGCCTGGCAGTGGCCTTGTCGAGGCCGGCCTTGCGGGCGAGGTCGGATAGGCCGATCTCCGGTTCCGCTAGCGTAAACAGCTCCAGCAGCGAAACCGCCTTGCCGACCGTGTTCATTTTTCGATTCTCCGAGATACTTCGCATGTGAATTAACTTGACAGCGGCCGAAACGCCTTGCAGTCTCCCTGTAACATGCAAAACGACGGTTCACATAATGAACCGCATTTAAGACCGGTTGGCGCCCTGAGGCAACGGCGCACAAGGAGACTTGCGCCGAGATGGCTGATGCCAAAAAAGATCCGCATTCCGCAATCGTCGGCGACCTGCTCGACCGCGAGCAGCAGCGCTTCCGCGACACGCATCCGCGCTCGGCAGCGGCGTGGGAAGAGGGCAAGCAGCATTTCCTCTATGGTGGCCCGTCGCACTGGATGCGCCGCTGGGCCGGCGGCTTTCCGGTCTATGTGGCTTCGGCGCGCGGAGCGCATATCAGCGACATCGACGGTCACGACTATGTCGACTTCGCGCTTGGCGACACCGGCGGCATGTGCGGCCATGCGCCGGAAGCGGTGACGCGCGCCGCGCTTCGTCAGTTGCAGAACGGCACCACCATGATGCTGCCGACCGAGGACAGCCTGTGGGTCGGCGCAGAACTAACGCGCCGCTTCGGTCTGCCTTACTGGACGCTGACGACTTCGGCTACCGACGCCAATCGCGGCGCCATCCGCATTGCCCGCATGATCACCGGCCGCGACAAGGTGCTGGTGTTTTCCGGCTGCTATCACGGCGGTGTCGAGGAGGCGCATGTCGAAATCCGCGACGGCAGGATCGGCATGCGCAACATGATCCATCCCAACGGCGTCGACCATTCCGCCGTCTCCAGGGTGGTCGAGTTCAACGACATCGCGGCGCTCGAGGAAGCGCTGTCGCATGGCGATGTCGCCTGCGTGCTGACCGAGCCGCTGATGACCAATTTCGGTATGATCCTAGTCGCCGACGGTTTTCACGCTGCGTTGCGCGACATCACCCGCCGCACCGGCACGGTTTTGATTATCGACGAGACGCATACCATCTCCAGCGGGCCAGGCGGCTATACCGCGCCGCATGGGCTGGAGCCGGACATGCTGGTCGCCGGCAAGGCGATTGCCGGCGGCATTCCGGCCGGCATCTTCGGCGTCTCGCAAGAGATCGCCGACCGGCTGTGGAAGCTTGTGCCGATGGTCAATCCGCGTGTGCGCCAGTCGGCGCATCTCGGCATCGGCGGCACCTTGGCCGGCAATGCGCTGACCGTCGCCACCATGCGCGCGGTGCTGGAAGAGGTGCTGACGCCGGCGAATTTCGAACTCATGATCGCCAACACCACGCGCCTTGCCGAATCCGCCTGGGGCATTATCCGCGCCAACAAATTGCCCTGGCATGTGACGCAGGTCGGCGCCCGCGCCGAGATCATGTTCATGCCCAAGCCGCCGCGCAACGGTGCCGAGGTCATTGCCGGCCGGCGCGGCGATCTCGAAACCTTGCTGCACGCCTTCTACATGAACGAAGGCATCCTGGTGACGCCCTTCCACACCATGTTCCTGATGTGCCCGGCGACCTCGCCGGCCGATGTCTACCGTCATACGGACGTCTTCGGCCGCTTCGTCGATCTCGTGCGCAGCGCTGGCGTCGTCTGAGCGATGGCGAACCCGTTCGACCTCACGGGCAGGGTGACGCTGGTGACCGGCGGCGGGCGCGGCCTCGGCGCCGCCATCGTCACGTGCTTCGCCGAGGCCGGCGCCTCGGTCTTTATCGCCAACCGCACATTGAATGTAGCGGAGGCGCTGGCGGCCGACCTCTCGACGCGCGGTCTTTCCGTTCGCACGGTCCCGCTTGCTGGACTCGACCGCGCTGCACTCCATCGGCTTGTCGGCGAAATCGTGCGCGAGGCCGGCCGTCTCGACATCGTCGTCCACAACGCCGGCGGCTGCCCCTGGGCCTCGGTCGAGGAGCTTGATGAGGACAAGCTCGAAGAGGCGCTGGCGGTCAACCTGAAGTCCTGCTTCTGGCTGGCGCAGGCGGCGTCTCCGGCGATGCGCGCCAATGGCTTCGGCCGCATCCTCGTCACCTCGTCGGTGTCGGCGCGCGTCGCCATGGCGGGCGGCGTGCACTATTCGGCGGCCAAGGCCGGCGTCAACGCTTTCATCCGGGGTGCGGCCTTCGAATTCGCGCGCGACGGCATCACCGTCAACGGCGTCGAACCTGGCTTCATCGCCAAGCCCGGCCGCGGCACGATGAGCAAGCCCGAGGTGGCGGCTCGGCTCGGCCGGTTCATCCCCATGGGCCAACTCGGCGAGGCCGACGACATTGCCTACGCCATGCTCTACCTCGCGTCCGAGCAGGCGAAATATACCACAGGCCAGACCATCGTCGTCGACGGCGGCTCGACCTTGCCCGAGACCGGCTATGCAGTCGAGCGGCACTGGGGGCTCGCATAAGCCGCCGCCTCGAAGGCCGTAACGCACTGGTCACCGGTGCGGCCACCGGCATGGGCCGCGCCACAGCCGAGCTGTTCGGCCGCCACGGCGCGAAGGTCGTCGCCTTCGGCCATGGCGGGGACGTGCTGGAGGAAGCGGCGAAGGCCAGCGGCGGCATCGCCGTGCACGGAGACATCACGCAGGTGGGTGATATTGCCCGCGCCATCGATGCCTGCAGCGACCGCCTCGACATAGTCGTCAACGCCGTCGGCTTGATGATCCTCGACGAGCCAGAGACACTGAGCGACGAAACCTGGGCGAAGAGCTTTGCCGTCAACGTCACTGGTTCGATGATGGTCTGCCGCGCCGCCCTGCCGCTGCTCAAGGAACGCGGCGGCGCGATCGTCAACATCGCCTCCGTCGGCGCCTTCAACGCCAGCGGCCAGAACGCCGCCTATTCGGCAAGCAAGGCCGCTCTCGTTTCTTATACCCGCTCGCTGGCCTACGCGCACGGGCCCGACGGGATTCGCGCAAATGCGGTGGCGCCGGGCTGGGTGCGCACGCCGATGAGCGTCTACGAAATGGAAGTCGCGGCCGCCGCCCACGGCACGACGCCCGACGAGGAGTTCGCCGCGCTAACCGGCCGCATTGCGCTGCGGCGCGTGGCCGAGCCGGCCGAGATCGCCAATTGCTGCCTGTTCCTGGCCTCCGACGACGCGTCCTTCGTCACCGGAGCAGTGCTCGTCGCTGACGGCGGCGGTCGCGCGCCGACGCAGAACAGGGCCGTCTGATGCGAGCGGAACCATAGATATTGGCCAGTCCGCCGCGGGCCTGGCTGATGGCTCTGGGGGAACGAATGACCGACTGAAGTATCGACCCGGCTCCTTTCGCGACCGATGGTGCGACCTGAGCTCAGATGTCGGGTTATTGCGTGCCGCGGGGCGGCGAGCGACACTATTGTTCGAAAGGCTCTCCCAGCGAAGCCACGCCGTTGAGCTTGAGCAGACGCCGGTTCGAAGAAATGATGCCCAGCACGACGATTGTCACGAGATAAGGTAGGCTCGACAGAAGTTGCGAGGAAACGTCGAGCCCAGTTGCCTGGGCTGCTAGGCTTGCGAGGGACACGGCGCCGAAGAGGCAAGCACCAAGGAAGATACGGCTGGTAAGCCAAGTGCCGAAGACGACGAGCGCGATCGCTATCCAGCCGCGCCCGGCGATCATGCCATCGGCCCAGAGCGGAGTGTAGACCACGGCCGCGTAGGCACCGGCGAAACCCGCCAACGCGCCGCCGAAAGCGACCGCGGCGAAGCGCACGGCGATTACCGGATAGCCGAGCGCACGGGCCGCCTTGGGATTCTCGCCGACGGCGCGGATGACGAGGCCGGTCTTTGTGTAGGCGAACACCGCCCAAATGGCGACGGTCGCAGCAAGCGAAAGCCACACGACAATGTCTTGGCTGAACAAGCCGCCGATGACCGGGATATCTGAAAGCCAGGGCAATGAGAGCTTCGGAAGCCCTTTGACCGTGAGGCTCTCAAAGCTCTTGCCGAACAGCGCCGACAGGCCCTGGCCGAGGATGCCGATGGCGAGGCCCGTCGCAACCTGGTTCGCCCGGAATCCCAGCGCCACGACGGCAAAGACAAGGGAAAGAGCGGCGCTGGCGAGACCAGCGGCGAGGAAACCAAGGAGATGCCCGCCGCCTTGATAGACGATGATGAAGGCGATGACTGCGCCGAGGGCCATCAGGCCCTCCACACCGAGATTGAGGACCCCGGCGCGCTCGGCCACCAGTTCGCCGAGCGCCGCCAGAAGGAACGGCGTAGCCGCCGCCAACATCCCGGCGAGGATGAACTCCAAGGCGTTCATGGCGTGCTTGCGTGGGCGGCATGGCGCCATTCGAGCCGATAGCGGACGAAGGCGACGGCGACAAGATAGGCAAGCAGCAGGCTGCCCTGGAAGACCCTGACCGCAGCGACCGGCAGATTTGCAGAGACCATGGCGTTATCGCCACCGATATAGAGGGCCGCCATGAGCAACGCGGAAAAGACGATGCCGACCGGGTGAAGGCCTCCGAGATAGGCGACGATGATGGCGGCATAGCCGTAGCCGGTCGAGATGGAGCGCTGCAACTGTCCGAGCGGCCCGGCCACCTCGGCAGCTCCGGCGAGGCCTGCCGCGAAGCCACCGACGAGGAGCGAAAGCCAGATCGCGCGTCCTTCGTTGAAGCCGGCGTATCCGGCGGCGCGCGGCGCGAGGCCGCCGACCTGCAGCTTGTAACCCGCGAAACTCCTCTGCATGAACACCCAGGCGCCGAGGGAGAAGGCGCAGGCGACAAGCAGCGAGACGTTGACGCGGGTGCCGGGGATCAGGATCGGCACCATCGCGTCGAACTGGAACATCACCGATTGCGGGAAGTTGAAGCCATTCGGATCCTTCCAGGGGCCGAGAAGCAGGTAGTTGAGCAATTGCGCGGCGACGAGCGCCAGCATGAGCGACACGAGAATCTCGTTTGCGTTGAGCTTCACGCGCCAGAAGGCCGTTAGCGACGCCCACAGCGCGCCGCCCAGCGCGCCGATGACGAGCATGGATGGCCAGATCCACTGGCCCGTTGCCTGCGGGAACCAGACGGGAATGGCGGATGCGAAGATCGCGCCGAGGATGAACTGACCCTCGGCGCCGATGTTGAAGACCTTTGCGCGAAAGCCGATCGCAAGCCCCTGCGCGATCAGCAGGAGCGGCCCCGTCTTCAGCAGGACTTCCGAGAACGAGGCCCAGGACAGGAAAGGCTCCAGAAGCATCGCGTGGAAAACGGCTACCGGATCGCGGCCCATCAGGATGTAGAGGCCGAGATTAAGCAGCGTCGCCAGGCCGAGCGCGACGGGCGGGGCGATCAGCTTCACGGGAAGCGAGGCATGCTCCCGGCGAACCAGAAGGGGAAGGAACGGAGCGGAGAGAGCGCTCATGTCGGGACCTTCGTGGCCATTGATTGCGCGCCGATCATGTAGCTGCCGATCTCCTCGGGTCTAGTGTCGCGCGTCACCAGCGGCGGGCTCAGCCAGCCCTGATGGATCACCTGGATCGAATCGCAGAGCTCGAACAGTTCCTCCAGCTCCTCCGAGATGACGAGGATGCCCATGCCTTCGTTGCGCAGGGCGACAAGGCGCCGGCGGATGGCGGAGGCCGCGCCGATGTCCACGCCCCAGGTGGGTTGCGCCACGAACAGCAATTTCGGGGACAGCATGATCTCGCGGCCGACGATGAACTTTTGCAGATTGCCCCCTGAAAGCGTGCTGGCCTCCGCTTCGGAACCGGGCGTGCGCACGTCATATTGCCGGATGCAGTTCTCGGTGAAAGCCTTCGCGCGGGTTGTGTCGACAAGGCCGCGTTTCAGCAGGCCGAACGGATGGGCGGTCAGAAGGCTGTTGAGGACGAGCGACATTTCCGGCACCGCGCCGCGGCCGAGCCGTTCCTCCGGAACGAAAGCGAAGCCCAGCCGGCGGCGGGCGGCCGTATCGAGCGCGCCGACATCCTTTCCCATCATGTAGATGCAATCGGACTTTTGGCGCGGCAGCACCGTTTCGCCCGAGATCAGCGCCGCGAGCTCGCTCTGCCCGTTGCCCGATATGCCCGCTATGCCGAGGATCTCACCGGCACGCACCGTCAGGTTGACGTCGCAAAGCGGCACGGCGAAGGGATCGTCAGGCTGATGGTCCAGGCCCACGATTTCGAGCCGCTTTTCGCCGCCGGAATGCGCCAACGCCGGCATGGGCTGCGGCATGTCGCGGCCGATCATCATGCGGGCGAGGTCGTGCGCGTCATGATCGCGCGGGTCCACGTGGCCGGTGACGCGCCCGCCGCGCAGAATAGTCGCTCGGTCGCAGACCGCCCGGATCTCCTCCAGCTTGTGCGAGATGAACAGGATCGAAACGCCGCCGTCGCGCAGCCGCCGCAAAGTCTCGAACAGCTTGTCCACCGATTGCGGCGGCAGGACGGAGGTCGGTTCGTCGAGGATCAGCAGCTGGGGTTCGGTCATCAGGCAGCGAATGATCTCCACCCGCTGCCGTTCTCCCACCGACAGCGCATGCACATGGGCAAGCGGATCAACCTCGAGTCCGAAGTCGCGGCCGAGCGCACGGATGTATTCCGCGAGATCCGCTTTGCCCTTGGGCACGACCAGGCGGATGTTCTCCACCACCGTCAGTGTTTCGAACAAGGAGAAATGCTGGAAGACCATGCCGATCCCCTTGCGCCTCGCATCCGCGGGGGAAGCGAGGGCCAGGGGGTCTCCTTTCCAGGTCGCCGTTCCGGCGTCCGGCTGCTCGACGCCGTAGATCAGCTTCATCAGCGTCGACTTGCCCGCTCCGTTTTCCCCGAGGATCGCATGGATCGAGCGTGGAGCCACATCCAGATCGATGTCTCGATTGGCATGGATCTGGCCGTAGCTCTTGGAAATGCCGCGCAGCGACAGCAGCGGGACGGTCACGGTCACTTGGGCAGCGGCGTGGTGACACCCTTGACGTGCCAGTCCATGGCAACGATTTCGGCCCCGGTCATCGTCTTGCCGGCGGGCACGCCTTCGCTGCCGTCGGCCTTGACGATCGGGCCGGTAAAGGGCGAGAAGCTGCCGTCGGCGATCTTGGCTTCAACGTCCTTGATCCTGGCCATTATGTCGGCCGGGATTCCGGGGTTCCAGTCAACGACCTCGACCACCTTGTCGCCGACACCCAGGAAAGCGTTTGCGCCCTTGAAGGTGCCGGCGATGTGGGCGTCGACCGAGGCCTTGAAGAAGGGCGACCAGTCGGTCGCCACGCAGCCGAGATAGTTTTTGGTCGCGTATTTCTTCATCGACGAGTTGAGGTTGAAGGCGGGGACGCCGGCCTCTTCGCAGGCCGAGACGACGGAGGGTGTGTCCTGCGCGTTGGAGAAGATCACGTCGCATTTCTGCGCTAGCAGCGCCTTGGCGGCCTCCTGCTCCTTGGCCGGATCGAACCAGGAGTTCACCCATACGACCGAAACCTCGACATCGGGCTTTACCGCCTGCGCTCCCAGCGTGAAAGCGTTTATGGAGGTGATCAGCTCGGGAATGGCGAAGGCAGAGACCGAGCCGAGCTTGCCGGTCTTCGAAAGCGCGGCTGCCGCCATGCCCATAAGGTAGGTACCTTGGGAATATTGGGCCGCGAAGGGCGAGAAGTTCGGCGCCACCTGGAAACCGGAAGCGTGCAGCACGGTTACGTCGGGATTGCGGCGCGCGATCTGCAGGGCGCCGTTCTGATAGCCGAAGGAGCCGGCGACCAGGAACTTGTTCCCGTCGGCGACCGCCTTGTTCATGATCCGGTCGGCATCGGGTCCTTCCTGTATGTTCTCGATGATGGTCACCTTCACCTTGTCGCCGTAGGCTGCCTTCACAGGCTCAAGCCCGTCGGCGAGCGCACGGCCCCAGCCGACATCGCCGACCGGCGACGGGACCACGAGCACGATGCCCAGAGGTTCGTCGGCGGCAAGCGCGCGGCCGCCCACCGCCACGACGAGCCCAGAGGCGGCCGCGCCTTTCATCAATGTTCTGCGGGTAAGATTTGTCAGCATGTCGGTTCCCCTTGTTTTGGTTTCTAAAATTCCACCGTCGCAAGCGCCGCCTCGGCTTGCGCGAACAGCCTGGCCTCGTCGAGCCCCGGGAATTCGCCTTTGGCCCAGACGATGCGGCCGTTGATCATGGTCATGTCGGTCGGCGCGCCGATGCCCACCTTGGCCAGCAGGCTCAGCGGATCGTGGCGCGTGCCGACATAGTCCATGCGCCGCGTGTCGATGGCGAAAAGGTCGGCGGCCATGCGGGGCGCCAGCCTGCCGATGTCGCCGCGCCCGAGCAATGCCGCGCCTCCGGTCGTCGCATAGCCGAGAAAAGCGGCCGGCGGCGGCACCGGATGGTCGCGCGTCGACGCCGACAGGCACTGCAGCATGTAGGCGGAATGGATGCAGTGCATCAGGTTGGAATTGTCGTTTGAGGCGGCGCCGTCGCAGCCCAGACCCACACTGAGTCCGAAGGCCGACATCGCCGGAATGTCGGTGATTTCGGCGCCGACGAGATAGACCGGTTCCGGGCAGTGGGCGACGCCGGTGCCGCTCGCGGCCATCTTGCGCAGCTCGTCGTGGGTCAGTTCCCAGCAATGGGCATAGAAGGTATCCGGCCCGCAGAAGCCGATGTCCGCGCAATAGTCCACCGTGCGCATGCCGTGACGGGCCTCGATTACCGGGCTCTCGCCCTCGCCGACATGGGTATGCATGCGCACCCCGCGGTCGCGCGCCAGCGCCACCGATTCCACGAAGGTGTCGCGATAGCAGTTGACTGGCTGGCAAGGCGCGACGACGATCTGCCGCATGCTGAAGGGACCGGCATCATGGTAGGCGTCGATCAGCCGGGCACAGTCGGCGATGAATTCGTCGGTCGTTTCCAGCATGGCGTCGGGGATGGTCGAGCCTTCCGATTTGGGCAGCGTGTTGCCGCCACGTCCGGCATGGAAGCGCATGCCGAGCAGTTCGGCTGCTTGGAACTGCCGGTCGACCAGCCGCTTGCCCGCCTGCCGCGGAAAGCAATACTGATGGTCGAATGCCGTCGTGCAGCCATGCTTTATCAGCTCGGCCATCGCCGTGACCGATGCGTGGTAGAAGCATTCCTCAGTCAGCCGCGAGAAAATGGGATAGATGCGGTCGAGCCATTCGATGACCGACAGCTTCGTCCAGTCCAGATCGGCGCGGTTGCGCACGAAGCATTGAAAGAAGTGGTGATGGGTGTTGACGAGGCCGGGATAGACGAACCAGCCAGCGGCGTCCTGCGTGATTGTTCCAACGGGCAGCTCTGCCGTGTCGAGGCCCGCGCCGATGGCCCGTATTGCCGGGCCGTCGGTCAAGACATCGACATTGCGTCGGATATCGGGACCATTGCCCTCGTCCACGATGACCGCAGCGCAGCCCTTCAGCAAATAGCCCGCCACGTCAGGCCTCGCCGACTTCGAGGACGGGCGCGGGTGTCAATTCGTGCAGCCGGTGGATGCCCGGCATCTCGATGAAACCCTCGAGACTGCGGACCGCCCGTGACCAGAGCCGGATCGCGGGATAGGGGTCGAGCGAAACGCCGCCGTCCGGCGCCAGCGCAACATAGGGGAAGCAGGCAATGTCGGCGATCGTCGGTCGATCCGACGCGAGGAAGCGGTGGCCGCGGATATGCTGTTCGACGAGACCGGCTTCCAGCTCCCGCAGGGCCGCTATTCCCTGCTCCCGAAGGGCGGCGATATTGCCCGGCCGCAGCAGCATCTCGTGCAAGCGCGCCGCCCCAAGGCTCGCGGTCAGCCGGTGCGAGAAAGACAGCCATTGCTGGACGCGCGCCGCCCGCCCGGCCGTATCGTTGCCCAGCCATTGGGGTGCCGCCTTCGCGGCGAGATAGACCAGCATGGCCGAGGATTCGGTCAGCACGAGGTCGCCATCCTCCAGGATCGGGATCGAACCCGCCGGATTGAGCGCCATGAGCTCAGGACCGCGATGCTCGCGACCGGGATGGAAGTCGACGGGACGGATGTCGAGCGTCACCCCGATCAGCGCAGCCATGAGGCGCACCTTGTAGCAGCTCGGCGACAGCGTGTAGTCGTAGAGCTTCATTGCGCCACCAGTTGCGCGCCGTAGGTGTAGCCGTGGCGTTTCAGCCAGCGCCGGTAGGCAACCGAGGTAAGGTCGGCGCGCGTGGGAATCTCCATGCCGGGATCGAGCGGGAGCAGCGTCGGAATCTGGTTTTCGAGGATCGACCGGTCCTGAACGAAGATCGTCTGCTGGAAATGGATCAGGTCGGTCATCGGTGTTTCGTCATCGAACAGCGCCATCCATGGCCAGACGTCGCACAGGTCTTCGGCAAGTGGCTGCACGAAAAGTGTGATGACGTCCCATTCCGCCGGGCGAGGCGGGCAGGTCTTGTAGAGCACCGAGCAGGTCGGCGCGGGCACGCGGTACATGTATTCCGTGGTGATGCCACCTTCCGCCGACTTGGCGGCCTGCGGCTGGTAGAACTTCACCTGAGTGGCCCAAACCTCGTCTTCGTCCTCTCGGATCTCGACCTTGTAGTTCTGCACCTCCGTATGCGGCTCGGCTCCCAGTATGTCGGTGTGCACGAAAGGAAAATGCGCGATGTCCAGGAAGTTCTCCACCGCACGCAATGGCGAACAGCGCACGCGCACCACCCCGACATCGACGAGCCGGCGGCCCGGCTGATCGGCCTCGGGGATCGCAAACAGCGGCTTTTGTGGATCACCGAGCGATGACCAGACATGGCCATAGCGGATGCAGGCCGGCAGGTCACGTCCGTTGCCGTCCGTGACCTTCGCGTTTCCATCTTCGCCGCGCCTCACCGCGATCGGCTCGCCCATCAGGGCCGTCCTGCGCCCATGCGCATCGAGCTGGCTAGCAAGGCCGACAGGGTACCATCCGTCGAGCATCGTGTTGCGGGTCATCGGGCGGTCCCGGCGCGTGCAATATCCTCGGCCGCCCGCCGCAGCGCCTCGGCGGCCCTCGACGCGGCGATACGCTCGTCCGGATTGCTGTCCTCGTCCACCAAAACATGCATCAGCGTGCGCGCCTGCCCATCGGGAGCAAGCAGCAGCCAGACGGTCCGGTCATCATAGGTGTAGTCGAGCAGGCCTCCAGCGGCTTTCGTGCCCGCGGCCGCCTCCAGCGCCACGATGCCGGCTTCCACCACCATGGAGCGGAGCGGCGCAAGGCCCTCGAACCGCGGCGGCCCGGCGGCGGGTTCGCCAACCGAAATCCAGATGATGCCGCCGCCATCCTCGACGTGCTGTGTCGCGACACGAATCGTGTCCGGCGGCGTCAATGCCGGTTGGGCCGGAATGCGCTGGCAGTTTCCCGCCTTGGCGTAGCTCCAGCCGTGATAGATGCAGGCCAGGGTCTCACCGCGTACGAAGCCGTGGGAAAGGCGCATGCCGCGATGGGGGCATCTGTCGGCGAAGGCCGCCGCACGGCCGGAGCGGGTTCGCCAAAGGGCAACCGGTCCGGCCGGGGATTGCGCCGGCATAACGGTTCCCGCCGGCAAGTCCGCGGAGAGGGCAACAGGCATCCATGAGCCGGTGGGATAGGACGGCATGCATCAACTTTCAAAACGGCACCAGCATCTTCCCAATCGAAGCTTCGCGGTCAAGGATATGCTAATACGCCGGGTTACGTTTGCACAACATTTCCTCACTGGCAATAATGCCTAAAAAAGGTGCATGACACTTCGGCAGCCAGAGGGCCGCAGGCCCAGAAACCTAGCCCGATTCGCACTCGATCGGCGCCCGGCGGATGGTCTCGACCCAGACATCGATTGGTCCAAGAGAGCACCCCATCTCCATCATGTCGATGAGTTCGGCCGGACCGGCAATGTCGAGTTCAATGCGGTCGGGACCGGCAACGCATATCGCATGCGCGAGCCCGAGCTTGGCGGCATGACGCTCGATCCACGGAAGAAAGGATGCCACCTCGATATCGCCGAGGATCGTCATGCGCTCCCGCCAGGAACATCGATTTTGCTCGCTCATAGAAAACCTCGGCAAGGAAGCTGGTAATCTATCTATCTACATCGTGCTCAATCGCTGAAGCATCTGCTTTTGAGAGCGTCGTCACGCCGGATCTGAAGTCGAAGACTGCTATATGCGAGTTGATCCCCAAGATATCGATCCAATCGTCTTTACGCAAAATTCTCCCCTTTGTCGCTTCGGTGAAGCATCATCCGCCGAAAGCTCATCGAGATATGCGCCCGCCTGATGTGTCCGATCGAAGCCCAGTCGCCGATTTCGGCCGCCGCGAGCACCTCCGCGATTTCCCGGCGGAACGCGGCGAACTCCTCGGCCAGGCCAAGCCGCGGCATCATTTTCAAGACGACCCGTGCGACCTGGAAATAGAGCCGCTCGCTGATGTCGCGCAGCGGCTGGTTTCCGGTCATCGCGCTCAGCTCATAGAAGAAATCCATGTTGAGCCGCAGGAAGGCGCGCTGGTCCGGATGAAGGATGTGGGCGTCGCAGCGCTCCATCAGCGCGCGTATGCGGTCGAGATCGGCACCGGTCCGCGGAATTGGCGACAATTTGCCGATCAATTCCGCCAGCTCCATGCGCAAATGGTAGACCTGTTCCAATTCCTCGATGTCGACGTCGGTGACGATCGTGCCGACACCATGGACCGACTGGACCAGGCCTTCCGATTCCAGACGCGCAAGGACCCGCCGGACCGGAGTCCGGCTGACTTCGAACTCCTGAGCGAGCTCTTCTTCCGAAAGGTGGTTCCCAGGGGGATAGTCGAGCAGGCAGATACGGTCGCGCAGAATCCTGTAGATGCGTTCCGATCTCTCCCGCGCCGAAGGCGGTCGCGTTGGACCGATCGTGGCCTGCTCTATCGCCGCATCGTCGTTGCGGGTCATCCCGCCTCCAGCACCGCGCGCAGGAATTGCCGCGTCCGTTCGTTCTTCGGCGCGCCGAACAGCTCGCTTGGAGGTCCCTGCTCGCAGATCTTGCCCTGGTAGAAGAAGCAGACCCGGTCGGAGAATTCCTTCGCGAAACCCATCTGATGGGTGACCATCAGCATTGTGAGGTCATGCTCCCGCCCGATCTGCCTTATCACCTGCAGCACTTCGCCGACAAGCTCGGGGTCGAGCGCCGATGTCACCTCGTCGAACAGCATGATCTTTGGCCGCATGGCGAGCGCCCGCGCGATCGCGACGCGCTGCTGCTGTCCGCCGGAGAGCTGCGAGGGATAGTGGGCCTTCTTCTGCGACAGGCCGACCATGTCGAGCAACTCGGCCGCCCGCGCCTCGGCGTCGGCGCGCTTCATGCCGAGCACGGTCATCGGCGCCTCGATGCAATTGGCCATGGCGCTCATATGCGGGAACAGGTTGAACGATTGGAACACCATGCCGATCTTGGCCCGTACCCGCCTGATATGGGCGAGATTGGCGGGAACCAGCTTGCCGCCCTTGTCCATATGCGTGAGCGGCTCGCCTTCGACCCAGATGACGCCATCATTGATCGTCTCCAGCGTCATCAGCATGCGCAGTACCGTCGTCTTGCCGGAGCCGGAAGGTCCGATGATCGACACCTTTTCGCCGCGCGCAATGTCGAGGCTGAGCCCGTCGAGAACCGTCAGCGCGCCATAACGTTTCGACACATTGTCGAAGCGCACCATGGGCTGGTCCGTCATCGTGGAGTCCTCCGGTTGAGCAGGCGTTCCAGAATACGGATGAGCGCGGCCGAGACTAGGCTCATCACCAGGAAGAACAGGCCGACGAGCGTCATCGGCTCAGTGTAGCGGAAGGTGTCGGAGCCGATGATCTTGGCCGTCTGCATCAGTTCGAGAACGGCAATGGCCGACAGCAGCGGCGTCTCCTTGAACAGCGCGACCAGGTAGTTGCCGAGCGCCGGAACGATCGGCGGAATGACCTGCGGGATGATGATATCGCGAAAGGTCGCCCATTGCGGCAGGTTGAGCGCGATCGACGCCTCCCATTGGCCGCGCGGGATGTTGTCGAACCCGGCGCGGTACACTTCGGAGCAGTAGGCCGCATAATGAAGTCCGATCGCGATCACGCCGGCGGTGAAGGCGTCCAGCACCACGCCGAATTTGGGAAACACGAAATAGAGGAAGAAGATCTGGATAAGCAGCGGCGTCGAGCGGATCAGCTCGACCAGCACCGAGATCGGCCAGGCCGTCCACGGTATGGCGATGCGCACCAGGGCGAGCGCCAGACCGAGCAGGGCCGCGATGACGAAGCCGATCAGCGTCGCCTCGATGGTGATGATCGCGGCACTTGCCAGCGTCGGCAGGATTTCGAGCGCGAAGGACCAATCCCACATCAGGCGGCCCTCCCTCGCGAGAGCCCGGCGGACGCCCGCTGCTCGAGAAACCGCATGCCGATCGTGATCGCGAGCGACATGACGAGATAGATCAGAAGCACCAGCGTGAAGATCGGGACGGTTTTCAGCGTGCTCTGGTTCATCTGCTGCGCCTTGAAGGCGAGGTCCGTCAGCGTGATGAGCGACACCAGCGCCGTCGACTTCAGGAGCTCGATGAACAGGTTGCCCCAGGGCGGGATCATGGCGACGAAAGCCTGCGGCAGGATGATCCTGCGCAGCATCTGGGCGCGGCTCATGTTGAGGGCGATCGAGGCTTCCCACTGGCCGGGCGCTACCGCCAGGATCGCTCCGCGCACCACTTCCGATCCGTAGGCGCCGACATTGAGGCCCAGCGCCAGCACGGCCACCGTAAAGGCATCCATCAGCAAGCCGAATTGCGGCAACACGAAAAACAGCCAGAAGAGTTGCACCAGCGCGGAGGTGCCGCGAAAGATCTCGACATAGACCGTCGCCAGCCAGCGCAGCGGTGCCGCCCCGTAGAGGCGGGCAAGCGCCGCCAAGACGCCCATCACCACGGCCAGCACGCTCCCCAGCACGGCGATTTCAATGGTCAGCAGCGCTCCCTGCAGCAGTCCCGGCAGGAACAGGCTGTAGGAGGTCTGCGTGGCGAGCAGGCCGATCACCGCCAATGCGGCAACCAGCATGCCAACAAGCGTCCGGATGCCCATCTGCCTCTCCGAAGAAAAAAGGCGGCGCCGAAGCGCCGCCCGGAGTTGGGACTTTTACTTGCCGGCGCAGAGCTCGGCGGTGGTCTTGTTCGGCAGATAGTCCTTGCCGAAGCCGAACGGCTCGACCAGGGCGACGTGTTCGGGCGAGCCGATGAATTTCTTCAGCTCGGCGTTGAAGGCCTTCTGCAGGTCGGTATCTTCCTTCCTGAATCCGAAACCGCCATGACCTTTCACCGACTTTCCGTTCACCTCACCGAAGGGCTTGGTGGACTCGACACCGTCGGCCTTCTTGGCCATCTCGGCGATCGACAGCGCCGTCAGCGCCGCGGCGTCGGCGCGGCCCGACTGAACCGCGGCAACCAGGCTTGACTGGTCCGGCAAGACCACGAGCTGGCCTTGAGAGACGCCAGCATCCTTGGCTTCCGCCCCTTCGACGGCTCCGGCCATGACCGCGAGCTTGAGGTTGGAATTGTCCTTGAAGGTCGAAAAGTCCTTAACCTGCTTCGGATTGCCCTTCTGCACGAGCATCGCCGCGCCGATGCCGTAGGACGGCTCGGAGAAGTTGATCTCGGCGCAACGCTTGGGATTGATGAACATGCCGGCGGCGATGATATCGAAGCGCCCGGCTTTGAGACCCGGGATGAGCGAGCCGAACTCGGTCAGCACGCCGTCGACCTGCTTGATGCCCATCTTGGCCAGTACCGCCTTGGCGACTTCCGGCGCCTCGCCGGTCAGCTTGCCGTCGGGCGTGGCGTATCCGAACGGCGCCTCGTTGGCGAAGCCGACCCGGATATAGCCGTCCTTCTTGGCGCGCTCCAGCGTCGTGTCGGCCAGCGCTGCTGCGGTGCTGGACAACATGACAAGCCCCGCGCCGAGTCCAAGCGCGGTGCGGCGCGAAATTCTGATCGTCATCATCTTGCTCCCATTTTTGCGAAACCGCCGCCTAACCCGACCCCTTTTTTCGGCATTGAGCAGCTTGAACGTATGGTTGCAGGTTTTTCGCTGCGTTTCAATAGATGTGCACATCCATGGCCTTCGAAAAATGAAAAATCCTTGACATCATCGAAAACTGAGGCCGATATTGGCGGAAGTTGTACACAACATGGCTCAACCGAAGGCGAGCAAAAATGAAGCTGCGGAGCAACGGCTCCGGAGGGGGAGTTATGCTGGACAAAAGCAACGGCGAAGCGGTCGCGCCCTATTTCGAGAGCGAGGAATTCGACCGGCGCCGCGACGCCGTCCGGCATGCCATGGCCGGGCGGGGCATCGACACGCTTCTCGTCTCCGCGCCGGAGAACATCTTCTATCTGACGGGCCTCGATCACTGGGGCTATTTCGCGCCGCATATCCTGGTCGTTCCGGCCGACGGCCAGATGATCCTGCTGACGCGCGCCATGGAAAAGGTCACCATTGCCAATCAGGTCAGGAACGCGCGCTTCGAGGGGCACCATGACGGCGAGACGGTCGCCGACCTTTTGGGTCGGGTGCTCTCTGGCAGGCTCGGCGCCGTCGGTATCGAGTCCTGGTCGTCCGGCCTGCCGCACGGGCTTGCCGAGGCGCTGAAGGAACGCCTGAGCGCCGCGCGCTGGGTCGACACATCCGGCATCATCGACGACATCCGCATGGTCAAGAGCCCGGCAGAGCAGGCCTTGATGCGCGCGACCGCCAAGGTATCCGACGCCGGCGCGCAGGCTGCGATCGAAGCGATCGGGGAGGGGGCGAGCGAGCGCCATGTCGCGGCGGAAGCCGAGCGCGCGATGATCGAGGCCGGCGGCACTTTTCCCGGCTTCGGTCCGTTCATCCGTTCCACCCGGCGGCTCGGCGAGGAGCATACGACCTGGACGAGCGACCGGTTCGGTGCCGGCGATGCGGTCTTCCTCGAACTGACCGGCTGCGTCGCCCGCTACCACGCGCCTCTCGGTCGCCTCATCCATCTCGGCCACGCCTCGAAGGAGACCTACGAGATGGCAGCGCTCACGGCCGACGCCTTTGCGGCGGTCGTCGGCGCGATGCGCGAGGGCGTCCTGTTCCGCGACGTCTATGCGGCCTGGCAGGGCGTGGTCGACCGCGCCGGCTTCTCGCACTACCGCCGCCATCATTGCGGCTATGTGGTCGGCATCGGCCTGCCGCCGAGCTGGACCGGCGGCAACAAGGTGACGGGGCTGCGCCGCGACAGCGACATCGTGCTCAAGACCGGCATGAGCTTCCATGTGCTCTCCTGGCTGATGGGCACCGGCCGCGGCGATTTCTTCATGTCCAACGCGGTGCTTCTGGGTCCCTCGGGCGCCGAGGTACTGACCAGGACGCCCTCGGGCGTGACCGTGCGCTGAGGACATCGGCGATGCAGTTCGGCAAGAACAACACACCGTTCGACAAGGAGGAATTCGCCGCCAGGCTGGCGAAGACCAAGGCGCGCATGGCTGAAGCCGGGCTCGACGCGCTCTATGTCTCGGAGCCCGCCAACCTCAACTATCTCACCGGCTATGACGGCTGGTCCTTCTATGTCCATCAGGGCGTGCTCGTCGCGCAGGACGCAGCGCATCCGGTGTGGATCGGACGCGGCCAGGACGTCAACGGCGCGCGGCTGACGACGATCCTGCCGGAAGAGAACATCGTCGGCTATTCCGACGATCATGTGCAGTCCGAGGCGAAGCATCCGCTGCAGGCTGTGGCGCGCGTGATCAGCGAGCGCGGCCTCGACCGCGCCAGGATCGGCGTCGAGGCGGACTCCTTCTACTTCACCGCGAAGTCGCTCGACATTTTGAAGGCGGAACTGCCCAACGCTCGCTTCGTCGACGCCGGCGCGCTGGTCAACTGGGTCCGCGCGGTGAAATCGGGCGCCGAGATCGACCTGATGCAGCAGGCCGCCCGCATCGCCGAAAAGACGATGGCGCGGGCGATCGAGGTGATCGGCCCCGGTGTCCGCCAGTGTGATGCCGCCGCCGAAATTCTTGCCACAGCCACGCATGGCACCGAGGCCTTTGGCGGCGATTACGCCGCGATAGCGCCGCTGATGCCGACCGGCGTCGGCACCTCCTGTCCGCATCTGACCTGGCGCGACGACCTGTTCGCTTCGCCGGCCGGCACGACGGTCGAGATCGCCGGAGTCAGGCACCACTATCATGTGCCGCTGACGCGCACGGTCTATCTCGGCCAGCCGCCGGAAAATATGCGCAAGGCCGCGGACGTGGTCGTCGAGGGGCTGGAAGCGGCGCTCGGCGTGGCGAAGCCCGGCGCCGGTGCGCGCGACGTGCACGCCGCATGGACCAAGGCCATCGAGCGGCATGGCTTCTTCAAGGATTCGCGCTGCGGCTACTCCATCGGCCTGGGCTACCCGCCGGACTGGGGCGAGCGGACCATCTCGCTGCGCTCGATCGACCAGACTGTGCTGGAGCCGAACATGACGATCCATTTCATGCCGGGCCTGTGGCTGGACGACTGGGGCATCGCAATTTCGGAATCGATCCGCATCACCGAGATCGGCGTCGAAGCCTTCTGCGATTTCCCGCGCCGCCTCTTCGCCAAATAGAACCCAAGAAGCCTCCGATGCGCCGCTATTCGGCCCTCTCCATCCTCGCCAACGGGCTTGCCGGGCACAGGCACTGGCAGCGCGCTTGGCGCGCGCCGGAACCGAAACGCTCCTATGACGTCGTCATCGTCGGCGGCGGCGGGCACGGACTGGCGACGGCGTTCTATCTTGCCGAGAACCACGGCATCCGCAACGTCGCGGTGATCGAGAAAGGCTATGTCGGCGGCGGCAATGTCGGCCGCAACACCACCGTCATCCGCTCGAACTACCTGCTTGACGGAAACACCCAGTTCTACGAATTCTCGATGAAGCTGTGGGAGAGCCTGACGCATGCGCTGAACTTCAACGTCATGTTCTCGCAGCGGGGGCAGATCGTCACCGCTCATTCGGCCGACCAGCTCGACTTTTTCAGCTACCGCGCCAACGTCATGCAGCTGAACGGCATCGATGCCGAGATCCTGAGCCGCGACGACGTCCGGCGCCTGGTGCCCTATCTGGACTATTCCGACACGGCTCGCTTCCCAATCCACGGCGCGATCATGCAGGGCCGCGCCGGCACGGCCCGGCACGATGCCGTCGCCTGGGGCTACGCCCGCGCCGCCGACGGGCACGGCGTCGACATCATCCAGAATTGCGAGGTGACGGGCTTTCTGCGCGACGGCGACAGGATCGTCGGCGTCGAGACGGCCAAGGGCCCGATCGCCGCCGGCAAGGTCGGCTTGGCCGTGGCGGGGCATAGCTCGGTTCTCGGCCAGAAGGCAGGTCTCGAGCTGCCGATCGAAAGCCACGTGCTGCAGGCCTTCGTGACGGAGCCGCTGAAGCCGATGGTCGACCACGTCGTCGCCTACGGCGCCGACCATTTCTACGTCAGCCAGTCCGACAAGGGCGGACTGGTCTTTGGCGGCAATCTCGACGGCTACAATTCCTACGCCCAGCGCGGCAATCTCGGCGTCGTGCGCGAGGTCGCGGAAGCGGCGATTGCGCTGATGCCCTGCATCTCGCGGGTCAGGCTGCTGCGCCACTGGGGCGGCGTGATGGACATGACGCCCGACGCCAGCCCGATCATCTGCCCGACCCCGATCGACGGGCTCTACCTCAATGGCGGCTGGTGCTACGGCGGCTTCAAGGCGACGCCGGCGTCCGGCTGGTGCTTTGCGCACACGATCGCGACTGGCAAGCCGCATCCGCTGAATGCCGCATACAGCCTCGAGCGCTTCCGCACGGGGCGCACGCTCGACGAGGCCGGCGTCGGTCCGTTCGCCTGGCTGCAATAGGGAGGCCGAGATATGCTGCGTATCGACTGTCCCTGCTGCGGCCCTCGCGACCATGACGAGTTCCGTTATGGCGGCGATGCCTCGGTCATGCGCCCCGCGCATGACGATGCGGATTTCGAGGCCTGGTACCGCTATGTCTTCGTCCGCAAGAACCCGGCCGGAGCACACCGGGAACACTGGCAGCACGTCCTCGGCTGCCGGCAGTGGCTGATCGTGGAGCGCGATACTCGCAACCATTCGATCGCTTCGGTCGCTCTCGCCCGGAACCCGTCTGCGAAGAAGCCACCTGCCAGGAAACCATCGCAATGAATTCCAACTCCAACCGGCTGGCCGAGGGCGGCCGCATCGATCGCGGCCGGCCGCTCGAATTCAGCTTCGACGGAAGCAGCCTCACCGGTTTCCAGGGCGATACGCTCGCCTCGGCGCTGCTCGCCAACGGCGTGTCGCTCGTCGGCCGCAGCTTCAAATACCACCGCCCGCGCGGCATCTTCTCGGCCGGAGCCGAGGAGCCGAACGCGCTGGTGACGGTTGGCACCGGCGGACGGCGCGAGCCGAACCTGCCCGCGACAATGCTGGAGCTCGCCGAGGGCATGGTCGTCGAGAGCCAGAACCGCTGGCCTTCGCTCGCCTTCGACGTGCAGAGCCTCAACAGCCTGTTCGCGCCGTTCCTGTCCGCGGGCTTCTACTACAAGACCTTCATGGGTCCGACCCGTCGTGCCTGGATGTTCTACGAGCATTTCATCCGCAAGGCGGCGGGGCTCGGCAAGGCCGGGCTGCAGCCGGATCCCGACCGCTACGAGGTTCGCCACGCCTTTGCCGATGTCGCCATCGTCGGCGGCGGGCCGGCGGGCCTATCCGCCGCGCGCGCCGCGGCGAACGCCGGGGCGAGGGTGGCGCTGATCGAGCAGGATTTTCGGCTTGGCGGGCAGCTTCTCTCCGAGCGTCGCGGTTCGGAGGCCGCCGCTTGGCTCCAGGCTATGGAAGCCGAGCTCAAGGGCTTCCGGAACGTCAGCCTCATGGCGCGAACGACCGCCGTCGGCCTTTACGACGGCAAGGTGCTTGGCCTTGTCGAGCGGCGCGACGATCCGCAGGCCGCCGGCCAGGCCCGCCAGGCGTTCACGATCCTGCGCGCCGGCGCGATCATCTTTGCCACGGGCGCCATCGAGCGGCCGCTGGTGTTCTCCAACAACGACCGTCCGGGCGTGATGCTTGCCTCGGCGGCCAGGACCTATGTCAACCGCTTCGCTGTCCTGCCCGGAAGGAAGGCGGTGGTCGCCACGACGAATGACGGCGCCTGGCGCACGGCCTTCGATCTCGCTGCTGCGGGAGCGCAGGTCACGGTTGCGGATCTGCGGACTACGCTTGCGCCCGCCCTGCAGGCAGAGGCTTCGCGCCTCGGCATCGTCGTTCGTGCCGGCACGCACATTGCCGACCTGCGCGGCGGCCGCGCGGTCAAGTCGGCCAGGCTGGCCGGAATGGGGGCCGAGATCGACTGCGACCTGGTCTGCGTTTCCGGCGGCTGGTCGCCGACGGTGCATCTCATCTCGCAGCTTGGCGCCAAGCCGGTCTATCGCGAGGATATCGACGGCTTTGCCCCCGGCCCCTTCGCGGCCGGCCAGTTCGGCGCCGGTTCCGTGGCTGGCGGTTACACCACGGCGGAAGCGATCGAGACCGGCCATCGCGCCGGCATCGAGGCGGCCGTTTCTTGCGGCAAGACGAAGCCCGTGCCGGCCGCTCTCGAGCTTCAATCCGCGGAGCTATCCGCGGCCGCGTTCCGCAATGTTCCGGCGGTGCGCGGCAAGGCCTTCGTCGACATCCAGATGGATGTCACCATCGGCGATATCGCGCTCGCGCACCGCGAGGGCTATGAATCGGTCGAGCATCTGAAGCGCTACACCACGCTCGGCATGGGGACGGACCAGGGCAAGACCAGTAATTTCCCGGCGCTCTCTGCGATGGCAGCCTTGCGCGGCACAACCATCCCCGAGACCGGCACGACCACCTTCAGGCCACCCTATACGCCGGTGGCAATCGGCGCGCTGGCCGGACGCGCCGTCGGCCATCACTTCAAGCCGACCCGCCGCACGCCAATGCATGAATGGCACGTCGCCAACGGCGCCGACATGCTGGAGGTCGGCCTATGGATGCGGCCCTATTTCTACCGCGGCGCCGGCCGCGACGTGAACGAGGCCTATGTCGCGGAAATGCACTTGGTGCGCGAAGCCGCCGGACTGATGGATATCTCGACACTCGGCAAGATCGACATTCAGGGTCCCGATGCCGCGACGCTGCTCGATCGGGTCTACGCAAACGGCTTCGCCAAGCTGCCGGTCGGCCGCGCCCGCTACGGCGTCATGCTGCGCGACGACGGCATTGTCTTCGACGATGGCACCACGACGAGGCTTGGCGAGCACCGCTTCTTCATGACCACATCGACCGCCAAGGCGGCCGAGGTGATGTCGTGGCTGGAGTTCCTGCTCGACACGGCCTGGCCGGACCTGCGCGTCGCCGTCGCCTCCGTGACCGACGAATGGGCGGCGATGTCGGTCGCCGGACCGAGGAGCAGGCAAGTTCTCGCCGCCGCCTTTCCTGCGCTCGACCTCTCCAACGAGGCCCTGCCGCATATGGGCTTCGTTGAAGGGGAATTCGAAGGCCGGGCGCTGCGGATCATTCGGCTGAGCTATTCCGGCGAGCGGGCCTACGAGGTCTATGTCGGCGCGAGCGCCGGCGAAGCCGCCTGGCGCCGGCTAATCGAGATCGGCGAGCCGTTCGGGCTGAGGCCCTACGGGGTCGAGGCGCTGGGCGCGCTGCGCGTCGAGAAGGGTCATGTCGCCGGCCCCGAGATCGACGGCCGCACGACGCTCGACGATCTCGGTCTTGGCCGCATGGTCGGAAAGCGCGCCGGTTTCGTCGGCGACGTGCTTCGCCGCCGTCCTGCTCTTGGCGAGCCGAACCGGCAGCGTCTGGTCGGGCTGAAATGCCTGGAGGCAGGAACGCGCCTGAGCGGCGGCGCCATTCTCTTCAAGCAGGGCGAAGCCCGGCAGGGGCATGGCCGCGGTCGCATCACCTCGGTGACGTATAGCCCGACGCTCGAAGGCTATGTCGGTCTTGCGCTGCTCGCTGGCGATGTCGCCGTGGGAGACGAGGTGGTGGCCGTTCACACCATGAAAAACGAGACCGTCCGCGCGAGCGTGGTCTCGCCAGTATTCTTGGACCCGGAGGGGGAGCGACTTCATGGTTGAAACCGGCTCCGCCATATCCGTCGCGGCCTGCACGATAATCCAGGTCGAGAGCTGGCCTGAAACGCAAGCGGCATGCGAAGCCGACCTGTCACGCCAGCTGGGCGCCGCGCTGCCGGCCGTTGCCGGCGAGACAGTCGCCGTCGCGGGGTGGCTCGCCGTTCGTATTGCGCCACGACGGTTTTGGCTGATCGCGGATGGAGGACCGCAGGTTGACTGGAACATCGACCCCACTCTTGGATGCTCGCTGTCGCTCAGCGAAGGAAGAATGCGGCTCAAGCTGAGCGGGCCGCAGACTTTCAACGCTCTGAAAGGATCCGTGGCGATCGACTGGGACTCACCGTGCGCAAGTCCGAGGAGGGCGCTGCAGACTGGTTTACATCATGTACCGGTTCTGCTGTTGCGAAACGGACCTGACGCTTGTGACATCTTGGTCCCGCGCAGCTTTGTGCGAAGCGTGATCGAATGGCTGGCAGACATAGCCGCGGTGTTCGATATTCAGAATGAAATTGTCAGACACCGCGCCTGAACGCTGCAACGCGGCTCGCAGATTCAAGCGCGTCGGCGGTCTCAGATGTGGAAGCTGGAGGACAACCCGGCTGCCGACGGTGGGAAGATCACGATGTGTCGACTTCCGCTGAACTGAAAGTTGTTGCCACACCCGTTAGCTCCCCAGAGCGATGCCGTCTTTCCTTGGTTCCGACGCGCCGGTCAGCGTGCCGTTCTCCCAGTCGATGCGGATCGCTTGAGCGCCGCCGATCGGATCTTCCGCTTGAGTAAAGGTGAAACCTCGGCGTTCGAGCTCGGCTTTTGTTGAGCCGTCCAACGTATGCTCTGCCTCCACTCTGGTTCCGTTGGATGTCGGCATCAAGCGCGGCAGATCGATCGCCTCCTGGAGGTCCATTCCGTAATCGAGGACCTTGGAGATCAGATGGGCATGGCCGAGCGCCTGATAGTAGCCGCCCATCACACCGAACGACATTTCCACCCTGCCGTGGCGGGTCGCCATGCCTGGGATGATCGTGTGAAGCGGCCGTTTCGACGGGCCGATTCGATTGGGATGGCCGGGCTTGAGCGAGAAACTCTGACCCCGATTGTGCAGGATAACGCCCGAGCCAGGAGAGACGAGGCCGCTGCCGAAACTGTCAAAGATGGAGTTGATGAAGCTTACGGCATTCCGATTTCGGTCGACCACCGAGATATAGACCGTGTCGCGATGAAGAGGCGTTTCGAAAGGCGGCAGATCTGTTAGCGCCCTTGTGAGGTCGATCATTCCCGCAAGTCTGTCAGCCAGTTCGTCGGACAGCAGGTGGCCGACTGGGACATCAGCCTTTTCGGGATCGGCGATCCAGGCGTCGCGGGCAGCGTAGGCAAGGCGCGTCGCCTCGATCTCGACATGCAGCCGGTCGGGCGACTGCGGGTCCCCTTTGGCGTCGAAGCGGCTCAGGATGTTGAGGATCAGGAGAGCGATGATGCCCTGGCCGTTCGGGGGACATTCATGGACCGTGTAGCCGCGAAAATCGGTGGTCACCGGGCTCACATACTCGCCGCGCGCATTCGCGAAGTCCTCCAGCGTCTGGAGCCCGCCCAGCGAATTTAAATAGGACACCATGTCCTCGGCGACCGGCCCGCCATAGAACGCGTCGCGTCCCCCTGCAGCAATGCCTTTCAGCGTATGTGCCAGCTCCGGCTGGCGGTGAACCTCCCCGATTCTTGGCGCCCTTCCGCCGGGAAGGAAGATTCGCGCAGCCGTAACGTCGGCTGCGAGAAGTTTTTGTTCAAGAAACCAATCGCGGTGAACGCGCGGAGTGATGGCATAACCCTCCTCGGCAAACCGTATGGCGGGCGCAAGCACGTCGGCAAAGGGGAGACCGCCGTAATCGGCGTGCAGGCGTGTCCATGCGTCGATGGCCCCTGGGATCGTCACCGATGCGGGCGACTGACGTGGCACCTCTGTCAGTCCCCGCTCGTCGAACCAGTCGGCCGTGAGGGCCGCCGGCGTGCGCCCGGATCCGTTATAGGCGACGACCTTGTCGGAGCCGTTGGGCGCGTAGAGCGCGAAACAGTCGCCGCCGATGCCGGTCGAGCCCGGCTCCACAATGCATTGGACCGCGCAGGCTGCAATGGCGGCATCCATCGCGTTGCCACCCGCTTCAATGACCTGCAGCGCCGTGAGCGTGGCGGATGGATGCGAGGTCGCCGCCATCGCATGTCGCGACACGGCAACGGATCGCGTCGGCTTCTCGAAATTGCGCATTTCGTTAATTCTCTTCGTCATTGCCGAGTGGCACGTCTCAGGCCCGCGCCCGGTAGGGTGTGAGCCAGGTTTCCAGTGCGTTCAGTGCCGAGATGAGCGTGAAATTAATGGTGAGATAGATCGCGCCGGCGGCCACGAAGACCTCGACCGCGCGATAGGTTTGCGAAATAAGCCCCTGCGCGATGCCTGTGACCTCCATCAGCGTGATGATCGATGCAAGCGACGTGCCTTTGATCATGAGGATGATCTCGTTGCTGTAGCTCGGGATGGCTTGGCGGAGCGCCAAGGGCAGAATGACGAGACGCAATGTCAGCAGTCGTGACATGCCGAACGCGGAGGCTGCCTCGGCGAGGCCGCGCGGCACGCCCTGTATCGCTCCGCGCAGGATCTCACTGCCATAGGCCGCGGTATTGAGGCTGAGCGCGATGACGGCGCACCAGTAGGGCTCGCGGAACACCCACCAGAGTCCGGCCGCCTGGAGAGACGGACGAAACTGGCCCAGTCCGTAATAGATGAGGAAGATCTGCACGAGCAGCGGTGTGCCGCGAAAGATCGCCACGAAGGAGCGTATGGGCCAGATCAGTATCCGGTTGGTTCCCTGTTGGGCCAGTGCGAGCAACAGAGCCAAGACGAAGCCGATGCTGATCGACCAGCCCGCAAGCTGCAACGTCAGTGGCAAGCCGGAGAGTAGGGTAGGAATGATCTCGACAAAGAACGCGAAGTCGATCATGCGCGGGCCATGCCTCGCCAGGCCCGGGCCTCACTGTAGCGGAAGACCGAAGCGGTCGCGGCAGCGATGAGGAAGTAGAGCGTGGCGGCCGCCACGTAGAAGACGAAAGGCTCTCGCATCGAGCCGGCACCGATCTGGGCTTGCCGCATCAATTCAACCAGGCCGATCACGGAGATCAAAGCTGAATCCTTGAGCACCAGCTGCCAGACATTGCCGAGCCCCGGCAGGGCATGGCGCATCAGTTGCGGGCCGATGACGAGACGCAGGGATTGAAGGCGGGACAGGCCGAGCGCCTTGCACGCGTCAAACTGGCCGTGATCGACGGCCAGGTATGCGCCGCGATAGATCTCGGCCTGATAGGCGCCCGAAATGATGCCGATCGCCAGAACGCCCGTCGCAAATGCCGGCAGTCCGATGAAGCCGGCGGCGCCGAAGAATTTGCCGATCTGCGTCAGGGCAATGCTGCCGCCGTAGTACAGCAGGTAGATCGTCAGCAGATCGGGCACGCCCCGAAACACCGTCCCATATCCTTTCGCGAGCCAGCACGAGAGACGTTTGGAGGAGAGCCGGCCTCCTGCTGCCACTGCGCCGAAGACAGCGCCGAGAAGAAAGCCGAGGACGGACAGCGAGAGCGTCACGCCCGACGCCACCAGCAGGGCGGCGCCCCAGCCGCCCTTGCCAAAGGAAAGAATATGCAATGCATCCATCATGTGAACCGAGGCTTTCAGCGCGCTGCCCGGCGGAGTCGATCGATGCCGCTCCGCCGGACGGGTCAGCCAGCGCCTACTTGACCGGCGTCACATCCGTCTTCACCCATTTTTCCGAGATACGTTTGATGGTGCCGTCAGCGATCGCGGCGCTGATCGCGGCGTTCATCATCTCCTTGAGCTTGGTATCTTCCTTACGCAATCCCGCACCGGTTCCGGCGCCGAACAGGCCGCCGACGAAGCCCGGACCTGCAAGCGTGAAGCCGGAGAATTCAGGTTTTGCGAGCGTCGCGGCAAGCGCTGTCTTCTGAGCGAATATCGCATCGATGCGTCCCGCCGCCAAATCGAGATCGTGCTGCTCGGTGGTCTTGTATTCACGGATTTCCACCGTGTCGCCGAAGTATTTCTTCAGGAATTCGAGCATGGCCGTCGCCGCCTGGACGCCGACCACCTTGCCTTTCAGCAGCGGCTTCAACTTGTCGACGGCGGCCTTGGACGCGGCTTCGTCATCCAGCTTGAATTTTTCAGCCGAAGCACCGAGCTTGCCGAGCTCACTATCCTTGGCGACTGCAAACCCGCCCGGATCGATCGCGTAAGGCTGCGTGAAGTCGATGGTCTCGAGGCGTTTCGGCGTGATGAACATGCTGGCCATGATCACATCGAACTTGCCGACCTTCAATGATGGTATAAGGCCGTCCCAGTCCTGGGCAATGATGGTGCACTTGATTTTCATCCGTGCGCAAAGATCGTTGGCAAGCTCGATCTCCAGACCGTCGAGCTTGCCGTCTGCGTTGGTGAAATTCCAGGGGGCGTAGGCACCCTCGGTCGCGATTGTTATAGCCTTTGGCGCGTCCTGCGCGAATGCGGTCTGGACAAAGCCGAGCATGCCGAATACGGCCGCGACGGCGGCCAGTCGATGAATTTTCATATATGTTCCCCTTTCTTAGGCTGATCTAGCTGTTCCGCTGGCCAGTTCCGGTCTTTTGCCGGTTTGAGGCCATTTCTCCTGCCGGCGTTGATCACCGGCTCGCAGACACGAATTCGGCCAACATCGGCGCTGTGCCGAGAATATGATCCCGCATGACCTCTTCCGCATGACGAGCGTCGCCCGATCGCAAGGCTGCGATCACCGCAGCATGCTCCTCGCGTGCGGAGAGCGGCTTGTCGGCGTCATCGAACCAGATGCGCATGTAAGGCTCTATCACGACATGCAGTGCCGAAACCTGGTGGATGAGCTTGGGCCTCCGGCTGAGCGCACAGATGCGGCCATGGAATTCCTGATGGCGGATCACCCAGTCGCTGCTGCCGCTCTGGCCCGCGCGTTCCATGCGGTCGAGCAGGTTCTCGAACTCCTCGAGCGCCTCCTCATCGATCCGTGGCATTGCCAGCCTGACAGCCAGTCCTTCGAGAACCGAACGTATCTCGAAGATCTCGTAAAGCTCATCAACCGTGAGGCCGGCGACGACACATCCCCGATTGGGACGCAGAACCACCAGCCCGTCGGAAGCCAGGCGCCGAAAGGCTTCGCGCACCGGCATGCGGCTCATGCCGATCTCGGCCGCGATCTCTTCGGGAATTAGCCGGTCACCCGGTTTGTAGCGGCCGAGGCGAAGCGCCCGTTGAAGATGCCTGTACGCCTCCTCCTCTGCAGTGGCGGACAGGCGTGGCTCTACGGAGAAAGATGCTGGCACTTGGCACCAAAAAGTATTTTTGTATCCACGTATCATAAAATCCGCATTTGGCTGCGGCGTCAATACCCCGCAAAGATCGTTGCGAGCTGTTCGGTGTCAGCTAACGTCAGCGCGCCCAGCGCTGGGCGTTGGCCGACTGACTTATGATGGGCAATCTCGTCCCTCGCTCCGTCCGAGCGGCGTGAGGGTCATGCCGAGCTACGCGGCTGTTGATGGCATTCGCGAATTCGCGAGAGGCCATGGATATTCACTTACCGAGGTCTGACCGCGTTGGCTGCGTGCTTGTTGCCGCCGCCCATTTCTAAGCCCGCTTGCGAAGCGACGCCTGGTAGACCAGCGACGACCAGCTGTTGGACGAGGCGAGGTGGCAGTAGATCAGCGCGAGCGCGCCGGATCTGCGAAGGTCGAGGAAGGCTTCGTCGCCGAGCTTGTTGAGCGCCTGCTCGTCGATCACCTGGAAATCGGTGAGGTTCAGCACCTCGCCGCCTTCCAGCGTCACCTTGCTCTGGCGCGGCGCGAACAGCCCATGGGCGTCGATTTTCTCGACCATGGCGCGGGTGGCGTTGAAGTCGTTCTGGAACTGGCTGCAGAAGGCGAGCGCCTGCTTGGTCGCTTCGGCGGGTTCGGCGCCGTTGAAGAACAAAGCGAGCTTGCCGCCGTCGTCGCGGAATGGCGCCGCCAGCTGATCGACGACGCGATCGCTGGCGCGGTCGACGCAAAGCGTCAGCCGGCCGGAGGTGGCGGACTCGTCCGCCAGGATGAAGGGATAGCGGCGCACATAGGCTGGAATGTAATGGGGTTCGGTCCAGCGGCCGTCGGCGTCGACGAACAGGTTCTCGTTCTGGCGCAGTCCGGTGATGACTACCGGCGCCTTAGTAGGGCCGATGAAGACGATCGGATAGGAGCGCATGGCGCCGGGCATTTCCGACGCCACGACCGGAATGGCATGCGCCGTGCGGGCGAAGCCGAAATCGGCGCGGGCGGTCAGCCCGAGCGAGCCGTGGCGGATCGGGTTGAGCGCCTCGGGCTTGCCGTAGAACAATGGCAGCGCATTGCTGGGGGCACCTGCGGCCGGCGCTTTGTCGGTCGTTGCTTCAGCCATGTTGTCGCATTCTCCCCGGAAACTTCGAAAGCTATGAAATAGCGCGGCCATAACGGGTTTAGGCCAGCACAAGGGCTGGCGCAACGGCCGTAGCAACTCCCGTGCCGGATAGAATCCGCCGAACCGCTCCTGCTCCTTTCCAACGCAATTCCGGACGGAAGGCTACGGCGAAGTCGCGGAACCCAACCGGCGCGCGGTTTTCCTGGAATTGCTTCGGTCGGCAGGCTATGGACAACATGGTGCCGGCCGATGACATCGGCGGGCCAGGCAAGCGATCGAGGGCGGACGAGTATGGTTTCGGCGACGGATTTCGACCAGGCTGTCGGACAGACCTTCATCGTCGAGACGAGCGGAAAGATGGTCGCGCTTGAGTTGAACGCGGTGAAGCGGATCGGCCACAGCCCGCGCGACGGCGGCGGCTTCTCGCTGCTGTTCAAGGGGCCGCGCGAAATGCTTTTGCCGCAGGCGACCTACCGCTTCGTCGGAAGCGAGCATGCGCATGACATCTTCATCGTGCCGGTATCCCAGGATGCGACGGGCTATACTTACGAGGCCGTCTTCAACTGACCGCCATCGCCGCCCTTGCCTGACAACGCAGCCGGCCGCGCCATCAGGTCGTAAACGCCCTTGTCTTCGCTCACAGCGAAGCCCAGCCGCAGATAGAGGCGGCGCGCCGGATTGTTCTTCTCGACATGGATCGACACCGCCTTGCCGACGGCGGCAGCCTCGTCGATCAGGGCGTTGAGCAGCGCCGTGCCGAAGCCCTTGCCGCAATGCTGCGGCAGGAAAGCAATGTCGATGATGCGGTGTTGGCTCGGCCAGCGCTCGAGGTAGAGGCGGCCGACCCGCTCGCCGCCGTGCTCGATCACAAACCAATCGGCGTCGGGATAATGGCGCCGGTAATGCGCGCGCTGCGCCTGGAATTGCATGTCGAGGAATGCATGCTTCTGCGGCTCACTCCAGGAGGTCACCGCCAGTTCTTCCATTCGCGTCGAGCCATAGAGCGCGCCGAGGAACGGGACGTCCGCGTCCGTCTCCGGCCGCGTCGTCAGCCCGAGCGCGCGCCCGTAATTCTTGCCGGCTATCATTCTTCGACCGGCTGCCTCAGACCGGCGGTGTCAGGTCGCGCACCACGGCGATCTGCTTGAGGTTGCCGGTGGCAAGCGCCGTCCAGTCCCACTCCCATTCGGAGCTGTCCATGGCCATCTGGTTGAGGGTCCACAGACCATTCGAGCCGTCGCCGGTGGTCATCAACGAGAACAAGGCGAGGCGGCCGTCGGCATTGTAGTCGAGCGACAGGCGCGTGTTGGCGTTGGACAGGCTGAAATCACGCCATCCCGACCAATTCTGGGTGGCGGCGTCATACTGGGCGTTGAAGGAATGGACATGCTGCTGGTCGGACGCGGCCAGCATGATGTCGCCGTCGCCCTGGATGCCGGCGCATAGCGTGGATTTGGGAACCCTGCTGTAGCCGGGGGACGCCCAAACCGTCCAGGTGTCGGAGCCCGCCGGCTGTTGCTTGGTATGCAGAACCTGGCCTGGCTGCGTCATGGCAAAGAGATTGGTTGCGCCAAGCGGACCGACGATCGGCGCCATTTCCGTGAACCTGTATCCGTTGTCGATCTCCACCCATTGCGTCCAGTCGGCCGGCGTCAACGCCTGGGCCTTGGCTTGCTGGCGCACCACGCCCAGCCCTTGGGCGCGAAATTGAACGGAAAGATGCGAATTTCGGCGACGAACGGATCGGCCATGACGGTCCTCTCAGGTCTGCGACGGGAAGATGCCGAACAGCGAGATGATGAAGTTGACGCACAGATAGGGCTGGAAGTTGCTGTGCGGCTGACTGCCGCCTACAGTGCTCACACTTTGTGGAGACAACGTCACAAAAGGTGCGTCCGAGCCGTAGGGCGTTATCGTTGATGCCTGCGTAATTGCCAGAACTTGGCCGGTGGGGCTGATACCTGAGGCCGGGTTGGCGGACGCCACTGCCGGATGGGAATGGCCCGGTATCTGCGATACCGTCAGTGTAACCTCCTCCACCCCGCCAGTCTCGGCCAGGATTGAGCCGTTGCCCTGGTGCAATGGCACCCGCCCCCGCAGGTCAGGCAGCGCGAAGGTACTCTCGCCGTCGCCGCCATAGGTGGTGCCGATGAGCTGGAACAGGATCTCGTTCTCCGAAATCGGCAAAAGCTGGCCTTCGCAGAACATCCAACCTGCCGGCGCGAAATTGCCGGCAAACATGCGGACTTCGCCAATATAGGGTTGTGCCATGGTCGCGTTTCCTCAAGTCTGCGACGGGAAAATGCCCTGCAAAGCAATGCAGAAGCTCAAGGTTAGAAAGGGTTGCATGTTCAGGTGCGGCTGACTTCCGCCGACGGCGCTTATGGTGCCAGCAGCCATGGCCTGAAGGTTTGACGCGGCAGCAAACAGGTTGGCGCCCTGCGCCTGAGAGAGCATGCGAGAGCTGTTGGGCGCCCCGCTCGTCGGTGTCGTGTTGACGGCGCTGACCACATGCGTGTGTTGTGGTAGTTCGCTTATCGTAAGTATATGGGCCTGCTCGCCGCCGCGTTCGCCGAGCGCGTGGCTACCGCCCAAATGTATCGGCATGCGCCCGCGATAGTCGGGCAGAGCGAAGTTCACACGACCGTCGCCGCCGAAGGTCGTGCCCAGCAGAGAGAACAGCGCCTGATTCTGATTGATCGGCAAGAGTTGCCCGTTGCAAAGCGCCCACCCTTTTGGCGCAAACTCGAAAGACATGATGCGAATTTCAGACAGAAATGGTTCCGACATCAGTCCCTCCCCGGCAAAATCGATCAGCTTACTAGCTCGGCAGCATAATCTACACTTGCGTCACGTCAACATTAATTCACCGAATGATTTACAAGTTTCAAATTTATTTTGTACAATACTTTACGATATACAAAAAAATCAAAGCTCATGATCCGCCTCGATTGTCCGCCCTAGATATCGATCATCACGGCGGCGCTTTCGTCGTGTCGGATACAAAGCCGGAACCACTGATGATGTCGGTTCCGTTACCAGATGGGTTCAGTGCATTGATGAAGTCTTGAACATTGGTGTTCGTAGGCGGATCCTGCAACGCCGGTCCTCCAACCGCGTCGTAGAGGCCGAAGACGTTGACCGCAGGATTCGTCCCCTGCTTCCTCAAGCCAATACCGGCTGCACCATTGCTTCCCGCGCTAGTATTACCGAAGATGTTCAGAAAGACTTGGTCGTTCACGCTGGTAGCGTTACCCGCATCGACGCGGATGCCCTCGCGTGCCGTGCCGCCCACATTTACCGGCGCGCCAACATTGTTGTTGGCAATCTTGAGATCCAGGATGCCCGTGGAGCCACGGCTGACCATCAGAATGCCGTTGCCATCGGTGCCGCTGATCGTGTTGTTGGTGACGCTGAGATTCAGTTTGGGCGTCGCTGCGGTGCCGGCGCCTCCGGCGCCGTTGCCGCCACCGATACCGTTGCCGCCGCCGCCGTTGGGCGTATGTGTTGCGACGATGACGTTGTTGTCGACGACTCCCGCCATATCGGAGAAGCCGTTGTTGCCGATGAGAATGACGGTCCCAATGCTGCTGCTGCCAAGCGGCGTTCCGACCGTGCCGTTGTTCCTGATCTCGAAATTCGTCTGGGTGCGGGAGCCGGAATTGCCGCCGGAATTGGCGACCGCAATGGCCTGAGTGCCCGTTGCATCTAATGTGATGGCATTGCCGGTGATGGAAATGATGTGGCTCGGATCGCTGATTGGGCGGCCTAGCCCGTCAAACGTGACAAAGCCGGCATGCGCACCAGGCCCACTCGCGTTGGCGTTGCCGACAGAAACCTGAATGCCGTTGCCGCCGCTGCCGCTTATATTGTTGTTGGCGATTGTCGCATTGTTTAGATTGAAGACCGTCGACGCATTGCCTGTACCAACGAGATTAACGCCGCTGAAGCCGGGATTGGTGATCGTGTTGTTCGAGATGTTGGCGTTGGTCACTGTCCCGTTGTCGGATTGGACATCAAGCCCGCTATAGAATGCATTGGTGAAGGTATTGCCTGTTACCGTGAGCGTGCCGGCAATGTTGTTGCCAAGGCCGCTGCCGGAGCCATTGAAAGCAATCGCGGATTCGAAACCGGCATTGCCGGCATTAGCGATCGTGCCGTTGGTAAAGCTGAAATTGACAACCTGCGTGCCGTTGATGCCGCTGCCGCCGGTCGACTGAAGGTTCATCCGGTCGAACGAGACGTTGCTGGTATTGGTCAACGAAATGGCATCACCGGTCGTATTCTGGATCGTGCCGCCCGATCCGGCCGAGCCGGTGCCGGTCACGTGCAGGCCGCCGCTGGAGCCGGTCGTGTCGAGAATGATGCCGTTGGCCGAGCCGCCATTCGAGCTGATGCTCTGGAAGATCAGATTGCCGGATCCGATCGTGGTATTGGCAACGTTGAGCGCCGTTGCCTGGCCCGAATTGATCGTGCTGCCCAAGCCGGTCGCGCTGATCGTGCCGCCACCCGTCGCGGTGAAGCCGGTGGCGTTGCTGCTCGAGGTGTTGATGGTCAGCGTGTTGGTGAAATTGATGGTTGCGCCGGTGTTGCTGCTGAGCGCTATGCCGCCGCTCGAAACTGTCGCCGAAATGGTTCCGCCGAAGGTCGCTGTGCCACCGGTGTGAGACGATACGCTGACGACGTTGCCGGCGCTCGTCTTGGCTATGGTGCCGCTGTAGCTGATGGTGTTCGAGCCGCCCGAGACCAGGAACGCCGTGCCCGAGGCGCCGCTCAGCGTGCCCGCGCCAAGATTGACCGCGCCGGCGCCGGTGACGTTGGTGAGCGAAACATTGTTGGAGCCGCCGGTCGATGTCGTCGAGGTGAAGTTGATGCCCGTCGTGGTGGCGACGCCATTGAGGTTGATTGCCTGCGCGCCGGTGGAGCTGACCGTGCCGGTGGCGACATTGACTGTGCCGCCATTGGCGACGCTGAAGCCGGTCGTGCCGCTGCTGGCGATGTCGATGTTGGCGAAATTGATCGTCGAGGACTGGCCGTTGTTGTTGATCGACACCGCGGTGCCGGTCATCGGCGTGCCGGTGCCGAGATCGACCGTGCCGTTGAAGCTGACATTGCTTGCTGCCGTCGCGCCGGAGATGACGATGCCGCTCGCCCCTCCGTTTGCCGTGACCGCGCCCGCAAAGGTGAAGCTGCCGCCGGCACGGTTGGTGATGCTTGCCGCTGTGCCCGAGCCCCCGGCAGCAATGGAGCTGGCGTTGTCGAAGACGATCGCGGCGTTGCCGCCCGTGACCGTGATCCCACTGCCGCCAGATATGTCGACGTTGGTGCCGTTGATCGTGCCACCGGGACCGGAGGCGCCGCCGAAGACTATGCCGGTGCCGGTCGCTGCCGTGGTGATGTTGAGGTTGGTCAGCGTCGTCGTGCCGGTGGTGTTGCGCAGGTCGATGGCAATGCCGGTAGCGCCGGTGCTGGTGACGTTGGTGATGGTGGAGTTCAGCGCGTTGAGGACGACGTCCGTCGCATTGCCCGAGAACGCCACATTGTCGATCGTGGTGCTGGTGGACGGCGTGATCTCAATGCCGGCTATGGTGAAGTTTCGGATCGTCATATGGCTGATCGTGGTGCCGGAGGCGCCCGCGCCATTGTCCTTGATGCCGCGTCCGCCGCCATCGAGGATGAAGCCGTCGATGATGTTGCCGCTGGCCCCAAGCGTGATCGTATTGTTGCCGGCGCTGGTGGTCAGCGTCGCTGCGCCATTGGGCGTCTGGTCGATGATCGAGATGTTGTTGCTGGCGAGCTGAATGGTCGACGGCACCGTCAGCGCCAGGTTGATGTTGCCGTTGGCGAAGCCGCGCAGTTGTTCGCCCGCGGCAAGGTTCAGCGTGTTGTCGGCATTGGTGCTGGCGGCGGTGATGGTGCCGCCGTCGTTGACAAGGACGATGACGTCATTGGCAACCGCCGCCGCCTCGGCTGTCGAAAGCGTCGCCAGATTGCTCTGGTCCTTGCCGCTGCCGTCGCCGGTGGCGCTGGCGCCGACAAAGTAGATCCTGCCGATGCCGAAGCCGAGGCCGGGGCTGGCCTGGAAGTTCACGTCCTGGAAATTGTAATTGCCGGCAACCGGCGCGCTGGACGAGTCGATGCCGACATTGGCGCTGATGGTAGACGACTGGTCGGTCGCCGACTCGCCGTCGCCATAGGTGAAGTTGAGGTTGGTCGTCGAGTTGAGGAAGACGCCGGTGTTGACGCCGGTAATGCTGGAGCTGTTTCCGGCCGCATTGGCGTCGCCGAGACGCACCGTCTGGCCGCCGGTGGCGCCACGCAGATCGATGCCGATGGAAGTGCCGGCGCCAGTGGCGTTGGTGACGTCGAAATCGTTGGCCGTGATGGCGGCATTGATCGTCGCGCCGTTGAGGCTGAAGCCAACGGCGTTGTTGTTGCTCAGGCTGATGTCGAGATCGTTGAAGGAAAGCGCCGCGCCGAGCGTGCCGGTGACATCGACGCCGCGCGTGGTGACGTTCTGCAAATTGGCCGTGCCGATGGCAATGGCACCGCCGCCGGACGAGCCGACGCTAGCCAGGGAGATGCCGGCCACGGGCCCATTCGCCGACACGGTCGAGAAATTCAAGCCGAGACTGCCGACGGTGACGTTGCTGAGATCGATGCCTCTGCCGGCCGACGTCGTCGTGATGGTATTGCCGCTTCCGGCCACATTGACCGTTCCGCCCGTGAAGGCCCTGAAGCCGCTACCGGAGGTCGTCGTGATGGCCAGGCCGCCATTGGTGAAATTGACGGTGCCGTTGCTAAGGCCGGCCAGGGAGACAGCTGTGTTGGTGCCGGACCTGATCTGCTTGCTGGCGCCGGAGAAGGTGACGGTCGCCGCGGTGCCGTTGTTGATGCCGAAAACGGCAATATGACCGCCGCCCGCGGCGAAACCATCGGTCAGATTGCCCGAAAGCGTCACCGAACCGCCGGTCAGCTCCTGGATCGAGACCGCCGCGCCGCTGCCGTTGCTGGCGATGGCGCCGGCATAGGAGACCGTGGCGTTGCCGCCGCTCTGGTCGGTGACCGAGCCGATGTTGAAGGCAGCGCCCGAGCCGGTGTTGGTCAGCGTGCCCGTGCCCAAGTCGAGCGAGCCGGCCACCTGCTGCAGGTTGATGCCGTTGGCCGTACCCGAGAAGCTGGCGCTGACCGAGGTGAAGCCGCCATTGAGGGTGGCCGAAGCGATGTCGACGGCGGTTCCGTTCGAGGTGCTGACGCTGCGCGTGCCGGCGCCTGTCACGTTGACAATGGTGGCGGCTGGCGCAGCGCTGCTGGAGACGCGCAGGCCAGTGCCCGTGGACGTGGTGATGCCCAGCGTGCCGTCGAAGGAGACGGTGGTGGTGCTGGCGGCGTTCTCGACGTTCACGCCGCGGCCGGCCGAGGCCGAATTGTCGATCGTGGTGTTGCCGAAGGTGTACGCGCCGCTCGAATTGAGAACCTCGATGCCGGCACCGCCGGACGCGGTGACGTTGACCGCGTCGAGATCGACATTGCCGCCGCTGGCGCCGCTGATCAACACGCCCTGGCCGGCCGCGTTGGTGGAGGTGACATTGTCGAAATGGACGCCGCCGGCGCCGATTGCGCCCTGCAGCGATAGCGCCGTCTGGCCCGTCGCGTTGATCGTGGTCGAGCCGGCAGCGGCAACCGTGAGCACGTTCAGGCCAGAGAAATCGAGACCGGTATCGGCCGAGGTGGCGATGTCGAGGCCGCCGTTGAAATTGACCGCGCCGCCGGCGGTGCCGCCCGAGATCGACACGCCATTGCCGCCGGCGATCGTCACCTGGTCGGTGAAGGTCACCGCCCCGCCGGTGCGGTTGGCGATGTTGATGCCGCCACCGATCAGCGTGCCGGACGTCGCGCTGTTCGGCAGGATGCCGCGCGAAACCTGGATGGCGCCGGAGCCGCCGTTCACGTCGAGCAGCGTGCCGGCAACGCCGATGTCGTTGTTGATGACCGAGAGATTTCCGGTCAATCCCGCGACCTTGATGGCGGTCTGGCCGGCCGCCACATTGCTGATCGTGACGCCTTCGATGGTGATGCCGCTGGCGTTGCTGAAGCCCGACGCGCTCTGGTCGATGAGGAAAGCTGAGCCGCTGGCGCCGCTGAAATCGAAGGTCGTGTGGCGGACCGCGTTGTCGCCAAGCAAATGCATGAAGTCGCCGGTGCCGGTGACCACGGTCTCGTCGCCGGTGATGTTGCCGCCGGTGGCGCCGAGGCTGCCATGGACGTTCACCGGCTGGATGGTGCCGATCGAGACGACGTTGCCATTGCCGAAGCCGGTGATCGTCTGGCCCGAATCGAGCGTGAAGGCGCTGGCGCCGAGATCGATCGGACCGACGAAGGCGAAGTTCTGGGTGCCGGTCAGCGCATCGGCGGCGGCAAGCGAAATGGTGCTGACGCCCATGCTGAGGTTGCCGGTCGTGCCGGCGTTGATAAAGCCGCCTGACTGCGAAACCAGCGTGACCGCGCCTGCCGCCGACCCGAGGTTGGCGTTGCCGGTGAAGAACACGTCGTCGAAATCATAGTCGCCGAGCGTCGGATCGAGGCCGACCGTGTTGACGGTGTAGCCGTTGGTGGCCACGGAGATCGAGGATTCCAGCCCGTCGGTCGAGTCGCCGTCACCGAAGGTGAAGGTGGCGTCGGCCGAGGTCGCCGTGGTCTGGCCGGACGACAGATCGACGCCGATGCCGACGTCGGCGATCGAGGATCCTTGCAAGAAGGTGATGACCTTGTTGCCGGTCGTCGAGGACAGATCGATGCCGCGCGAGGTGAGGTCGCCGGTGCCCGTGATGGAGGTAACGCCGAAACCGGCGGCAGTGGACGAGCCGCTGAGGTCGATGCCGGTCTGGTTGGCGCCGACATTGCTGATGGTCGTGGTGCCGAGCAGGACGTTGGCATTGGTGCCGCTGAAATCGATGCCGGCCGTGTTGGCGGCCGAGCCCATCGCCACCGTGGTGGTGCCGGAGAACGTCACCAGGCCGGCATTTGAGCCGATCTCGATGCCGTTGCCGCCGGGACCCGAGACCGTGACATTGCCGAAGCCTGCAATGGCGCCGCTTGCGACGTTCGAGACCGAAAGACCGTTACCGGTCGCGTTGGTGATCGACAACGCCGTCATGGCGTGGAACGTCGCGGTTCCGCCAAGACCGCCGATCACCGCTCCGCCGCCGCCCGTCGCGCTCAGCGTCGAACCGCTGAAGCTGATCGCGCCGCCGGTTGGCGCCGTCGTCGAGCCGACGTCGAAGAGATTGCCGGTTCCGGTCGAGGTGACGCTGCCCGTGAACGCGACCGAGCCGCCGGTGGTGCCGTCGATCTTGACCGCCGTGCCCGGCGCGCCTGCCGAGCTGGAGACGTTGGCCGAAACGGTGATCGCCGCGCTGCCGCCGGACACCACGACACCGTTGCCGGTGCCGGAATTGGTGATGGTGCCGCCGATCGAGATGGTGCCGGCGTTGCCAGTCAGGTTGACGTCGTCGCCGTTGACGCCGGTCGTGACCAGGTTGTCGACGCTGACGGTGGCGCCGCTGTTCTGCACCGCGAATCCGGGGACCGTGCCGCCGGCGGTCGCCACCGTCGTCGTGCCGTTGAAGGTGTAGGTGCCGCTGGCGACATTGGTGAGGCGGATGGCATCGGTGCTGGCGCGGCTGATATCGACGGCGCCGAAGGTGACATTGCCGCCGCTGGTGTTCGAAATGACGATGCCGCTGACATCGGTAGCCCCTGAGCCGTCCACCTTGACGCTGTCGAAGGTGACGCCGCTGCTGCCGATGACGAGTCCGCTCGCGCCGCCGAGCTGGATGCCCTTCTCGGTCACGCCGCCGCCCGTCGCGATTGTGTTGGTGCCGGTGACGTTGAGCGTGCCGCCGTTGACGGCGCTGAAGGCAAAGCTGCCATCGGTGGTGAGGTCGAGACCGCCAGTAAAGTTGATCGTGCCGCCGGCATTGCCGCCCAGATCGATGGCATTGCCCGAACCAGTGACGTTGGCGGTGATCTTGCCGGCGAAAGTGACCGAGCCGCTTGTCAAGCCGCTGATCGTGACGGCCCTTCCGGAGCCTGTCTTGTTGATGGTGCCGTTGTAGGTGACGTTCGGCGTCGACGCGGAGACGACGAAGGCGTCGCCCGCCGTGCCGGCGATTGAGCTCAGATTGTCGAAGGTCAGCGTGCCGGCGGTGCCGCCGCCGATGTTGATGCCGGTGGCCGCCCCGGTGATGTCGAAATTGTTGAAGGTGGCGGTGCCACTGTAGGCGCTGATCGCGAGCGCCGTGCCGGCAACGCCGCCGATCGTGGTGTTGGTGAAGGAGGTCGTGGCGCCTGAGCTGTTCAGCTTGATGCCGGTCTGCGCGGACTGGACGATCAGATTGGTGACGCCGATGGCGCCCGAGGCGCCGGTCAGGTCGAAAGCGGTGACGGCGCTGGTGACGGTGACGCCGTTGACCGTCAGGCCGCTGATGCCCGCGCCGTCGATCGCCGAGCCGGAGCCGGCGTTGCTGACGCTGAGGTTCTGGACGAGGTTGCCGTTGGCAAGGTCGATGGCGCTGCCGCCCGAATTGATGAGCGTGGCGCCGCCATTGCCGAACGGATCGGCCTGTGTTGCACCGCTGACGACATTGGTGCCGGTGACGTTGGCCGGGGGCGCGCCGAGATCCACCGTCGCGCCATTGGCGAAGGAGACGAGCGACTGGCCGGCGGCGAGCGTGAAGCCGTCGGCATCGGTGTTGATCGCGGAGCCGTTGTTGACCAGGACGAAGATGGTGTTGGACGGCGCCCCGAGATCGTCCGCCGCGGCGGCGCTGACCAGGTCGTTGACGCTCGAACCGTTGCCGGCGCCGGTGTTGCTGTCGCCGACGAAGACGATGTTGGCGGTGTCGAACAGCTGCGGCCCGATAAGCGCCGTATCGTTGAAGGCGTAGCTGCCGCTGCCTGCCATCAGGCCGCGCATGTCGAGCGAGGCGACCGTGCCGGTGATCGAGGCGCCACCAGCGGTGCCGAAGGAGAAGGCGGTGTTGGCGGAGACGCCGGCCGCGCCATTCGTGCCCATCTGCACGCCGGTGCCGACCGAGATGACGCCGCTGCCGATGGTGACAGAGCCGCCGGTGGTGCCGGAGAGGTCGATGCCCGTCGAGGTACCGCCACCGGAAATGGCGAGCGTCGCAGCGGTGAAGGTGGATGTGCCGGACATGCTGAGGCCGGTCTTGCCGGTCTGCAGGTTGGTGATGTCGATATTGCCGAAGGCGATGGTGCCGTTCGCGCCGATGACGTTGATGCCGTTTTGGCTTGGATTGTCTATCGCGACATCGCCGAAGGTGACGGCGCCCGAGTTGCCAATGAGCCCGATCGCCTGGGTTGTCGCATTGTTGACGGTGACCTTGCCGCCGAAGCCGACCGCGGCAGAGCTGCCGCCCACCACAATGCCGCTCGCAACATTGGAGATGGTCGTCGTGCCGGTGACGTTGAAGCTGCCTGTCACCGCCCCAAGGCTGAGACCGGTCGAGCCCGGGTCGGTGCCGGTGTGGCTGAGGCTGGACAGCGTGACATCGAGCCCGATATTGGCCGCCCGCAGGCCGTTGATCGTGTTGCCGGACACCGTCCCGTCGGCGATGGAAAGCGTGCTCGTTCCAGGGCTCGAGACAACATCGACCCCGATGCGATTGTTCTGCGCATTGACCGTATCGAACGCGTAGGCGCCGGTGCCGACAATTGACAGGCCGGTGCCGCCATTGTTCGCAACCGTTGTCGTGCCGGTGAAGGTGAAATTGCCATTGGCCAGCGCCAGGCCGGCGCCGGTGTTGCCTGTCGAGCCGATATTGGAGGCGCTGATGCCGCTCGTGCCGTCAAATCGCACGCCTGCCAAACTAGCGCCGCTGACCGACATGCCCGCCAGCGTGACGCCGGTGACATTGGTGCCGTGGATGCCGTTGCCATTGGCGACGCCGGCGATGTTGAAATCGAGCAGCGAAGTGTTGCTGGCGACCGTAACGGCATCGCCGGCGCCCGTATTGGTCAGCGTCGCCGCGCCGTTCGCGTCAGAGACGACCTGGTCGTGCTGGACACTGTCGCCGGTGACGTTGACCGGGACGCCGCCGAGCGAGAAGGTGCGGCCGTTGCCGAAGGAGGCCATCGTCTGGCCGGCATCGAGCGTGAAGCCGCCAGCGGCGTTGATCGGCGTGTTGGCGGCGTCATTGACCAGCACGAAGATGGCCTGGCCGTCATGGTTGTTGTCGGCATCGGTGATGGATGCCAGGTTCGAAATCGAAGAGCCGTCGCCGGAGCCGTTCGCGCCTACGAAGAACAGATGCTGCTGGTCGAAGAGCTGATCGCCGCTGAAGGTGGTCGAGCCGAAGGCATAGGTGCCGAGCGTCTGGTTCAGGCCGCGCGCGTCGAGCGAGGCGGTTTGTCCCGCGATCGAGCCGCCGCCAAATATGAAGTTGGCGTTGGCCGAATTGGCCAGTGAGCCGGAAATGCCCAGTCGCACGCCGGTGTCGACGCCCGAGATGCTGCCGCCATTGGTGAAGGTGATCGTTCCACCGGTCGTGCCGGCGAGGTCGATCCCGATGGTGTTGGCGGCGCCGGTGCCGGTGAGGTTGAGCGACCGCGCGGTGAAATTGGTCTGGCTGTAGGAGAAGTCGATACCGGTGCCGATGCCGAGTCCGGAGATGACGATGTTGCCGGCGACCACGGCGGCATTGACACCATTGAACCTTATGGCGTCGTCGTTGACGTTGGTGATGTCGATGTCGCCGAAGCGGATCGTCGCCGGCGAATCGGCGATCACGATGCCCGCCGAGGCCGTGTTCGAGATGGTCGTGGCGCCATTGACCGTGAAGCTGCCCGACAGGTTGTAGAGCACGACGCCCGACGTGCCGCCGTCCTGGGTGATCGAATCCAGCACGACATGGGCAGTGATCGGATCGATGAAGACGGCGGTGCCGCCATTGCCCGAAATGGTGCCGCCGGTGGTGGTGAAGCTGCCGCCGCTCGACGTGCCTTGCACGGTTATGCCGCGATCGGTGTTGTCCAACGCATTGACGGTGGCGAAGGTGTAGGTGCCATGCCCCGTGATATCGAGGCCGTCGTCGCCATTGTTCTGAAGCAGCGTCGTGCCGGTGAAATTATAGGTGCCGTCGCCTTCGATATGCAGGCCGTCGAGGCCGTTGTTCCGCGACGTGAAGTTCGAGGCATTGACGCCGGTCGACGTGCCGGTGAACTCGGCACCGTTGCCGCCGGCGCCGTCGACCGTGACGTCAGTCAGTTTCGTGCCGGTGACGTTGTTGCCGAAGATGCCGTCGCCGCCGCCGGTGATGGTGATGCCGCTCAGCGTGTTGTTATTGGCAAGCGAGATGACCGGGTTGGCGGCGTTGGTGCCCTGGATCGTGCCGTTGCCGCCGCCGAAATTGTAAGTGCCGATGCTGCCGTTGGCGAGCTTGGCCTGGACGCTGCCGCCACCGCCGATGACGGTCTGGCCATCGGCAAGCGTTACGCCGGCGGTGGTGATGTTGCCTTTGCCGCCTAGGGCTACGACGATGCCATTCGCCCCGGCGCCCGCAACCGCGTTGTCGAGCGTCGTCGGATCGCCGATCGTGCCAAGGCCGAGGGAATCGTTATCGCCGTCGGCGAAGAAGAATTTGCCGAAGGCGGCGTTGGTGGCCGCATTGATCGCCACGCGCGTCGTCGTGCCGGCGACCTTGTCCTGGTTCTCCAGCCTGACGCCGATGTCGCCGCGCACGCGCTCGTTGAGCCGCTTGCGCAGGCCCGGGCTGACCGTGGAGACGAGGTCCGCCGCATCGTCGGCGGAAGCGCTCTTGCCGGGCACGTTGAAAGGCACCGTCAACCGGATGCTGCCGGCGAACTGGGTATTGTCGCGATTGTCGTTGCGCACCTCACCGGCGAAGGTCAACGACGTGCCGGCGCCGATGATGTCGCCGATCGTGTATTCGATGCCCGCCTTGGCGCCGGTGATCGAGTGATCATCGCCGTCCGGATCGGCGAAATGATAGGCGCCGATATCGAAGCGCAGCGACTGGTTTTCCGGCAGGTCGATCGGCGCCTGGACGCCGACCTCGCCCTCGATGCCCCAGGCGGCATAGGTGCGGCGGTCTATGGCCGAGATTTCTTCCAGCAACTGGTTACCGACCAGCGACAGCGTCGAATCGATGCCGTTCGAGCCGCGGTCCTTGCTGATCGGCAGATAGACATTGACATGCGCGTCGTATTTCGAGGTGATCGCCTCGAGCCCGAGCGTGGTGGCGACGAACTGGTGGCTGTTGTCGTTCTGGATGTTGAGATAGGCGTAGCCGCCGATCATCAGATCGGGATTGACGATGCGGCGAATGCCAAGGCCTACGTCCTGGCCGAAACCATCGTCGAAATCATATTTCGAGCGTACATCCAGGAACAGGACGGATTCGAGGTTCTGCTTGACCGGAAGGAAGCCTTCGAGCGCGGAGTAGCCGCTGTTGCTGTCGGCGCCGATGATGGCGCGGATCTGCGGTTGCCACAGGCCGGCATCCTGGGCATGCGCGGCAAGGCCCGACAGGGCGAGGGCGACGGTCGTCAGCGAGGAGCTGCGCAGCAAAATACCCGACCGACGGGATGCAGCCAACGCTCCGCCGTGCTGCTTGTGGCGCCCTGCAGTCTCCCCCCGACGTTCAGTCAGCCCTTTGCGCGAACGCATATGCCCGTCCCGGCCGCCGCCATGCTCTTCCGCTGGAATACCAGATACTATTGTATTGCATGGTATTGCACCGCAATTAACGGTTGAGGTACCGTATTAACATAGAATTTGGAGTCCTGTGGTAGTAGAGCAACACCGATTTTTTCTCCGACGACTCGGACTCACTAAGCCGGCTACAGGCGCCGAAGTTGTAATGCGAGAATTGGAGCTATATTAGTGAATTTTAATGTACAGAGGCGATCAGGATATTTGGCCGCCGGCCTCAGCGCGGTTTTGTTGCTGACAGGTCCTGCCATGGCTGAAGATGCCAAGCCCGCCGAGACGAAGCCGGCCGACGCCAATCCCTGGGTGGTCAACTGCTCCTCAGGGTCGACCGGAACGGAGCTGCAATGCCAGGTCTCGCAGAATCTTACCGAAGCCAAGACCGGCCAGCGGGTGCTGACCGTGACCGTGCGCGGTCAGCAGAACGCCGCCGGGTTTGCCATGCTGCTTGCCCTGCCGCACGGGCTGTTCCTGCCTTCGGGCGCCTCGTACCAGATCGACAGCGGCAAGAAGGCAACCGTGGCCATCCAGACCAGTGACCAGAACGGCGCCTATGCCGCGGTGCCGCTGGCGCCCGAGCTGGTCAAGGCGATGCGTTCCGGGACGACCCTGAACATCGGCATGGAATCGGTGACGCGCAAACCGGTGACCATTCCGGTTTCGCTGAAAGGCTTCGGCGCAGCGATCGACAAGCTCGAAGCGACCAAATAGCGCACTGTAAATTGCTCAGTCGCAAGATCGAACCCGGCTGGAAGCTATACGAAAACAGCCCCGCACCTCGCTGTCATCAATATGCTGGCAGATAGCTTTGCGAACAGGCCAGCAGCTTAGTCGGTCCAGACACCAAATCGCGGTCGCAGAGCCGAATTCGACCGGCAGATCGTCAGGGCCGGATGCAAAGCCGGCTCCTCATCACGCCGCCTGACTGTGAAGTTCCGCTTCATAGCCCATTGACGTTATCGCCAATAGTCGATCGCGGGCAGCGGCCTTAGATCTGGCGGGCAAGTCTGGACGCACGCCGCAATTCGGCAGTGCGGCGCCATCGAGGCCCAGATACGCGATGTTCAGGAGAGCGACACCATGCGAGATGCGACATTTTCCCGACGCGACGTCCTTTGGACCGGTGCGCTCACCATCGGGGCCGCTTTCGCCGGGCCCCTTGGGCTCGCCGCCGCGGAACGCGGCCGAGGCCCGGAGCCGGCGTCCTGGGTGGATTCGGCGACACCCGAGGTGACGCATCGCATGATCGAGACGAACGGCATCCGCTTGCATGTAGCAGAACAGGGTGAAGGTCCGCTCGTCATCCTCTGTCATGGCTTTCCCGAATGCTGGTATTCCTGGCGCCATCAGCTTGGCGCGCTGGCGAAGGCCGGGTTTCGCGCCGTGGCGCCCGACTTGCGCGGCTATGGGCGGAGCGATCGTCCGGAGGAACTCGAGAAATATACGATCCTCCATGACATCGGCGACATGGTGGGCCTCGTCGACGCTCTGGATGCCAGACAAGCGGTGATCGCCGGCCACGACATCGGCGCCGCGATCGCCTGGCAAACGGCGCTTCTACGCCCCGACCGCTTCCGCGCCGTGATCGCGTTCAGTCCGCCGTACCGCTCGCGCGGATTCGGCGACGCCGGGCCGCCGACGACGCTGATGCCGCGAACCCAGGACGCCTTGTTTTACCAGCTCTACTTCCAGAGCCCGGAGGCCGAGGCGGCGCTCGGTCGCGATCTTCGTCGCACCTTCCGCTCCATGTTCTACTCGCTTTCGGGCGACAGCCCGCCATCGGCCAACGCCGGCGGATTCGCCGCGGGGATGGTTCCCCGGAACGGGGATTTCCTCACAAATCCGGCGTCCCTGCCTTCCTGGATCAGCGAGTCCGACATCGACGTTTATGTCGAGACGTTCGGGCGGAGCGGATTCCGCGGCGCCCTGAACTGGTGGCGCAACATCGACCGCAGCTGGGAACTCATGGCCGCCTTCGGCAAGGCCGAGGTCGCCGTTCCAGCGCTCTACATCGCGGGCGACCGCGATATCATCCTTGACGTGTTTCGACCAATCATCGCCAAGCAATCGGCGCTGGTTCCCAAGATACGGCCGGCGATCATCCTGCCGGGTTGCGGCCATTGGACCCAGCAGGAACGTGCACCGGAGGTGAACTCGGCGATGATCGACTTTCTTCGCAGCCTATAGCCGAGGAAAGGTCGGCTCGGCATGCCGCGGTGTTCGGGCCGCGGTCTCGTGAACGAAACCCAACGAGGGAGCTCGCATGTCACCGCAAATCGTGTTCCTGACCCATCTCATCTTGGGTTATATCCCGTGGCTGCTTTGCTTCGGCGCATATATATGGCCGAGGCTCAGGGCGATGGATCATTTCGATGCGCAACGGGCCATCGCGGCCCTGCACAGCTTGCGCCTCTTCGGGCTCGCCTTCCTCCTTCCTGGCGTGGTTGGCCCCAATCTGCCTGACGGCTTCGCCACCTTCGCAGCCTATGGCAACTTCGCAACCGGGGCGCTGGCCTTGCTGGCGCTGCTCACGATCAGGGTGCGACCGTTGTTTTGGCTGCTTGTCATCGCCTTCAATCTCGTCGGGGTGGCGGACATCGCCGTCGATTTTTATGACGCGGTCCGGGTCGATCTTCCTGCAGTCGCTGGCGAACTCGGCGCCATGTACGCATTCCCGGTCATCTACATGCCGTTGCAGATGATCACGCACTTGGCCGCTTTCTACCTGCTTGTGCGTTCTCGGTCGAACGCCGTTTCCTCTTTCGTCGGCGATGCGCCCGCATCACCGGCCCGGAGGAACTAAAAGGCCATGGCGTCACGACGGAGGGCGATCGCTCGGCGTCGGAGTTGGCCTCCTGCTTTGCAATGCCGAGAGACGGTTAAGCAGGTTCAGGGTGATCCTCCCCACGTCGTTCATTGCTTTGCCGGCAGGCAGCGCGCCGCACCAGGCGACCGAACTCGCTGAAAAGATCAGGCCACCCGCAGCAAGATTTCGTAAGGTCATTTCGGCGCAGCGACGCCCGGCGCGCTCTTCATCCCCGCCCGCGTACCAGCGCGAGGGATCCTGGAAGAAGCCAGCCGGAAAGTCCGTCGCGCGGGCGATCACGATAGTGTCGGCCGACGTGCCCAGGGCCGGGTTCGTCGCATCCACCTCGTAACCCGCGGCGGCACCCAATACGATGCCTTCCGAACCGAAGGTTTCATCCTCGATGCCTTCAAACAGCCATGCGCATTCCGGCGCGTGGCTTTCGGGCGTTCGCGTGAACGGGCGCGCGCCGTCGAAACCCATCAGCGAAATCGCGCCGCCGACCAGTGAAAACTCGCCGCGGCCGCGAGAGCGAAGGTGGCCGCCAGGCTCGTTGGTTATCGACAGATATTGTTCGCTGACGGGGCCGTCCCATGTGCGGCCGGGTTCCAGGGGCGAGCGGCGCAGTTCCATCAGATCGTCCTTGAAGGCAACCGTTCCGGCAAAGCCGTTTCCGCCGAGATAGGCGATGCTACCGCCCTCGGCCGCAAATTGCCGCAGCGCCCCTTCCATGTCGGTCGACATGTATTCCGGATGGCTTCCGGTCACGACGGCCCGATGCCCGCGGAGAGCCTCGATCCCCCGCCGATGCAGATCGTGATCGGTGACGATATCGAGCGCTATGCCGTTCTCGTCGCAGAATCTGAGGAAATGCAGATCGACCGGCAAGTTGTGAGGACAGCCGCATAGCGGGTAGTTGTAGTCGTCCCGCAATGTCACCTTGGGTTTGCGATAGGAGCAGATCGACACACCGCTGAGATCGGAGTGATAGTCGTAGAGCGACTTGAGGCTGTTTGCGATGGCAAAGCGGTGTCCGCGGTCGTCGCACTTCCATTCATAGAGATGGTCGGGGAGATACTCGTCCGCGTAAGCGAGATAGGTCGCGGTCGGCAGCAGATAAAGCAGCGGTGAGGAGGCACGCGCGGTGGTGACGAAGAACACGATGCGCTCGTAGCCGCCGTCCCATTCCACCTGGAAAGCGTATACGCCCGGCTTCGCATTCTCGGGCACCGCGGCACGGTGGGAAGCGGGCCAATCGAGCGGTCCCATGTCATCGTCATGGCAATGGACGGCATCGTAGTGCGAAGGCACGAGCCGGGGGTCGAAGCTCGATCCGTCCCAGCGCGCCGATGTCACGCAGAATGTAGGTTGATTGATCGCATCGAGCGCCAGCGGAACCGGTCCGCCTGACGACGGGATCGGTCCCGTCGGCAGCAGGGTCGGGAAATCCCAGGCGATTGGCCCTTGGGAAGTCTCCAGCCGAATAGCTGCAAATCTCGCATTGAGGGTCAGCTCGCTTCGAGAGCCGCTCGCGCCGAAGAGGATGTCGCGCCCTTGTGGATGCCATTCGGCGTCGCGCAGGCGCCGCTTGAATTCGTAAGGGGCGAGGAGGTCGTGAGATTTCAGCGTGAAGAACGGCTCCTCCTCATGCATGCCGAGCTCGACTGTCAGCCAAACCCCTTGCGGAACCGGCGCAGACAACAGACGATCGTTCCGCGTTTCCAAGGCGATCGCCCCATCGCGAAGGCCCAGCAGAAAGGAGCCCGCTTCCAGGATCGTGCGCGGCCCCGTATTGCGGGTGAGAAACAGCTCAAAGCGGATGCCCTTGACAGCAGGCGCCTTTGCAAGCTCCTCGGCGCGCAGGCGAAGGTACGATCCATGATCGAAGCTGCGATGGGCGTCCGGCTCGGATGTCGCCTCGACTGGCCAATCCTCAAAGTCCGCGGCTTGCGTGTCCAGCCGGCATATCCGCACGCTCTCCACCGGCCGGTTGCAGGAGAGGGCAAGTTCCACCCGCTGGCCGGGCCCTACGCTCCAGGGCATGGCATAACCGGCAGCGCTCATCGCTCCATGGTCAACCAAGCGGCGCATCGATCGTGCCTCTCAAATCCATGAAAGACGGAGCGACTTCGCGGTCTCGGTTCCAGATCGACCGGTTGTCGCGCATGCCCTCAACCACTACCGCAACCCAGTTGATTTGTATATGCTTGTATAGGTAAGTTCGATCCACTAGACTCAAGGCGAGATCGCTACGCCGGCCGTGCCAAGGAGGATCGCATGCGCAACGCTCCGCTCTTCGACCTGTCGGGCCGGAAAGCGCTTGTCACCGGCGCAAGCCGCGGCATCGGGCGTTCCATTGCCGAGGCGCTGAGCGCGGCCGGCGCCGATGTCGCCGTCACGGCACGCAGCCTTGCCTCGCTTGCGGAGACGACGGCAGCCATCCGCGCCGCCGGCGGGGTGGCGCATGCCATCGCCCTGGACGTCACCGATGTCGGCCGCTGCAGGGCGGCGACGGCCGAGGCCGCCGGCCTGCTCGGCGGTCTCGATATTCTCGTCAACAATGCCGGGATGGAGGAAGTCCGCCCCTCGCTCGATGTCGACGAGGCACTTTGGGACCGGATCGTCGACACGAATCTCAAAGGCGCATTCTTCTGCGCCCAGGCCGCCGCGCAGCACATGAAGGACGCCGGCTGGCCGGGCGTCATCATCAATCTTTGCTCGCTCACCTCCGAAGTCGGGATTCCGACGGCTGTGCCCTATGGCTCGTCGAAGTCGGGCCTGCTCGGCATGACGCGCGCGCTGGCGGCCGAGTGGGCGGATCTGGGGATCAGGGTCAACGCCATCGCCCCCGGCTATTTCAGGACGGCAATGACGGAAGTGTTCTACGGCAATGAGGCATGGCGGCAATCAATGCTCGCCAAGATCCCGCAACACCGTTTCGGCGACTTGTCGGACCTGCACGGAATTGCGGTATTCCTCGCCTCCGATGCTTCGGCCTACATCACCGGTCAGTCCATCCCCGTCGATGGCGGCTTTCTCGCGTCGATCTGAGTGGCCTTCGATCAGCTATGCTCGAGTTGGCAGGATCCAGAAAATGCTGGCAGCCGTTATACGTACATGTATATACTTTTACAGGCTGGCATTACCTGCGGTCCTTGCCCGTGTTGCCGGTCTCACGGTCTTCCAGGCGTGTGACTGGCCATCGCCAACCGCCACTGCGTTCCAGGAGAAGGAGCAGCCATGTCCGATATCAGCTTCCACGACCTGTCGACCCTCGATGCCGACCGGCGGGCCAGCCTTTTGAGGCGCGCCGAAGCCGATCTTTCGGTTTTCGTCGAAAAAGCCCGTCCGATCATCGAGGCGGTCAGGACCGAAGGTGACGCCGCCCTGCTTCGGTTCGCGCGCGAGTTCGACAAGGCCGATGTGGCCGATGGCGGGCTCAAAGTCTCGGAAGCGGAGTTCGACGCGGCATTCGACAAGGTCGAGAAGGATGTCGTGGAGAGCATCCGGTTCGGTATCGAGAACATCAGGCATTTCCACGAGGAGCAGCGTCCGGAAACGATGTGGCTGAAGGAAATCCGGCCGGGCGCCTATGCGGGCGACAGATACACCCCGATCGCCTCCGTGGCGCTTTACGTTCCGCGCGGCAAGGGTGCGTTCCCGTCGGTGACGATGATGACCTCGGTTCCGGCTGTGATTGCCGGCGTGCCCCAGATCGCGATCGTGACGCCGCCGACTTCCGATGGGTCCGTCGATGCCGCGACCCTGGTCGCCGCACGCCTCGCCGGCGTCGAGACTGTATACAAATGCGGTGGCGCCCAGGCGGTCGCCGCCGTCGCCTACGGCACCGAGACGGTGAAGCCCGCCGTCAAGATCGTCGGGCCGGGCAGTCCCTGGGTGGTGGCGGCAAAGAGCCTTCTGTCCTCGGTCATCAACACCGGCCTTCCGGCCGGCCCTTCCGAAGCCATCATCTTTGCCGATGACAGCGTCGATGGCGGCCTTGCCGCGCTGGACCTTTTGATCGAAGCCGAGCACGGGCCGGATTCCTCGGCCTATCTGGTGACGCACAGCCGCAAGGTCGCCGAGGCCGCGCTTGCCGCGCTGCCGCAGCATTGGTCCCGCATGACCGAACAGCGCGTCGAATTCTCGCGCGCGGTGCTGACCGGAAAGCGCGGCGGCATCGTGCTGACCGCGTCCCTTGAAGACAGCTACCGCTTCATCAACGACTATGCCCCGGAGCATCTCGAGATCCTGTCGAAGGAACCGTTCGCGCATCTCGGGTACATCACCGAAGCGGCCGAGATCCTCATGGGTCCGCATACGCCGGTGACGCTCGCCAACTTTGTCCTCGGGCCCAATGCCGTGTTGCCGACCAGCCGGTGGGCGCGAACGTATGGGCCGCTGGCGGTCACGGATTTCGTCAAGCGCTCGGCAGTCGGTTATGTGACGTCGGCGGCCTATCCGGAACTCGCCCGGCATGCGCGCACGCTCGCCCGCTACGAAGGCTTCAGCTCGCATGAAAATGCGGTGTCGGAAATCCGTAGCCGCTATCTCTCGGTCTGAGGGAAGCGATGACGATGAAGGCCGCGCGACTTTACGGACCCGGCGACTTGCGCGTTGAGGATATCGCCGCCCCGGGCGTCCCCGACGCGGGCTGGGTGAAGCTCAAGGTGGACGCCGCGGGCATCTGCGGTTCCGACCTGCACAATTTCCGCACGGGCCAATGGATAAGCCGCTCGCCTTCGACGGCCGGCCATGAATTGACGGGCACGGTGATCGCCGTCGGAGAGGGCGTCGACACCATCGCCATTGGCGACCGGGTGGTCGCCGATTCCCGCTTCTGGTGTGGAGAGTGCACACAATGCCGTGCCGGCAGCCGCCATCTCTGCACGTCGCTCGGCTTCGTCGGCGAAATATGCGACGGCGGATTTGCCGAACAGGTGGTCCTTCCCGCGCGCCTGTTGCATAGCGTCGATGCCGCGCTTGATGCACGGGTAGCGGCGATGGCCGAGCCGCTCGCCGTTGCGCTGCATGCGGTGCGACGCCTGCCGAAAGCGGAGGCCTCGGTGCTTGTCCTCGGCTGCGGGACCATCGGCGGCCTTGCCGCGTTGCTGCTCTCGCGGGCGTTCGCGGGCACCGTGCTGATCGTCGACCATAACCAAGGCCGCTGCGCTCGCGTTGCGCGCGTGACCGGCGCCACGATCGTCGACCTGGACGCGGACGCCATTGCTTCAGCGACCGCGAATGCCCCCTTGCTTGCGGCCGTCGAGGCGACAGGCAGCATCGCCGCGCTCAGTCGGTTACTGGGTGTTCTCGGCCCGGGCGGCACCATTGCGATGGTCGGCATCTTCCACGGCCGGCTCGACATCGACCCCAACCTGCTGGTCGAGCGGGAGATCGCGTTGCTGGGCTGCCACGCCTTCGCCGACGAGCTTCCCGATGCCATCCGGATGCTGGGTGAGCTGAGCGAGCGGCTGATCGGCCTGATTGACCGCGAGATCGGCCTGGATGAGGTCCCCGCGGCCTATCGGCGGCTGCTGGAAGGCCAGGGCGACGGCTTGAAAACAATCATCCGGATGCGGCAACCGCTCGAGCATTCCTGATTTCCGATGCTTGCCGGAAAGGACATCTGAAATGAACACTTTGCCCGATACGGCCAGCCCTCTCTACGAGAAGGTCAAGGACTACATCCTGACGAACATCGGAACCGGCCGGTGGAGCAAGGACCGCAAGCTGCCGTCCGAAAATGAATTCGTGGCAGCGCTTGGCGTCTCCAGGATGACGATCCACCGTGCCTTGCGGGAACTGACCTCGGCGGGATTTCTGATCCGGCTGCAGGGCGTGGGAACATTCATCGCGCCGCCGCGGCCGCAATCGGCCCTGATCGAGATCAACAATATCGCGGCCGAGATCCTGGCACGCGGCAACAAGCATCGTTCCGAGGTTCTCGTCCTCGAAAAAATCATGCCGGCAAAGGAGCTTGCGCTGTCCTTCGAATTCGCCAGGCGTTCGTCGGTCTACCATTCCGTCGTCGTCAATTTCGAGAACGATCTGCCCGTGCAGTTGGAAGAGCGCTTCGTCAATCCAAGCCTGATACCCGACTACGACAAGCAGGATTTTTCCAAGACCGCGACCTACGACTATCTGATGCAGAAGACACCGGTGACCGAGGTCGAGCATATCATCTCGGCAATCCCGGCCGATGCCGAGACGGCGCGGCATCTGGGCATCGATGCCGGCAGCTGCTGCCTGCTTCTGCACCGCCGGACGTGGACGGGAGCGATCGTCGCCACCATCAGCAAGCTGACCTATGTCGGCAGCCGCTATTCGCTCGGCAGCCGGTACTCTCCTTCCAAAAGCGGCTGATCGCGGCAAGGCGAGCCCTGTTCCGGCGCAAATCGCGTGACGGACTTCCTGGAGGCGATCGATCGAACGCCTTGTGGCGAACGGATGCGGCCCGATACCCCGGAAGCCGCGGATTCAGCTGCTCCAGCTTGTATATGCATGTATGTATTTTCGCCTTGACATTCACCGCCGCTGACGTTGAGTATCCTTGCGCTTCCGTCGAAGCGGCAGGTGACACGCCGAGCCACAGTGCCGCAAGAGCATAAGCCCGCATTCTCATCCAGGCCGGATATGCAGTTCAAAGAGCGGCGCGATCATAAAGGGGAACAGAGATGATGCGTAACCTAGCAGGACAATTTCGTGCACTCGCCGTGGCCGCCGCCATCGTGTTCGCCCCGGCGGCCTATGCCGCCGACACGGCCATTCCCGCGACGCCTGAAGCGGGAACCTTCAAGATCGGCATCGAGCCATGGCTCGGCTATGGCCAATGGCACGTCGCCGAGGCCAAGGGCTTGTTCAAGGCAAGCGGGTTGTCGGACGTCCAAATCGTCAACTTCGCGGAAGACAAGGACATCAACGCCGCGCTCGCGAGCGGCCAGCTCGATGCCGCCAACATCGCGACCCATACCGCGATGGGTATGGTTGCGGCGGGCCTGCCGGTGAAAATCGTGCTGCTGCTCGATGTCAGCATGACGGCCGACGCCATGATCGCCGGCAAGGATATTTCCTCCGTCGCCGATCTCAAGGGCAAGCAGGTCGCCTTCGAGGAGGGCACGACCAGCGATATCCTGCTCAAATACGCCCTTGCCAAGAACGGCCTGTCCATCGCCGATGTGCAGCCGGTGCCGATGCCGGCGGCCGACGCCGGCAGCGCGCTGATTGCCGGACAGGTCCCGGTCGCGGTCACCTACGAACCTTATCTCACCGCGGCCAGGGCGCAGAACAAGGACGTCAAGCTGCTCTTCACCGCCGGCGAGGATCCCGGGTTGATCAGCGACGTGCTTGTGGTGCGCGACGAGGTGATCAAGTCGCGACCCGGCCAGGTGCTTGCCATGATCAAGACCTGGGATGCGGCCCTGGAGGACTATAACGGCGATACCGCTGGCGGCCGCGCCATCATTTCCAAGGCGGTCGGTTCCAGTGTCGAGGACCTCAACACCGCCTTCGACGGCGTGCGCTATTATTCTCTCGCCGAGAACAAGAGCGCTCTGACCGGCGAGTTCTCCACCAAAACGTTCGCCGACGTCGAAGCCGCCGCCAAGAATGCCGGGCTGCTCCAGGCCGACGTGACGCCGGAGCAGATGATCGACCCGTCATTCGTCAAGGCCGCGGAATGATGAAGGCTGCGTCGCGGTGGTAGCGCGGATGTCCGAGCAGCGTGCCGCCAAAACGAGCCAGTCCGGCGCCGCGCAAGGACCGGCTGCGCGACCGGTGCCGCGCCGCCGATCCTCCGGAATCGGCGCGCCCATCACACGGTCGCGCTTCCTGATGATCGCCGTGGTCGTTTTTGCCGGCCTCGGCCTCGCTTGGTGGGCGGCAACGGGGTTGGAGCTGGTGAAGCCCATCTTCCTGCCCTCGCCGGAAAGCGTGGCGGGGCAGCTCGGCAAGCTCTGGAGCGACGGCACGCTGTGGCTGGACCTCAAGGCCTCGATATACCGCATCTCCATCGGCTTCCTGATCGCCTCGGCGCTGGCGATACCGATCGGCGTGCTGATCGGCAGCTTCAGGGTCTGGGAAGCTGCTGTCGAGCCGCTGGTGGATTTCATCCGCTATATGCCGGTGGTCGCCTTCGTGCCGCTTTCCATCCTCTGGTCGGGCACCGGCGACGCCCAGAAGTTCCTGATCATCTTCATCGGCACCTTCTTCCAGCAGGTCCTGATGATCATGGACAATGTGAAGCGGGTTCCGACGGATTTCGTCGGCCTCGGCAGGACGCTCGGCCTGCCGGACCGCAAGATCCTGACGCGCATCGTGGTGCCCAGCGCGCTGCCAGGCATCTGGGATACGCTGCGCATCAGCCTGGGCTGGGCGTGGACCTGGCTCGTGCTGGCTGAGCTCGTCGCGGCGACGTCCGGCCTCGGCTACCGCATCACCGTGTCGCAGCGTTATTTCCAGACGAACACCATCATCGGCTACATCCTGCTCTTGGGCGTGCTCGGTCTCATCACCGACCAGGTGATGAAGGCGCTGGGAAAGGTGCTGTTCCGGCAGGAAGGCCATGCGCAATGAGGTTCGGCCGATGAGCTTGCCCAAACTTCGCATCGAAGGCCTGCACAAGAGCTTTGGCACCGGGGAGCGGCGCACGCAGGTGCTGCGCGACATCAATCTCGATCTTGCCGACAACGAGTTCGTCTCGCTGGTGGGCACGTCGGGTTGCGGCAAGAGCACGCTGCTGTCGATCGTGGCCGGGCTGCAGGATTTCGACGCGGGCGAGCTCGACATCGACGGCTCGCCGATCCTCAAGCCCGGCCTCGACCGCGGCGTCGTCTTCCAGTCCTACACGCTGCTGCCTTGGCTGACGGCGCAGCAGAACATAGAATTTGCCCTCAAGGCCGCCGGCCATGATCGCTCGACCTGCCGCAGGATCGCGCGCGAGCATCTCGACCTCGTCAAGCTTCCGCACTGCGCCGATCTCTATCCGTCGGAACTGTCGGGCGGCATGAAACAGCGCGTCGCCATCGCGCGGGCGCTGTCCTACCGGCCCAAGATGCTGCTCATGGATGAGCCCTTCGGCGCGCTCGACGCCTTGACCAGGCACCAGATGCAGGAGCTGCTGACGCAGATCTGGGAAGAGCACCGGCTGACCGTGCTCTTCGTCACCCACGACGTGGAGGAGGCCGTCTACCTGTCCGACCGCATCGTCGTCATGGGGATCGGCCCGGGACGCATCATGCGAACCTTCAACGTCGACATAGAGCGCCCGCGCCGGGAAGAGATCATGGAGAGCGCGGAGTTCATGGATCTGCAGCGCAATGTCCACAAGGCGATCCGCGAAGCTTCAAGACGTCCAGAGATGGCATGAGGCGAGCCAGCCTTGCCGGACGTCTGCTGAATCGCCCCTCTGCGACTAACATAATCCTCATCCGTCAATAGCTTACGAAGCGGTTCGCCAAAGTTGACAAGAGCCCGCGGGCGGCGGTGTCGCAGCTTCCGATTGGGCGGAATACGCCAAGCAATTCCAAGGGCGAGGCATGTCAAATAAAGGGCGAGCCTTTGCGCGTTCTTAAGCGCTCGCCGGCGTGCGGATAAGATTCGATCTGCGCGTCGGAACAAATTTGCCCCTACCACGTTTTGGAGCTTGCGGTGAATTGTGTACCTCGCCGCGAGGGCGGGACTTCATCTGATCATCAGTTTCTTCACAAACAGGTGGACTGGGGAGTGGCACTGTGAGCGTGCAGGCATCAAGGGCGCAATTAGATCGTCGTCAGATTCTCAATTCCTTAAAGGCCTTCAGGCGAGGCGACTTTTCCATCCGGATCGACAACATCTATGAGGGAATCGATTCCGATATTGCCGATGCCTTCAACCAGATCGTCGAACTCAACGATCAGGTGACGAAGGAGTTCGAGCGGCTGAGCAGGGTCGTCGGCAAGGACGGCAGGATTGGCGAGCGGGGTCATGTCCGCAATGCTACCGGCAGCTGGGAATCAAGCGTCAGGTCGGTCAACGACCTGATCGAAGACATGGTTCAACCGACCGCCGAAGTGGCCCGCGTCATCGGGGCAGTGGCCAAAGGCGACCTATCCCAGACAATGATGGTCGAAATCGACGGCCGCCCGCTGCGCGGGGAGTTCCTGCGCATAGGCAAGATCGTCAACACGATGGTGGGGCAACTGGCTTCCTTTGCCTCCGAAGTGACACGTGTCGCGCGTGAGGTTGGAACGGAGGGCAAGCTTGGCGGACAGGCCCGCGTGAAGGGCGTGGCCGGCACGTGGAAGGACCTGACCGACAACGTCAACGCCATGGCCACCAACCTTACCGGCCAGGTGCGCAACATCGCCGAGGTGACCACTGCGGTGGCGTCAGGCGATTTGTCAAAGAAGATCACCGTCGACGTGAAGGGCGAGATCCTCGAGCTCAAGAACACCATCAACACGATGGTCGATCAGTTGAACTCGTTCGCATCGGAAGTGACGCGCGTCGCGCGCGAGGTCGGCACGGAAGGCAAGCTCGGGGGCCAGGCGCGGGTCGAAGGCGTTGGCGGCACGTGGAAGGACCTCACTGACAATGTGAACTCCATGGCCGAGAATTTGACCGGCCAGGTTCGCAACATCGCCGAGGTGACGACGGCGGTGGCGCTGGGGGATCTATCGAAGAAGATCACCGTCGACGTGAAGGGCGAGATCCTCGAGCTCAAGAACACCATCAACACGATGGTCGATCAGCTGAACTCCTTCGCATCCGAGGTCACGCGCGTCGCGCGCGAGGTCGGCACCGAGGGCAAGCTCGGCGGCCAGGCCCAGGTTCGCGGCGTCGCCGGCACATGGAAAGACCTGACCGACAACGTCAATTCCATGGCCGAGAACCTCACCGGCCAAGTGCGCAACATTGCCGAGGTCACGACGGCGGTTGCATCGGGCGACCTGTCGAAAAAGATCACGGTGGCAGTGCAAGGGGAGATACTCGAGCTCAAGGACACCATCAACACGATGGTCGATCAGCTGAACTCCTTCGCTTCCGAAGTCACGCGCGTTGCGCGCGAAGTGGGCACGGAAGGCAAGCTCGGAGGGCAGGCCGAGGTGAGGGGCGTCGGGGGAACCTGGAAGGACCTGACTGACAACGTCAACCTGATGGCGGCCAACCTGACCGGCCAGGTTCGAAACATCGCCGAGGTGACGACAGCCGTCGCCCGGGGCGACCTTTCCAAGAAGATCACCGTGGACGTCAAAGGCGAGATCCTCGAGCTCAAGGATACCGTCAATACGATGGTCGACCAGCTGAACTCCTTCGCCTCCGAAGTCACGCGCGTGGCGCGCGAGGTCGGTTCGGAAGGCAAGCTCGGCGGCCAAGCCCATGTGGAAGGCGTCGGCGGCACGTGGAAAGACCTGACCGACAATGTCAACGCCATGGCCGGCAACCTGACCGTGCAGTTGCGCGACGTGTCCAAGGTCGCAACCGCGATCGCGACCGGCGATCTGACGCAGAAGATCACCGTCGATGCCTTGGGCGAGATCCTGCAGATCAAGGACGTGATCAACACGATGGTTGATCAGCTGAATTCCTTTGCCTCGGAGGTGACGCGCGTGGCGCGCGAGGTCGGCTCGGACGGCAAGCTCGGCGGCCAGGCGCAGGTCAGAGGCGTGGGCGGCACCTGGAAGGACCTGACCGACAATGTGAATGCGATGGCGGCCAACCTGACGGGCCAGGTGCGCAACATCGCGGAAGTGACCACGGCCGTGGCGCTCGGCGACCTTTCCAAGAAGATCACCGTGGACGTCAAGGGCGAGATACTTGAGCTCAAGTCGACCATCAACACCATGGTCGATCAGCTGAACTCCTTCGCCGGCGAGGTGACACGCGTGGCGCGCGAAGTCGGCACCGAAGGAAAGCTCGGCGGCCAAGCCCAGGTGCGAGGCGTCGCCGGCACATGGAAGGATTTGACCGACAACGTGAACTCCATGGCCGAGAATCTGACCGGCCAGGTTCGCAACATCGCCGAAGTGACGACCGCGGTCGCGCGAGGCGATCTCTCGAAGAAGATCACCGTCGACGTCAAGGGCGAAATCCTCGAGCTCAAGTCGACCATCAACACCATGGTCGACCAGCTGAACTCCTTCGCCGGCGAGGTGACACGCGTCGCACGTGAAGTCGGCACGGAAGGAAAGCTTGGCGGTCAGGCCGAAGTGCGTGGCGTGGCCGGCACCTGGAAGGATCTGACCGACAACGTCAACCTGATGGCCACCAATCTGACCAACCAGGTGCGCGGCATCGCCGACGTCGTGACTGCGGTTGCACAAGGCAATCTCAAACGCAAGCTGACTGTGGACGCGAAGGGCGAAATCGCCTCCCTCGCGGACACCATCAACGGGATGATCGAAACGCTGGCCACCTTTGCCGACCAGGTGACCAATGTCGCGCGCGAAGTCGGCATCGAAGGTAAGCTTGGAGGCCAGGCACGCGTGCCTGGCGCCGCCGGTTTGTGGCGCGATCTTACGGACAACGTCAATCAGTTGGCGGCCAATCTGACCACCCAGGTCCGCGCAATCGCCGAGGTCTCGACGGCGGTGACGAAGGGCGATCTGACGCGCTCGATCAGCGTCGAGGCTTCCGGTGAGGTCGCCGCGCTCAAGGACAACATCAACGAGATGATCCGCAATCTCAAGGATCAGACGTTGAAAAACGCCGAGCAAGATTGGCTGAAGACAAATCTCGCGCGTTTCTCCCGCATGCTGCAGGGAGAGCGCGATCTGGCCACCGTGTCGCGTCTCATCATGTCCGAGCTCGCTCCGCTCGTGAACGCGCAATACGGCGTCTTCTACGTGACCAATCGGGACGAGGAGGAGTCCTATCTGGAACTGGCGGCGTCCTATGGTGCCGAGAGCAAGGCGGCAATCAAGCAACGCCTCGACCTGCGTGAGGGTCTCGTCGGACAAAGCGCTGCCGACAAGCGAGCCATTATGCTCGACAATGTTCCGCCGGACTTCTTGCGCGTCACATCGGGGCTTGGCAGCGCCTCGCCGGCGAATGTCATCATCCTGCCTGCCCTGTTCGAGGATGAGGTCAAGGCCGTCATTGAGCTCGCGTCTTTCGGCGAGTTCCGCGACACGCACCAATCGTTTCTCAATCAGCTGATGGAATCGGTCGGCATCGTCCTCAACACGATCGCCGCGACGATGCGCACCGAGGGCCTTCTCAAGCAATCGCAACTGCTGACGTCCGAGCTGCAGGCGCGTCAGACAGAACTGACGAAAAAGCAGGAAGAACTGCACGCCACGAACGAGGAACTCCAGGAGAAGGCTCAACTTCTGGAGAATGAGAAGAAGCAGGTCGAAAACAAAAATCTCGAAATCGAGATGGCGCGCCGGGCGCTCGAGGAGAAAGCCGAGCAGCTGGCGCTTACCTCCAAGTACAAATCCGAGTTCCTCGCCAACATGAGCCATGAGCTTAGAACTCCGCTCAATTCGCTTCTCATTCTTTCAAATCTGCTTGCTACGAACCAGCAGGGCAACCTCAACGAAAAGCAGGTCGAGTTTGCTCGCACCATCAATTCGGCCGGTACCGACCTTCTCAGCCTGATCAACGACATCCTCGATTTGTCGAAGATCGAGTCCGGCACGGTCTCGATCGACATCAACGATATGCCGGTCGCCCATTTGCGCCAGCATATGGAGCGCACGTTCCGCCAGCTTGCAGCCGACAAGGGTCTGGGCTTTACCATCAATGTCGATCCCGCTCTTCCGGAAACCGTGCGTACGGACGAGAAGCGGTTGCAGCAGATCGTGCTCAACCTGCTGTCGAACGCCTTCAAGTTCACCTCCGAAGGCAAGGTCAGCCTGAATTTCAAAATGGAAAAAGCGGGACGCCGCAACGGCGCCAAGCTGCCCAGGAAAGCGCTTGCGATAGCGGTGACCGACACCGGTATCGGCATCCCGGAAGACAAACAGAAACTGATTTTCGAGGCGTTCCAGCAGGCCGACGGCACGACCAGCCGCAAATATGGAGGGACCGGTCTTGGGCTCTCGATCAGCCGTGAGATCGCCCGTTTGCTCGGCGGTGAGCTAAGAGTTGAAAGCATTCCCGGCAAAGGATCGACGTTTACGCTCGTCATTCCGATCGATGGTCCCAGGGTTGCCGCCGCCAGCCAGCCGGAACTGCTTCCGGCCACCGAGGCAATCGCGACGACAGCGGCGCCCAGCGGTTTGCCGTCGGCGGAATTGATGGACGATCGCGACGCCATATCGGCGCAAGACAGGGTCGTTTTGATCGTCGAGGACGACCCAACGTTTGGCGGTCTGCTGCTGGGCCTGGCACGGTCTGCCGGGTTGAAAGGCGTCCTTTCGACCGCAGGCTCCGGAACCTTGGCGCTGGCGCGCAAGCTGGTGCCGGACGCGATCACGCTGGACCTCGGCCTGGCGGACATCGATGGATGGGTGCTCTTCGACCTGCTGCGCCATGATCCGAAGACCGCCGGCATTCCCATTCATGTGATTTCCGGAGCGGAAGACATCGATAGCCTCGCTCGCAAAGGGGCATCGAGCATCTCGACCAAACCGGTGTCATCCGAGGAGCTGGTGAAGGTGTTCCAGGAAATTCATTCGAGGAACCTGCGCGTCCAGCGCCGGGTGCTCGTGGCTGACTCCGATCCCGAGCGCCGCCTTTCCCTGGTCGAGACGATCCGGGACGGCGTCACCTCGGTCACCGCAATCAGTCGCGCGGCAACCGCGGAGGACATCGACCTCGCCTCATTCGATGCGGTTGTCCTTGGGCTTGGAAAGTCTGCCAGGGATAATGCGCGGGCACTCGACGAGCTCACCAACCAGTTTTCAGACGGCCTTCCGCCGCTGCTGTTCTTTGCCCCTCATTCGGAGGCAGTTGAACAGGTGCTAGCCTTGAATCCCGCTTTGTCCTCAGTCCCACGAGCTGAGAATTTTGCTCAATTGGCTCTCCATGTATCCGCGACGCTTCCGGGAGGACTGCGCGAGGAAAGCGGGGCAGGTGTCGAACGAGCTGACAACAGGTCGAATCTTGCGGGCGCGAAAGTCCTGATCGTCGATGACGATATTCGAAACATCTATTCGCTGACGAGCGTCCTTGAGACCTACGATATCGAAGTGCTTCACGCTGAGCGCGGTCGCGATGGGATAGCGTTGCTGGAGGAGAATGCCGACGTCGACGCAGCCTTGATCGATATCATGATGCCGGAGATGGACGGCTACGAGACGATGAGGAGTATCCGCAACACACCCTCCATCGCGCATATTCCATTGATATCGGTGACAGCAAAGGCGATGAAGGGCGACCGGCAGAAATGCCTGGAAGCCGGGGCTTCCGACTATATTGCCAAGCCTGTCGATCTCGACCTGCTGTTGGCACTGCTGCGGGTCTGGATCGGTCGCTCTCGGGATCGGGTCGAGACATCCCAAAATCTGCTTAGGTCAGTCAACTGACGGGATGCCCGATGCAAAGGCTGTCGCGGATCCGTTCGAAGAAACTGGAGATTGTGCAGTTGGCGGACAATCAGTCAAAGGCACGCATCCTGGCAGTCGATGATGACGAACGAAACCTGTTGGCGATCGAAGAAGTTCTCACTCCACTCGCGGAAGTCGTCGCTGTGCAATCCGGCGAGGAGGCGCTGCGCTGCCTCCTAAAGGAGGACTTCGCCGTTATCTTGCTGGATGTTTTGATGCCGGGCCTCGACGGCTACGAAACAGCCTCGTTGATCCGCCAGCGCGAACAGTCCAGACGAACCCCTCTCATCTTCCTCACGGCCATCAACAAGGAAGATGCGCATATGCTGCGCGGCTACGACGCCGGCGCAGTGGACTATATGTTCAAGCCCTTCGACCCCGCCATGCTGCGATCCAAAGTGGCTGTATTCGTCGAGCTTCACGAAAAGACGCTCGAGATCCAGCGCAATGCGGTCGCAGAACAGGCACTGCTGGCGAAAGCCTTGCAGGCCGAAAAACAAAAACTTGAGGCCGAACGATCGCTGCGCGGCGCCGAAGAACGGCAGGAGGCCATTCTTGGATCCTTGCCCGTCTGTTTTCACGCCAGAGTCGCCGAGCCGCCCTTTGCAGCCCGTTTTGTTTCAAAAGGTGTCGAACGTCTGACGGGATTCCCACCTGAGCGACTGACGTCCGAGCCGCGGTTTGGGCTGAGCCGGGTGCATCCGGAAGATCTATCCAGGGTGCGGGAAGCATTGCTGGCGGCAAAGGTGACAGGCTCCTACACATGCGAGTTCCGCTGGCAGTGCGCCGATGGCAAATATCGTATCTTTCTCGACCAAGGGATCCTGTCGAAAGGTGTCGACGGACGCCGACCTGAAATCCTCGGCACCTTGCTTGACGTGACCGAGCGGCGTGAACTCGAAAATCAACTTCTTCAGTCACAGCGCCTCGAAGCGGTCGGGAAACTCACCGGAGGGCTGGCACACGATTTCAACAATCTGCTTGCCGCGGTTCTGAGCGGACTGGGATTGCTCGAGAGGCAGCTTACGCTTGACGAGCAAGCAAAGAAGATCGTTGAACTCACTCGCCGCTCCGCGAAGCAAGGCGCCGAACTTGTCAACCGCATGCTTGTCTTTTCGCGGCGTCAGAATCTGAAGCCGACGGCAGTGCGGCTGGCTGCGCTGGAAGATACGATGAACGGCTTGGTGGCTCCCGTGCTCGGCGGCCTGATCCGCTTTGAGTGGGAGGTCGACGACTCCGTTTGGCCCGCGCATGTCGACGTCGTTCAATTGGAGTTGGCGTTGATGAATCTGGTGTTCAACGCGCGTGACGCGATGCCCTCCGGCGGGACAATTGCCGTGCAGGCGCAAAATCGGGTCGTCAAAATACCTTCCGAAGACCTGGCGGCCGGAGAGTATGCAGTCCTCACCGTCAAGGATACCGGTGCCGGCATCCCGAAGGAGATTCTGACCAAGGTCGTCGAACCGTTTTTCACGACGAAGCCCGTCGGGAAAGGCACCGGGCTGGGTCTCAGCACGGTATACGGTTTCATGAAGCAATCGGGCGGCGCGCTTCGCATAGACAGCCTCGTCGGGCGCGGAACATCCATGGAGCTGTGGCTGCCGCGTTCAGCGGAGCAGCCATCCGATAATGTGGCAGATCCGGATGGAGAGAGAGTCCTGGTCGAGGCTGCAGGGAAGGCTTTCCCTTCGCTTCTGTTGATTGACGACAGCAGCGGATTGCGGCAGCTAACGGCGGAATCGCTTCGGCAACACGGGTTTACAGTGACATGCGCAGCAGGTGGTGCCGAGGCGCTGGCAATTATTGAACGGACACCGCATGAGTTCGACGTCATTGTCACCGATTTCGCAATGCCGCTGGTGTCCGGAGTCGAGGTAATCCGCTTCGCGCGCAACCTGCGCTCCGACTGGCCAGCGGTTATGATAACCGGCTATGCCGACGCTGAGGCAATTTCAAACCGCCCATCGGACGTGCCATTGGTCAACAAGCCGTTCCGGGAAAAAGATCTCATCGAGAGCATCTTGCGGGTCAGCGCCTTGAAGCCAGGCGGCCGGCCGACAGCCGGCTCCGGTTAGATCAAGACTTGGCAGTGGCCAACCGGTCTTTCGCGCCAGATGACCGCGCCCGCTGATACGGCCGAGCATTCGAGGGACGGCTGCTCATCCGTTGCCGGCGGCACCTTGGTCGGCATGTGCCGGGCGAGATGAGCGATGCGTCAGCGCCAGAAATCCAGAACCTCCTCCGCAGCGGCGACTTCGACATGATGCGAATATCGCGTCGTGAACAGCTTGAGTATATTTTCATAGGCTTCGTCCGATGTGCTGCAGATCGCATCCTCGACCAGGATCGTTCTGTAACCGAAGTCGATCGCTCCGAGCAGCGTCGCCAAGACGCACATGTCGGCCTCGCCTCCGCTGACGATGAGCTCGGTCACACCTTCCGCCTGAAGGCTCCGGTGGAGCTCGCCCGTCAGCCAGGGTGAGTAGACGGGCTTATCGAAAACGCGAGCCGGCGGCACGAAATCACGCAGTTCGGGCAGCAGTTCGAGGCTGCCCGGGCCGGCACATTCGATGGTCATCTGCGACCAGCGCTCATAGTATTGACGCCAATGGCCCTGGCCTTCGCCAGGTCTTCCCGCCGTTATGAACCTGGTGAAAATCGTTCGCTCCGGCCTGCCATCGACAAGCGAAAGCACCTTCGGCAAGATGGCGGGCAGCCACTCAACCGCCCATGGCCCAGGCGGCAAGAACATCATCTGCATGTCGACGCAAATGTGGACGGCTCGTGTTGAGATTGGCGTCATCGCGATCACAACTTCCCTGCCGTGAAAGCTAAACCTTTGTGTCACCCAATGCTTGCGCTGTCGGAGCGGTGTCGACGCCGGTTTCGCGGCCGGCCTCGGCGAGGAGCGTATCGGCGAGGTACTCTTTCAAATCGCCGACCTCATCGCTGATTTCTTCCGCGAGGATGCCTTCCCGCTCCGCGTCCGCGATGCAAGCTCTCGCCAGTCTTTCTGCCGCGGCTTCCGGGGATGCTGCGGCGGCCGGTCTAACCGCATGCCCCTCGATCCACTCCTCGACGAAGTGTCCTGGTTTGTTGACGAGGATATCGACCTGGGCTGGATTGCCTGTAGGCGCAGGGAGAGTGTCGACCTTCATGACTTGAACTCCGGATTTGTGAATCACAAACGCGGACGCTTAAGCAAGGATGCATAGTCTCTGCCCCTTCCGACGGGCTGTGATCGTAATGTGAAGGAGAGCTGATGGCGCGTTCGTCTGAACGGCAAGAGCGTGGTCCGCGCCTTTGTTGGATTGAGCCTAAGCGTAGCGCGGTTGGTTTCACTTACGCTTGCGGTCGAGACGCTTGAGCGATTCGCGCAGTTTGTCAGGAAGCCAGCGGTTTACATGAAACAAAGGCAAGCTGCGTAGATATCGGCGCATGGTTTCATTCGAGAATTGCCGCCTAAGAAGAGCGGCTGTGGATTTGTTGTCGCGTTTCTCGGCCATGGTTGCAGGTCAAACATAAGGCAGCTTGCTTAGGCTGTGTCGATATTCAGGTGATGCCGGCCTGCGAACGATGGTTTCCTGCGCTTCCGGTGCTCACGTACTTCAGGTACGCTCCGCTCCGGTTCTCGTAAACCACCGTTCTCGGCTCGGCCTGACCTGAATCTCAACACACCCCAATCAAAACCTGTCTCACGATCAGTTGTTCCCCCAATCACAAACAGTGAAGGGTCCACTGCCGATTTGCGCCCCCCGATTTTTGGTGGCCCACGGGTAATGATCCCAGTAACCTTGATCAGTGGCCGGTCTTCCGATGTGGCGCCGCGACGGCACGCTAGCTTTCGCTATGCTTCGTCAAAACGACTGCCTTCCTTAGAAGGATCCCGCGACAGCACACGTTCTTCCTCATCGTCGGGCAAGGCTTCGTCGCTCTCCTGATAGGGGTTGTCGTCATCCTCTTCGGGGAGAACGCCTTGGGCTTCGGCATCATCCTCCGGATCGCCGTTTATGGCGACGCTGCCAGGCGGCACCCGACCATTATCAAGAGCGTCCCAGTCCTGTTGTTCGATGCCGGGAGCTTCGGTTTCATCCCGCCTTGCGGCTCGCTGCTTGTCGCGCGGATCCATTTTCCTGTCTCCAAGATAGGTGCGTTCGTGACGCGGGGCTGTTCTAAAGACAAACCGTTTGAGGGGGTCGGTTGTTCCGGATGGGCGCTGCTACGAGATCTGCTCGAACGTGCATTGTCGCGGCGCTTTTTCGGGCCGCCAGCGAATGAATCGAGTGCCATGCCGGAAACGCTCGCCGGTGACGTGGTCGAAGCGGACTTCCACGACCAGTTCCGGCCGCAACGGCTCCCATTCGCCGCTGCGCTCCGTGCTCCAGCGGCTCGGCCCACCCGGCGCCTTGCCGGTGAAGCCGGGCCCGCCACGCAGCGCCTCCAACTTCTTCGTGAGCGTAGCTCGTTCCTCGTTGGCGATTGTCGAGGTGAAGCCGACATGGTCAAGCAAGCCCCGCTCATTGTAGAGGCCGAGCAATAGCGATCCGACCTGCGACTTGCCGTTCAGATAACGGAAGCCGCCGACCACGCAGTCGGCAGTGCGCAGCCGCTTGACCTTGATCATCGCGCGCTCGCCCGGGTGATAAGGATCGTTCAGCCGTTTGGCGACGACGCCGTCGGTAGACCCGTGCCCGGCGTCCTCCAGCCATCGCCTGGCGGTCGCGAAACTCGTGGTGCAGGGCGAGAGCTGAAGAGCGTCGGTGTTTGCTTGCGCGACGAAGTCTTCAATTGCCTTGCGCCTTTGCGTCAATGCGGCTTCGAGCAGCGATTTGCCGCCCGGCGCGACCAGTATATCGAACAGGATCAGTCGCGCCGGCGTTTCCGCGCTCAGCTTGCGGATGCGGCTCTCGGCCGGATGAAGCCGCATCTGCAGGGCGTCGAAGGACGCGGCACCGCCGATCTCGATGACGATTTCGCCGTCGACCACGAAATCCTTGGCTTCGAGGTTTTGCATTATTGCTGTGAGTTCGGGAAAGTAACGCCCAAGCGGCTTGCCCGACTTCGCCCTGAGATCGACCGTTTTGCGATTCTTGAAAGCGAGGCAGCGAAACCCATCCCATTTCGGTTCGAACTGCCAAATGCCTTTGTCCTGCGGCAGTGCTTCGTCGATCCGAGCCTCCATTGGGGATGTATCGAGGGGGAGGGGAAACGCGTCGGTCGCGGCCGCTGCCATCGTCCGCCCTCAGGCGTCGAGATCAATCAAGGCGATGCCAAGGCCGGGGCGTTTGGTGCGCCGCAGGTGAACGGGCGATTCCGTCACCGTGACTTCGAGCGTAGGCTTGACGATGCCTTCAACAAGGTGGCCGCCGCGCGTCGATCCGTCGCTTAGACCCAGGACGGCATGGATATGCAGGCTCGGTCTGCCGCTGTCGTCGACCGCGATGTCGCCAATGGCGCTCAGAACCTCGCATTGTTGGCCGACCGGGATCTTGCGGTAAGATTTCGAGCCGAAGTCGAACCAGCCGACGGTTGCCTTCTCGAATGCGCCGATCGCGGTCAGCGAGGCGCCGGCAATTTCCTGCTCGCCGGCGAAGTCGGACAGGGCAGCAAATGCTTCCTCGCCTGGATCCAGCACGACCACGAATGTCCTTTGTCCAGAAGTCTGTGCGACCAGTTTCGATTTCATATCGGCCTGCCATCAGCGTTGGTATTGGCCGTAACTCAGAGCCGGCATGCATGTTCCCGCATCATGAGCATCTTCGAAGGATCACACTTCTGTGAGGCCTAGGATCCCGCGCGGGCCAGGTCGGAACAATGGCCTGCATGAGTGGTTAGGCCCCGATGAGCAGCCAGCCAGGAGCGAGCCATGTCCCAGCCTTCCGTCCCATCCACGCTTGGCCTCAGCCGGCGAAACTTCATGACAGGCACGGTCTCGGCCGCCGCGGCACCATTGCTCGTTTCATCGGCCAAAGCCGAAGCGCCTGCCGCCGCTGGGGCGGAACTTCGCGAGCCAGTGGTGACGTCGATGCGGATCAACAAGCAGGCTTATGAGCTGTCGCTCGACACTAGAACCAGCCTGCTTGACGCGTTGCGAGATCATGTCGGGTTAACCGGCACCAAGAAGGGTTGCGACCATGGACAGTGCGGGGCGTGCACGGTTCTCGTCGACGGCAAACGTGTGCTTTCCTGTCTCAGTTTCGCGGTGATGAATGCCGGCAAGGATGTGACGACCGTTGAGGGGCTGGCATCCAGCGACGGTAAGCTGCATCCGATGCAGCAGGCCTTCATCGACCACGATGCGTTCCAGTGCGGCTACTGCACGCCGGGCCAAATCCTGTCGGCCATTGGTTGCATCAATGAAGGGCACGCAAAATCCGAAGACGACATCCGCGACTATATGAGCGGCAATATCTGCCGTTGCGCCGCCTATCCAAACATTGTCGCTGCCGTCCTGCAGGCACGCGATCAGATGAAGGGAGCCTGATATGCGCCCCTTCGTCTACGAACAGCCGACCGACATTTCCGCGGCCGTCGCGATCGCATCCCGCTTCACGACCGAGGACGACCAGCCGACGCGAGCGAATGCGCAGTTCATCGCCGGGGGCACCAACCTTGCCGATTATATGAAGCTCGGCGTTGCCGAGCCGAACCGGCTGGTCGACCTCAACCGGCTCAAGGATCCAGGCCTTAGGCAAATCCGCGTGACCGACGAGGGCATCCGCTTCGGCGCCCTGGTGCGTATGGGCGAGGCAGCAGATCACGCTGAGCTCAAGCATGGCTATCCCGTTATTGCCGACAGCTTGCGGCTGGCCGCAAGCGGCCAGATCCGCAACATGGCGAGTCTCGCCGGCAATGTCCTGCAGCGCACGCGCTGCGAATATTTTCGCGAGACATCCTGGCACTGCAACAAGCGCGTGCCAGGGTCGGGCTGCGCTGCGATGGAGGGTTTCAACCGGCAGCATGCGGTGCTGGGCGGCAGCGATGCCTGCATCGCGACCTATCACGGCGATTTTGCCCAGGCGCTGATCGCGCTCGACGCCGTCGTGCGTGCCGAGGGCTCGCGTGGGGCGCGAAAGATACCGCTCGCCAAGCTGCATCGCCAGCCGCGCGATACGCCTGAGATCGAGACCGATCTCGCTGCTGACGAGATCATCACCGCCATAGAAGTGCCGGCTGTGCCATGGGCCCGGCGCTCGCTTTATCTGAAGATCCGAGACCGCGAATCCTACGCGTTCGCGCTGGCTTCGGCGGCCGTTGCGCTCGACCTGGACGGCGACAACGTTCGCGAGGCGCGCATTGCCTTGGGCGGTGTGGCGACCGTGCCGTGGCGCGCCAAAGCGGCGGAGGAAGCCCTGCAAGGAAAGGCGCTCGACGAGACTTCGGCGGGAGCGGCGGCGGATGCCGCCTTCGCCGGGGCCGAGCCGCGCCAGCACAACGCATTCAAGATCGAGCTCGGCAAGCGAACGCTGGTGCGCGCGCTGCTCGAAACCCGCGACATGAAGGTGTGACCATGGACACTGCCGCTCCGAGACCGAAAGAGAACCAGGGCCAACCGCTGCCGCGCGTCGATGCACGGCTTAAGGTCACCGGGCAGGCGCACTACCCCGCCGACCTGCCGACCGCCAACATCGCCTATGGCGCGTTGGCCACCAGCAGTATTGCCAAGGGCAAGGTGGCCAAGCTTCATCTCGACGACGCCCGTGCCGTGCCCGGGTTGCTCGACATCGTCACGTATGGCGACATGGACAAGGTCGAGAAGCCGAAATTCGGCAATTCCGGCGCCACCTCGATCGGGCCGCTGCATGACCGGACGATCTTTCATGACGGCCAGATCATCGCGCTCGCGGTTGCCGAGACATTCGAGGCGGCCGAAGAGGCGGCGCAGTTGATCCGCGCCGAGTATGATGCGGAGACGCCCACGGCGAGCTTCGACAGTCCCGGCACGGCGACCATTCCCGCTGCCGGCAAGAGTCCTCTATTCAAGGAAGACGTGAAGGCCGGCGACTTCGATACCGCCTATAGAGAGGCCGCGGTGAAGATCGACGCGCGCTATTCGACGCCCACGCAGCACCACAATCCGATCGAGCTGTTCTCGACCACCGCCTTCTGGCAGGGCGACCAACTGATCGTCCACGAGCCCTCGCAAAACGTGACCGGCTGGAAGGTCGAGCTTGCCAGGCAGTTGAAGATCGATCCCGCAAAGGTGCGCATCGTCAGCCCCTTCATCGGCGGCGCCTTCGGTTCCAAGGGACCGATGACGCCGCGCACCGCCATCGTCGCGGTTGCCGCCAGGCGGCTCGGCCGACCGGTGCGTTGCGTGACCAGCCGGATGCAGGCCTTCGGCACTCAGACCTACAGGGCGGAGACAAGGCAGCGCATCCGGATCGGCGCCGGCAAGGACGGTCGCATCACTGCTTTCGCGCATGAGGGCTGGGAGGTCACTTCGCGGCCGGACTCCTATGTCGTAGGCGGCACGTCGGCAACCGGCCGCATGTATGGCTATGGCTCGGTGCTGACACATGTCTCGCTGGTGCAGGCGGACCGCAATACTCCCGGCTACATGCGCTCGCCGCCCGAGACCCCTTATGTCTATGCGCTGGAAAACGCCATGGACGAAATGGCAGTGGCGCTCGGCATGGACCCGGTGGAATTCCGCCGGATCAATGAACCGAAGACAGAGCCGATCGGCAAGAAGCCGTTCTCCAGCCGCTCGCTGATCCAGTGCTATGACCAGGCGGCCGACGCTTTTGGCTGGGCGAAGCGGGACCCGAAAGTGGGAGCGATGCGCGACGGCGACTGGCTGGTCGGCATGGGCTGCGCGACGGCGATTTATCCAACCGCGGTCGCGCCATGCGCGGCGCGGGTGCGCCTGACCGTCGATGGCGATGTGCGGCTGCAATGCGGTTCGCACGAGATCGGAACCGGCGTGCGCACCGTAGCCGGTCAGATGGCGTCGGAACGTCTCGGCGTCAGCATCGATCGGATTAGCGTCGAGATGGGCGACAGCAGCCTGCCTCCCGCTCCTGTCTCGGGGGGCTCGATCTCCACCGCGAGCGTCTGCTCGGCAGTGCTGAAGGCCTGCGATGCCATCCGCGCCAAGCTCTATGCCGGCGCGACCGCCGAGGGCGGTCCGCTGGCGGGCTCTCACAACGAGGAACTCGACCTCACCGACGGAAAGATCGTGGCCAAGGGCGGCGCTTCGGCAAAGGTCGAAGATGTCCTGAAGACCATGCAGGTTGGGGCAATCGAGGAATATGCCGAGTTCGCGCCCAAGGGTGCGACGCCCGAAGCGCTGAAGAAGCTTTATGCCGGCATGCCGGAATTCCACGGTGGCGAGCAGGATGAGGATTCGGTGAAATACGCCTTCGGCGCCGAGTTCGTCGAAGTCCGCATCAACCGCTACACGAGGGAGATCCGCGTGCCGCGCATCGTCGGCGCGTTCGCGGCCGGCCGCATCATGAACACGCGCACCGCGCGCAGCCAGCTGATGGGCGGCATGATCTGGGGCATTGGCCAGGCGCTGCATGAAGCGACGGAAGTCGACAGCCGCTACGCCCGGTACGTCAACCGCGACCTGCAGGACTATCTCGTGCCCGTGAATGCCGACATCAAGGACTTGCAGGTGATCCTGGTTCCGGAAGTCGACCACGCGGTCAACCCGGCCGGCGTGAAGGGCTTGGGCGAACTGGGCAATGTCGGCACGGCCGCGGCTGTTGCCAGCGCAGTCTACCATGCCACCGGCAAACGCATCCGCGATTTGCCGATCAGGATCGAGCAACTTCTCGTTTGAGATCTATTCCTTCAATCCGGCCACGCGCTCGAGCAAAGGCCTTTGTAGGAAGGGAACGGCTCCAATCGTCAACATGACGAGGTTCCTGAATGTCTGGACGACGCTGTTGGTCGACTGCGCCGTGGACAAAATACGTTCGCTCAATTCGATCCAGCGACGCCCTACCGGTCGACGCTCATCCGTGTAGCCGGCAAGCGTGCCGTCGTCGAAACGCCGGGCGAAGCAAGCCGCGTCCTCGATACCGAGATTCATGCCGCGCGCGCCAAGCGGCGAATGGACATGCGCGGCATCGCCGCCGAGGAAGACGCGGGCGGCCTGATAGCGGACCACCTGCTTTGCCGGAATGTGGAAATGGTCGGTCCGCAGCACCTTCGCTACGCGATAGTCGCCAGGCACACGCGCCAACGCATCAGGCGTGTTGGATACCGAGCGAAAGCGATTGTCGCCGACCGGTATGATGAAGCCGACGTCGCCGTCACGATGCAGGAATGCCTGCGCGGCGCCCGGCTCATAAGGCCAGGATGCTATCTCGGCGTCGGTGATGCTCCATTGCCGCCTGTGCGTATAGCCTTCGAATGCGATGCCCGACAATTTGCGGACCGAGCTGTCGGCGCCGTCGGCCCCAAAGACGATGTCGAAGCTTTGCCTTTCCTCCTCTTCACCGTTTCGCCTGGTCCGAACCTCCATTTTGTCGGCCTGCTGGGTGAGGCCGACCAGCTCAGTGCGCCATTCCACGTCAAGGCCGAATGCCGCGACTGTCTCTGCCATGATCCTTTCGGTATCGCGCTGCGGCAACGACAGCAGGAAATTATAGCGGTGCGGCAGCAGCGAGAAGTCGATTGTGAGGAGTTCACGGGCTTCCGCATGGAAATGCGCATGGCGGACCTTGAGTCCCTCGGCGAGCAGCTTGCTGCTCACCCCCGACGCTTCGAGGACATCGAGGCTGTGCGAGCTGATGCCCACGGCTTTGCTAAGCGGCGTAGGCCCATCCTTCTTGTCTATGACGCGGGGACGGGCGCCTCGTCGTGCAAGCTCCAGCGCAGCGGTCAGCCCCGTCGGGCCGGCGCCGACGATGAGGATGGAAGCTTCTTCTCGGGGCACGACCGTGACTTTCCCAAATTGTCTACACGGGTGCGGCACTTGTCGACGATATGATCAGGACGGAACGCTTTGCGCGATGAGAGGTTGCGCGCCGATCAGGCTCTGCGACCATCTGCCTTTAGTGAAAGAACGCTTTTCGCCCGGTCGTGCCTGGAACTGTTTCTTCCCACTCCGGTTTGAGTGTGGGCCGACCTGACTGCAACAGTGCAGAGTGACGTTCATGTTTCACCTTGGCGTGTGGATGCTGCCCATGGCGGGCATCCCACTGATTCTCATTCTGATCTGGATGTATTTCCTCGCCCGGCGCCGAAGCCGGCGGCCCGCGGAGCGGAAGGATGATCCGTCAGAGCCGACGGGGCGGCGTCGCGACGACCTGGAGCGCTGAAATCTTTGGCCCAGCTGACCGATCTCCGTCACCCGGCCGGCAACGCGTAGGCGATGACTTCGTCGCCGACCTTGGTTTCCATGAAGTGGTGGCCGCCCGGCGCGATGACGAGATACTGCCTACCGTCGACCTCATAGGTCATCGGCGTCGTCTGGCCGCCGGCAGGAAGATCGGCCTGCCACACCTCCTTGCCGGTCTTGATGTCGATGGCGCGCAGCTTGTTGTCGGTGGTCGCGGCGATGAAGATCAGGCCGCCGGCAGTGACCAGCGGACCGCCATTGTTCGGCGTCCCGATGGTGAGCGGCAGCATCGAGGGAATGCCGAACGGGCCGTTGTTGTTGGCGCCGCCGAGCGGCTCGTCCCATAGGGTCCGGCCCGTCTTGAGATCGATGGCGCGGATGTGGCCATAGGGCGGCTTCGAGCAGAGAAGGCCCGTGGACAGGCGCCAGCCCGCATTGACCGCGATCGCGTAAGGCGATCCGGCCTGCGGGTCGCCGATATCCTTCACCTTTTTCGGACTGCCGCCCTTGTCGATCGGCTTGAAGCCCATCTCGTCCGCCTTCTTGCGCGGAATGAGCTGGTCGTAGTTCGGCATGTCGTTGTAGTTGGCGATCAGCACGCCGCTGTCGGTGTCGACGGCGATGCTGCCCCAGTCCGAGCCGCCATTGTAACCGGGATATTGGATGAACGGCCGGTCGACCGTCGGCGGCGTGTACTCGCCCTGATAGGAGGCGCGATGGAACTGGATGCGGCAATAGAGCTGATCCAGCGGGCTCATACCCCACATGTCCTTTTCGGTGAGCACGGGCTGGTCGAGATGCGCGTAGCCGGAATAGGGCTGCGTCTTGGAAAGCCTGTCCGGCTCGACCCCGCCTGAGGGCACCTTGCGCTCCTCGACAGGGAAGAGCGGCTTGCCCGTCTTGCGGTCGAGCACGTAGATCTGGCCTTGCTTGCTGGGCACGATGATGGCCGGGACCTTGCCGGTGACGGTCGGGAAATCGACCAGCGTCGGCTGCGAGCCTAGGTCGTAGTCCCAAAGATCGTGATGCACCGTCTGGAAATGCCACACCGGCTTGCCCGTGGTCACATCGACGGCGACGATCGAGGAGTTGTATTGGTTTTCGAAATCCTTGCGGTCGACGCCGTAATAGTCGACTGCGGCATTGCCGAGCGGCAGGTAGACATAGCCGAGCTGCGGATCGGCGGCGGCGACGGTCCACATGTTCGGCGTGCCGCGGAAGTAGGTGTCTCCGGCGGGCGGCGCGCCGGTGCGATCGGGATGGCCCATATCCCAGGCCCAGGCCAGCTTGCCGGTGACGGCGTCATAGCCGCGAACGACACCCGAGGGCGCATTCTCGGCCTGACCGTCCTTGACCTGCGCGCCCACCACGGCGATGCCGCGCACGATCGTCGGCGGCGCGGTGATGGAGTACCAGCCGGGCACCGTTTCGCCGATGCCCTGGTTGAGATCGACGCTGCCTTGCTGGCCGAAATCCTGGCAGGGTTTGCCCGTCCTGGCATCGATGGCGATCAGCCGGGCGTCCAGCGTTCCGAAGATGATCCTTGTGTCGCAGGCCCGGTCGGCATTCGCACCCGGAACCGAGAAATAAGCGACGCCTCGGCAACTCGCGCCGTAGGGTATGGCGTTATCGGGCACTTTTGGGTCGTAGCGCCATTCTTCCTTGCCGTTGCGTGCATCGGCGGAGATGACGATGTCCTTGGCCGAGCAGGCATAGAGATGGCCGCCAACTTCCAACGGCGTGTTCTCGGGCGAATAGAGATCCTTGGTTGCGCCATTCGGCATGTCGCCGGTGTGGAACGACCAGGCGCGGGTGAGCTTGGAGACATTCGCCGCCGTTATCTGGTTCAGCGGCGAATAGCGTGTCCCCAGTTCCGAGCCGCCATAGACGGGCCAGTCATCGCCGGCCTGATGGATCGCTGTGTCTTGCGAGGCGGGCGCGCTGGCCGTTGCAGGTGGCGCTGGGGCCGCCGGTGCGGCCGGCTGTGACTGAGCCGCGGCATTGAAGTGGGAAAAGCTGAAGGCGCCAAGGGCAATGAGCGGCAGGAGCAAGCTTGTCGCATAGGCGGCATTCCGGCTGCCTCGGCTGCCCATATCGCGGAACGCCGGAAGGGCAAGCAGGACGAAGACGAGGATGACAGTCGGGGCGAGCACACGCGGCATCAGGGCCCAGCCGTCGAAACCCACCTCCCAATAGGCCCAGGCGAGCGTGGCGAGCCAGGTCAGCACGTATAGCCAGACGCCGGCCATGTTTCCCGCCAACAGCAGGATGCCCGCGAGCAGCAACGCGATGCCGGCCGGCAGATAATACCACGAGCCCCCAAGCGCGACCAACCATGCGCCGCCGCCGCCGATTAGCAGGCCGAGGATGACCAACAGGATGCCGACCAGCGCTCTCCACCAGAAAGCGACACCGCGACGGCGCACAGGGCGATGAGAGTTGTTTGCAGCGGTGTTGGTCATGGCATTTTCCAGCGTGAAACAGATCGTGATATCTGGCGAACGCATGGGAGCGGCCGTGGTTGCGGATTAAATTCGCGACCCGTTTCCGGTTGCAGTCACCATTCTGTGATTCCGCCACGGGTTCGGAACCTTGGCGGCGAAAGCACCGTTAGGTGTCGTCAACTCTGGGTGCCTTCAGCAGAATCGGCGAGGGGATGCCGCAAATCTTCTCGAAACACGCCAATGGCGTTGCGCGCTTTGTCATCTGGGGAAGTTTTGCCGTTCTGCTGATCGCCGCCGCGATCGGGACAATCCTTCCCCGTTCGGACCTGGTTACGGGAGTAGGTGAGCCATTGGCGCAGCCGGTGCCGTTCAGTCACAAGCACCATGTCGGCCAGCTCGGCATCGACTGCCGCTATTGCCACAATGGCGTCGAGACCTCGTCTTCGGCGGGTTTGCCGGCGACCGAAGTTTGCATGACCTGCCATTCGCAGCTTTTCACCAATGCCGACATGCTGGCACCGGTCCGCGCAAGCCTGGCTGGCGGCAAGCCGATCGAATGGCAGCGCGTCAACAGCGTGCCCGATTTCGTCTTCTTCAATCATGCGATCCACATCAACAAAGGTGTCGCCTGCGAGACCTGTCATGGCGAGGTCGACGAGATGCCGCTGACGATGCGGGCGCGCACACTGAGCATGGAGTGGTGCCTCGGCTGCCATCGCAATCCGGAGCCGAATTTACGTCCCCCGCAGGACGTGTTCCTGATGCACTGGCAGCCGCCTGCCGACATCGATGAGATCAGGCGGCAGCTGATCAGCATGCTCGACATCCATCCCGAGACGATGACGGATTGCTATGTCTGCCATCGCTGACAGGCCTGGTTCCGCCATCGACATCGAGGCTCTGCGCAAGCGGCTGGCGCATGGTGGCGAAATATGGCGCAGCCTCGACGAGATCGCCGGCACCGCCGAATTCCGCCGCTTCGTCGAGGCCGAGTTCCCGGCGATCGCGGAACGCCTGCCGGCAAAGCCGAACCGGCGCACGCTGCTGAAGCTGATGGGGGCCTCGCTGTCGCTTGCCGGGCTGGCCGCCTGCAGCAGGGCGGAAAACATCGTGCCCTATGTGCGCCAGCCGGAAATCCTGGTCCCGGGCAAGCCTGTCTACTATGCGACGACGCTGTCGAGCGACGGCTTCGGTATCGGCGCCATCGTCGAAAGCCATGAAGGGCGGCCGACCAAGATCGAAGGCAACCTGGATCATCCGGCCTCGCGCGGCGCCACCGACGCGGTGATGCAGGCAGCGGTGCTGACGCTGTTCGACCCCGACCGTTCACGCACGCCGCTCAAGGATGGCCAGCCGGCATCGTATGGTGATTTCCTGAAGGCAATGGCGGGGCTCGTTTCGCGATGGACGGCATCGCAAGGGCAGGGCGGGGCCTTGCTGGTTGAAGCGACCACCTCGCCGACGCTCGCGGCGCAGCTGGATGCGCTGCGGACACGCTATCCGAGGCTGAAACTCTATCGCCATGATCCGTTGGCGATGCCGGCCGCGACGGAGGCGTCGCGTGCCCTGTTCGGGTCGGCGCTGACGCCGGTCTATCGCTTTGATCGTGCCGAAACGATCGTCAGCCTCGACGCCGATTTCCTCGGCGAAGGACCGGGACGGCTCGCCTATGCGCGCGACTTTGCTGCGCGGCGACGTGTACGCGATCCGTCCGACCGGATGAGCCGGCTTTATGCGGTGGAGTCGACGCCGACAATCACTGGAGCCGCCGCCGATCACCGGCTTGCGATCAAGCCAAGCTACGTCGAAGTCGTGGCTGCCGGATTGAACGCGGCGTCGACCGGCCAAACCGGAGCTTCCGGCTCGCCGGTCGACCCGGCGTGGATGGCCGCGCTGGTCGACGACCTGGAAGCGGCCGGCCGCAACGGCCTCGTCATCGCAGGGGCGCAGCAGAGCGCCTTCATTCAAGCGGTCGCACTTGCCGCCAATGCGAAGCTTGGCGCGCTTGGCAACACGGTCGAGCTGATCGAGCCGCCGGATGCGCTGCAGGTCGATGGCGACCTGGAGGCGATGTGCCAAGCGATTGGCCGCGAGACGATCGACACGGTCGTCGCGCTGGGCGCAAACCCGCTGCACACCGCGCCGGCAGGTCTAGATGTGCGCAAGGCGTTCTCCAGCTTGAAGCTGCTGGTCCATCACGGCCTTTATCGCGACGAGACGGCGTTCCTGGCGCATTGGCATTTACCGGCTGCGCACGAGCTCGAGAGCTGGAGCGACATCCGCGCCTATGACGGCACTGCCTCGCTGGTGCAGCCGCTGATCAAGCCGCTCTATGACGGCAAGACCGTACACGAGCTTCTTGCCGCGCTTGGCGGCGAGTTCGAGGCCGATCCGCTTTTGCTTATCCGGCAGCACTGGACGCAGCTCGATGATGATGCCTGGAGAAAGGCCCTGCGCGACGGCGTCGTGGCGAACAGTGGTGTCGAGCCGGTATCCGTCACAGTGCCGCCGGACCTGGCAGGACTGAAGCCGGCAGCAGAGGCAGGCAACGGCATCGATATCCGCTTCGTTGCGGATCCCTGGTTGCGCGACGGCCGTTTCGCCAACGCCTCATGGCTGCAGGAACTGCCGCGACCCTTGACGAAGATTGTGTGGGGCAACGCCGCGCTCGTCTCGCCCGCCACCGCCGAGCAGCTGAAGGTCGGAAATGGCGAGGTCGTCAATGTCGCTTCCAATGGGGCGGATGTCGATGCACCTGCCTGGATCGTGCCCGGTCACCCGGACGAGACGATAACGCTATCCTTCGGTTTCGGGCGAAAGCTAGGTTCCGTTGCTGCGCTATCGCAAGGCTACGACGCCTTCCACTTACGCCGTGGTTCGGAATGGTTTGCCACCGGCGCGGCTATCGCGCCCCGCAAGAACAGCGTGCGCGTCATCACCACGCAGCATCACCAGGCGATGGAAGGCCGCGCCATCGTGCGCCACGCGTCTCTCGATGCATTCCGACAGAACCCGGATTTCGTGCGCATGAATGCGCCGCCGGCGCCAACGGAATCGCTCTATCCCGACTGGCCTTACAATCAGGAGGCCTGGGCGATGGCGATCGACCTCTCGGCCTGCATCGGCTGCATGGCCTGCGTCTCGGCCTGCCAGGCGGAGAACAACATCGCGCCGGTCGGGCCGGAGGAATGTGAGCGCGGCCACGAGATGCATTGGCTGCGGGTCGACCGCTATTATGCCGGGCCGGTCGATGCGCCCGACACTTTCTTCCAGCCGGTGCCCTGCATGCATTGCGAGAAGGCGCCCTGCGAGGTCGTCTGCCCGGTCAACGCCACCGTGCACACGCATGATGGACTGAATGCGCAGGTCTATAACCGCTGCATCGGCACGCGCTACTGCTCGCAGAATTGCCCCTACAAGGTGCGGCGCTTCAACTTCCTCGATCATCAATCCTTCGACAAGGACGAGGCAGGTCCGGAGCAGGGCGTGCACAATCCGAATGTCAGCGTGCGCTCGCGCGGGGTGATGGAGAAATGCACCTATTGCGTCCAGCGCATCAGCGCCAAGCGCATCCAGGCGCAGATCGAGAACCGCGACATCGCCGATGGCGAAGTGGTCACCGCCTGTCAGCAGGCCTGCCCGACCCACGCCATCACCTTCGGCGACCGCAACAAGAAAGATGCAAAGGTCGTTCGCGAGAAAAGCGCGCCGCAGAATTACGCGCTGCTGGAGGAACTGAACACACGGCCGCGCACCACCTATCTCGGCAAGATTTCCAATCCGAACGGCAAGCTTGCCAAGCCGGGCGAGGCGACCGATGGCTGAAGCGAGCGCGAACAGCCCGGCTGTCCTGCGCGGCCGTCACGATTTTCCCGAGATCAGCGGGCGCATCGGCTCGATTGTGCTCAGCGGCCGCCTGCCGCGCCATTTCTGGACTGCGTTCTTGCTCTGCTTCCTGCTGGTTTTGCTGCTGCTCTATTCGATCACTTATCTCATCGCGGTCGGCGTCGGCGGCCTCGGCATCAACATGCCGGTGGTCTGGGGCACGATGATCTCCAATTTCGTCTGGTGGATCGGCATCGGTCATGCCGGCACGCTGATCTCGGCGGTGCTGTTGCTGCTGCGCCAACCCTGGCGCGCCTCGATCAACCGCTTCGCCGAGGCCATGACGCTGTTTGCCGTCGCCATGGCCGGCCTGTTTCCCATCCTGCATCTTGGGCGACCATGGTTCTTCTACTGGCTGGTGCCGCTGCCCAATGTGCATATGCACTGGCCGCAATGGCGCAGCCCGCTGGTCTGGGACTTCGCGGCGATCGCCACCTACGCGACCGTCTCGCTGCTGTTCTGGTACATGGGGCTGCTGCCCGACCTGGCGGTGCTGCGCGACCGCGCCAGGTCGAGACCGGCGCAGCTCTTCTACGGCATATTGGCGCTCGGCTGGCGCGGCTCGGCCTATCATTGGGCGCGCTACCAGGTCGTCTATTTCCTGCTCGCGGCTTTGGCCACGCCGCTGGTCGTCTCGGTGCATTCGATCGTCTCGCTCGATTTCACCTTCGCGATCACGCCCGGCTATCACTCGACGATCTTCCCGCCCTATTTCGTCGCCGGCGCGCTGCTCTCCGGCTTCGCCATGGTGCTCACCATCGCCATCCCATTGCGGTGGGCCTTCTCGGTCAAGGACCTGATCACGCTCCGGCACATGGACAATGCCGCCAAGCTGATGATCGCCGCCGGCATGGTCGTCGCCTATGGCTATGTCTCGGAAGCATTCTTCGCCTGGTATTCGGGCGAGCCTTACGAACGCACCATGATGGCGCAGCGCGCGCTGGGTCCCTATGCGCCGCTGTTCTGGATAATGCTGAGCCTGAACTGCGGCGTGCTGCAATTGCTGTGGTTCAGACGCATCCGCCGCAACATGCCGCTGCTGTTCGCGATCGCCGTCGCCATCAATGTCGGCATGTGGATCGAACGCTACATCATCGTCGTGACGGGGCCGAGCCGCGACTACCTGCCGTCTGCCTGGGGCGAGCAGTCGCTGGCCTGGCTCGATTTCGGCATCCTGTTCGGCTCGATCGGCACCTTCTTCGCGCTCGTCTTCCTGTTCATCCGCATCCTGCCGGCGATCACCATCTTCGAGGTCGAGGAACTGGCCGAAGAGGAGGGCAAGATCCGATGAGCCTCTACGGCCTCATGGCGGTGTTTGCCGGTCCCGAAGCGCTCATCGCGGCGGCGCGCGGCATGCGCGAGCGCGGCTATCGGCGCATGGATGCGTTCTCGCCGTTTCCGATGAAGGAACTGGAACGGATATTGGAGATCCCGAAGACGCGCCTGCCCTGGGCCGTGCTCGCCGGCGGCATTGCCGGCGCCGTTCTCGTCTATGCGCTGATCTGGTACTCTGTCGAAATCGATTATCCCATCAATGTCGGTGGCCGGCCGCTGCATTCCTGGCCGCCTTTCGTCATCATCGCCTTCGAGGCCGGCATTCTCGGCGCCGCCTTCGCGGGCTTCCTGGGCGTGCTCGCGGCCAATGGGCTGCCCCGCTATCACCATCCGGTCTTCAACGCCGGGAGCTTCAGCTACGCGCGCGGCGGCAAGTTCTATCTGCTGATCGAAGCGGCCGATCCCAAATACCGCAAGGGCGTGACCAGGGGCCAGCTGACGCGGCTCGGCGCCGAGATGGTCGAGGAGGTCGAGGCGTGAGCCGCCTCGGCCTCACGCTCATGCTCGGTGCGCTGGCCGTCGCCGGCTGCCGGCAGGATATGGAGGACCAGCCGCGCTATGATCCGCTGGAGGCCAGCAACCAGTTCGCCGACGGCATGTCGGCGCGGACCCCTGTTATAGGAACGGTGGCGCGCGACGCCGATCTGACGCCGGTCCCGGACAAAATCCCTTATCCGATCACGATCGAGCTGCTGCAGCGCGGGCAGCAGCGTTTCGACATCTTCTGCTCGCCCTGTCACGGCCGCACTGGCGATGGTCACGGCATGATCGTCCAGCGCGGCTTTCCGGCGCCGCCGAGCTACCACCAGGAAGCGCTGCGCAAGGCCTCGGACCGTCACTTCTACGACGTCGTCACCAACGGCTACGGCGCCATGTATTCTTATGCGGCCAGGGTGCCGCCGCAGGACCGCTGGGCGATCGTCGCCTATATCCGCGCTCTGCAATATTCGCGCGACGCTCCAGTCGCCGAGCTTCCGCAAAGCATGCGCGCGCGGCTCGAAGCGGAGGTCTCGCCATGAGCCGCCTCGAGCAGGGTTTTGCGGTCGTCGGCGTCGGGGGATTTGTCTTCTGCGCTTTGGGCGCATCGCTCGATGCCAAAGCGATGCTGGGCGCCTGGCTCGCGGCAGCTATCTTCGCGCTCAGCCTGCCGCTCGGCGCGCTGACCATATTGATGGTGCACGGATTGACGGGTGGGCGCTGGGGAGAAGCGGTCCGCCAGCCGCTCCGCACCATGACGGCCCTGCTGCCGCTGGCGTTGGTGTCCCTCGTGCCTGTCCTGATAAGGCTCGACCTCGTCTTTCCGTGGGCCGGCGCCGACACAGCGAACCTGCCGGAGACCGTCCGTGAAAAGCTTGCCTATCTCAACCTGCCGTTCTTCCTGCTGCGCTTTGCGGTTTGCGCAGCGATCTGGCTGGTCCTTATCTGGACAGTGCTCGGCACAACCGAGGTCCCGGCCAATTCGAATGAACACAACGGCAGGAAATTCGCCCTTGGCCTCGTTCTCCACGCGCTTGCCGTCAGCGTCTTTGCCATCGACTGGATGCTTTCGATCGAGCCGGAATTCACCTCGACCATCTACGCGCTTTGTGAAGCCGCCGCCGAGGTTGTCGGAGCTTTCGCCCTGGCGATCCTGGTGCTGGCGGCAAGGCGGGCGGTGGAGGTCATGCCCGGAGGCGAGGAAGATGTCGCGCTCAGCGAGGATCTTGCCAACATGCTGCTCGGCTTCGTACTGGCCTGGATCTACCTCATGTTCATGCAGTGGGTCGTCGTCTGGGGCGGCGACTTGCCCGACGAGATCCGCTGGTATGGCGTGCGCTCAACGAGCGGCTGGCTATATCTTCTTTGGCTGCTGATTGCCTTGCACGTCGCGGCTTTCGCAGGCCTGCTCAGCCGCAGGCTGAAGCGCAGCCATCGCGGCCTTGTCGGGCTCGCCGCTGTCGCTCTGGCCGGCCATTTCATCGACGTGTTCTGGCGAATCCGGCCACCGCTCTTTGCCGGCGGCCCGCTGGCGTTGTGGCATGATGCGGCCGCTTGGATGGGATTGGGCGGGCTGTGGCTCGCGCTGTTCCTTTTCCTGCTCCGCCGGCCGGACAGGATCGTCTGGTGGAAACGGGAGGTCGCCCATGGCTAAGGCGCACCGTCATCCCGAGACGCGCGATGTTCAGCCGCGGGTGCTGCTTGCCTTCGGCGGCGGGCTGTTGCTGTTCACTGCTTTAGCCGCGATCGGCGTGAAGCTCATCTTCAACACAGCGCCGACCTGGTTGCCGCCGCCAGCCAATGTCAGTCCCGAAAGCCCTGATCTGCAGACCGCGCCAAGGCAGGATCTGACCGCGTTCCGCGCCGAAGAGGATCGCCAGCTCAAGACGCTTGGCTGGGTCGATCGCAACGCCGGCATCGCCCGCATTCCGATCGATGACGCCATGTGGGCGGTGGTCAGCCACGGCCTGCCGGATTGGTTTCAGGCGGAGGGCGCAGCCGCGCGACCTGGCGATTGCGCCCTGCTCACGGCGGTTCCCCGTGCGCCGCAGGCCCAGAATTGCCAACAGCAGCGCGGGGCAGGGCGATGAGAAGCTTGTTGGCCGCGCTTTGTCTGTTCGTTGCCGGCACGGCCTTTGCCGCCGAACGACCGAGCTTCGATCCGAAGCTCGGCGCGCAGCTCAGCCTTGAGCGAGAATTGGTCGATACAAGCGGCCGGAAGCTGACGCTTGGCGAGACGCTCGGCGGGCGCCCGGCGCTTGTCATCTTCGGCTACGATAAATGCCCGAACCTTTGCGGCGTCACCCAGCAGGCCGTCGCGTCCGACCTGAAGAAGACATCCCTTCGCCCTGCAGATTATCGCGCGTTGTTCATCTCTATCGACCCCGATGAGACCTCCGCCGACGCCGCAGCGGCGCGGGATGACATCGCTTCCGCCGCAGGCCCGGCGGGATTGTCCGCCTGGCGTTTTCTGACCAGCAGCGAGAGCGCCGGCGCGGCGCTCGCCAACGAGGCCGGGATCACTTTCGACCGGCGCAAAGACATCGATCAGTTCGTTCATCCGATCGCGGTTATCGCGCTCACACCGTCGGGCCGAATTTCACAGGTATTGCCGGCGCTGACCTTTACGCCGCGCGATCTTCAGCTTGCACTGGTCGAGGCGTCGGCCAACAAACTTGGCTCCATCGCGGATCACATCTTCCTGCTCTGCGCAGGATTCGACAGTTCGAAGGGCCAGTACACCCCAGCGATCTGGGCGGCGCTGAAAGTGGCCGGCCTGGCAACGGTGTTCGGCCTGGGAGCGACGGTGCTCTGGCAAACGCGCGGGAGGGCAAGGTGAGCTTCGGCGTTCCCTTCTTCCCACAGGAAGCCTCGTCGGAAGCCGGCTATGTCGATGCGCTGTTTTACACGCTGCTCGTTTTCTCCGCCGTTCTCGGACTGACACTTACCGGGCTCGTCGTCGGCTACGCCGTGAAATACCGCGTCGGGTCGAAGGCGGATCGCACGGGACAGCGTTCCCGCACCATGTGGCTGGAGATGAGCTGGACCGTCGCCAGCCTGATCATTGCCTTCATCTTCTTCGGCTGGGGCGCGACGCTTTTCGTTCGCCGCGATCATCCGCCGGCGGACGCGCTCGAGATCACGGGGCTGGGCAAACAATGGATGTGGGAGTTCAGGCAACCCGGCGGCCAGCGCGAGATCAACGAGTTGCACGTTCCGGTCGGCAAACCGGTTGTCGTGTCGCTCGCCTCGCAGGACGTCATCCACTCCTTTTACGTGCCGGCCTTCCGCATCAAGCAGGACGCGGTGCCTGGACGCACGACCCATATCTGGTTCATTGCCACCGAGCCCGGCCGCTACCATTTGTTCTGCGCCCAATATTGCGGCACTCAGCATTCCGAAATGGGCGGCTGGGTGACCGTGATGGCGCCCGAGCAATATGCCGCGTGGCTGAACAGCCAGGGCGAAGGCGAGACGCTTGCCGCAAGCGGCGAGAAACTGTTTCGCGCGCTGGGCTGCTCCGGCTGCCATGGCGCGAGCAGCAAGGTGAGGGCGCCGTCGCTCGACGGCATCTTCGGCCGGCCGGTGGCGCTCGACAATCAGCAGACGGTGATCGCCGACGAGCGCTATTTGCGCGACTCCATTCTCAACCCGAAGAAGGAAATCGCGGCGGGCTACGAGCCGGTCATGCCGAGCTTCGATGGCCTGATCGACGAAGGCGAGCTGCAGATGCTGCTCGCCTATCTGAAATCGCTTTCGCCACAACCTACGGCTGGAGCCAAGCCATGACCAACGCGGCGATGCAGGGTACATATCTCGGCGAAGGCAGCGGCCTGCGGGCATGGCTTCTCACCACCGACCATAAGCGCGTTGCGTGGCTCTATTTCATCTCGCTGACGGGCTTCTTCTTTCTCGGCGGCGCGATGGCGGTGCTGATGCGGATTGAACTGGCGACGCCGGCAGGCGACCTCGTCTCCGACGATGTCTACAACCGGCTGTTCTCGCTGCACGGCATCATCATGGTCTGGTTCTTCCTGGTGCCGTCGATCCCGGCGACCATGGGCAATTTCCTTTTGCCGCTGATGATCGGCGCGCGCGATCTGGCTTTCCCGCGGCTCAATCTCGCCAGCTGGTACGTCTTCATCTTCGGCAGCCTGTTCGCGCTGTTTGCAGTGGTGGCCGGCGGCGTCGATACCGGCTGGACCTTCTACACGCCGCTGTCGACGCTCTATGCCAACGGCTTCGTCTCGACCGCGGCCTTCGGCGTCTTCATCGTCGGCTTCTCGACGATCATGACCGGCATCAATTTCATCGTCACCGTGCACACGCTGCGCGCGCCGGGGCTCACCTGGTTCCGCCTGCCGATTTTCGTCTGGACGCTCTACGCCACCAGCCTGGTGATGGTGCTGGCAACCCCGGTGCTCGCCGCATCGCTGATCCTGATCGTGCTGGAGCGCGTGTTCGGCATCGGCATCTTCAATCCCGATCTCGGCGGCGATCCGCTGCTCTTCCAGCATCTCTTCTGGTTCTACTCGCACCCTGCGGTCTACATCATGATCCTGCCCGGCATGGGTGTGGTGTCGGAGGTGCTGCCCTGCTTCAGCCGCCGGCCGCTGTTCGGCTACAAGGCGGTGGCGATGTCGTCGATGGCGATCGCCGTCTTCGGCTTCCTGGTCTGGGGCCACCACATGTTCGTCAGCGGACAGTCGGCCTATGCCGGCGTGGTGTTCTCGTTCCTGTCCTTCTGCGTCGCGATCCCGTCGGCGATCAAGGTCTTCAACTGGAGCCTGACGCTGCGCAAGGGCGAGATCAGCTTCGAGACACCGATGCTTTACGCGCTGTTCTTCCTGGCGCTGTTCACCTTCGGCGGGCTGGCGGGGCTGTTCCTTGCGGCGTTGGCGGTCGACGTGCATGTCCACGACACCTACTTCGTCATCGCGCATTTCCACTACATCATGGTCGGCGGCATGGTGACGGCGTACATGGCGGGCCTGCATTTCTGGTGGCCGAAATTGACCGGCCGCATGTATTCGGAAATCGCAGGGCGTATAGCGGCGACCGTCACTTTCGTCGGCTTCAACCTGACCTTCTTCCCGCAATATGTGCTGGGTTTCGACGGCATGCCCCGGCGCTATCATACCTATCCGCCTGAGTTCCAGTTCTGGAACGTATTGTCCTCCGGCGGCGCGGTGGTGCTGGCGATCGGCTATTTGATGCCCTTGTTCTACCTCGGCTGGTCGCTGTTTCGCGGCGCTCGCGCGCCCGACAATCCGTGGAACGCCACCGGGCTCGAATGGCAGACGAGCTCGCCGCCACCGCCGCATAATTTCGAGACCATGCCGATCGTGACGCGACCGGCCTATGCCTACGACATGAAGGGGCTCGAGCACGAGCGCTTCAGCCCGCACCGGGAGGAAGCGGCGCGATGAGCGGAAGCATCGCATTCGACACGCCCCAGCGCGAACGGCGCGCCGACAATTTTGCGATGTGGGTGTTCATCGGATCCGAGGCGATGCTGTTCGGCGCGATTTTCCTGGTCTTCCTCGTCGCGCATATCGATTTCGGACCCGCTTTCGCGGCGGCTTCCAAGCATCTTTCGCTGCCGCTCGGCACCTTCAACACGGCCGTGCTGATCACCAGCAGCTTCACCATGGCATTGGCGCATATGCTTGCGCTTCATAGACGTTGGTGCCCGACAAATTGGGCGCTGGTCGCGACTGCAGCGCTGGGCGTGTGCTTCCTGATCGTGAAGGGGATCGAATACGGCAAGGAGATCAGCGAAGGACTGGCCCCGCTTCTCGGCCTGCCGTTCCGCTATGCAGGACCGGATCCCGTGCACGCCGAATTCTTCTTCGGCCTCTATTTCGCGATGACCTCGCTGCATGCGCTGCACCTGATCGGCGGCATCGTCGTCATCGCCGGCATGGTCGCGTTCTGGCGGCCCTCCAGCCCTGCCAACCGGTTGCGCCGGGTGGTGGCCGTCGGCCTCTACTGGCATTTCGTCGACATCATCTGGGTGTTCATGTTCCCCGTCCTTTACCTGATCAACCGATGAGCGAACTGCGCAAACTTACCTTCGGCTATCTCGGGCTGCTGGCGCTGCTGGCGCTGACGGTGGCTTCCTCTTTCCTCGATCTCGGCGGCTTCAATGTCGCCCTCAACCTGGCGATCGCGGCCGCCAAGGCGGTCCTGATCGCCCTGCTGTTCATGCATCTGACAGGCACGTTGCCGCGGCTCGCCGTCGCGGCAGCCGGGCTTTGGCTCGTCATCCTTTTCGGGCTGACGCTGATCGGGCGATAGGAAAGCGGCATCAATCGCCAGCGGGCACGTCGATTGGGACTGAAGTCCTGTCATCAAGGCGCAACAGGCCCAGCATTAACATGTGATCTTGCTCATAGTCTTCGGGCAGCATGATTGCGAATGAGGGACACGTCATTGGAGGTGAGCGATGCCCCTGTCCGCGGCGCTGAATGATGCCGACTTGGAATTCAAGTGCTTGGAATGTGACCATGCCTTCAAAAGGAAAGGGTCGTGGTTCAAGGTGATCTCGACCTTCAAATGTGAGGGCTGCGGAGCTGCGAACCGCATCGGGTATGCCGACAAATTGGCGTTGTTCGAAAAGCACTCAGCACCGTTTGGCTGATCGCAAGCCTGACCGCGAAAGGCGGCCCGACAACTCGCCTGCAGGAGTGGCGTTGGTTGAACCGCCGCGCCTCGTCAACCTCCGGAGAAATCGGCCCGGTATTTCGTATTCGCTGTTCAATAAGCGAGCGGCCCGGCACGAGAACGGGGGAGCCCACGGGCCGAGCCTGACCGGCGGGGGCACGGACTAGATACAGGGCACCGGCTGATGCTGTTGTAACAAATCTCAATGGAGCCTCCGCCGTGCGAACGAAGGACCACTCATACGGATTGTCGCGAACTTCCGTAGAGCGGCCCGGCCGCGCTGAGCATCACCCCTGACACAGTTATTGCAAATTGCATCGCGACGGCATCTGTGCGAAAAATTGCAACTTATCCCTCGCTTGAATGAAACATTTGTCGCCGATACCCCGTATGCAAAGGAAGCAGGGGGTAAAATATGCTGCACGAAGCCAACGGAGACTGCGCGCTAAATCTGAGCGAAGACGAAGCGCGCCTTGCTGAACGCTACCGCTTTCTTTGCGGCCAGCACGATGGGCTTTCCAGATGCGGCATAGCAGCCTGGGTCGGCGCGCTCGCAGGCGGTGTGTTTATCGTCTCGGCGATATTCTTTGGTGGCGGAGAACAGGGCGATCCTCTCTTCATATTCGGCATTGGCGTATGTTGTCTTCTTGCTGGCGGTGTCCTTTGGTTCCATGGGCGCCAAGCTGAGAAGCGTCGCTGGCAAGAGAAGAGATCAATCGTCCATAAGTTTCGCAGCCGAGGACTCGGCATACAGCTGAACGGCCAAGTTCATCGTCTGTTCGGCTAGGCGTTGAATGGCTTATGCGCAGCAATGAGGATCTGCGTTCTGCACAGCTGGGCTACCTTCGGTAAAATGATCGCGGCGGTTGCTACTGCGCCGTGTTGTGCGCTTTGAACGCCAAGCGAAGTTCGAGCGCCTCAGGGCTGGCGCTGCCTAGCTTGGTATCTCCGTTCTGCGAACCCCAGGCATAGGCAAAGTCGAATACAGGAGCCGGAGAGTAGGTGGCCCAGCGCGCGAATATCTGCTTCGCCTGGTCCGGTGTCGGCAGTACATAGACGTCCGCAGCCGCTCCGGTACGGGTCTTCCAATTGCCGCCGCCGAAGGCCTGGTATACAGGCACAATCCTGTCGAGAGGGATGCCAGCGGCAACGGCTGCCTCGACCGTTCGATCGATGAAGTCCAAATCGAAAGCTTTGCCGCGGACCGGATATGGGTCCAGGCCGAAAAGATCAATCCCCGTGTTGGCGGGATTAAAGGTATTCATGAAGGCGGGGGCTTCGAAAGACCCCATGTCCATCAAAGTAACAAATGTAACTGCCCCGGGGACATTGGCTCTGATCCACTCGGCCTCCGCCTTCAGGGCCGCCGGACTAACTGCTGGAGAATGGTATTTGCCGGTGATGTCCGGCTCATCGCAGAGGCGAAAACCGAACAGCCGCGGATTGCCGATAAATGGCTTCACCTTGGCAATGAAACGCGGCGTCACGCCGCTGGATTCATTCAGCCATATCAGCCCCTTCATCCTTGGCGGCAAGGCATTGAGTTGCTCTACGGATTGTACATCGGCGAGGTCGAAGCCCGCGCTCGCGATAGCAATGCCCGAGCCGCCGGAGGTGTAGTGAAGCGTCTTGCCGCTTCCACCCGCAGACAGCACCAATTGGCTGCAGATCAGCATCATGAGCAACGCCGATATGCGCAGATTGCCGATGCGTATGAACTTTGGCGACCAAGCTGGCGGCGCGATGGGTTCCGATTTGATGGGTTGCGCGGCTCGAACCGCTGCGCCATACCCGCACGCTGAACTCGTTGGCATGCTCCAACTATCCACCAAATCGCCCCGCATCGTTCTCCTTTTAGGACGTACGGAAAAATTCGGCTTCATCTGTTCGATCGATGGACCAGCTTCGAGGCGGAGGTGGTGCCAAGCCAGTCATCTATGCGTGCCGATCCAGATGCTGGCTATTTTCACCGCCGCCTTCAGGGGCGGCGACGTCGACCGGTCGCGCAATCTGACGAAGTCGGTGACGGTGAAGTAGGCATTACCGGCGAACATTGTCGCCGGTAATGCCCTGCTTTGCGGAGCTTGGAGGCTCCTATCGACGGCAATCTTATGGCGGGTACGAGCCTGCGCTAGACCGCCATGAAGAGTATGCCCGCCTTAGACCACGGCGAACGAACTCGCCGTAACCGCAAGATGCGGGGAAAGGGCGGCGAATTGAATCTGAGCTGCGCCGCCTGCGCCGTCACTGTCAAAGTAGAGCGCTCCGGTCGTGCTGTTGTAGACGATATGATCGGTGCTGTCGTGAGCGGCGGTACCGGTATGGAAAGCACTGCTTGCGAGCGCCCCAACGCTGAGCCCTTTGAAGATAGCGTCATCCAGTTGGATCTTGTCCACAGACGGGCTGAAGTCGGTAACCGTGGCAACATTGCTCTTGCCGAGGGCGGTATTGAAAACAAAGGTATCGTGGCCGCCATTGCCGGTCAGCCAATCGCCGCCGCCACCGCTCTTTATGACATTGTCGCCGGCATTCCCGATGATGTGCTGACGCAATTCGTTGCCGGTCAAGTTGATTGCCGTTGTGCCGGCGTCCTTCTGGGTGCCGAGGACTTCAATCGACTGGCCGGCAGCAAGCGCATAACTCACCGACGTCCACACCCTGTCCTGGCCCTGGCCAGCGACCTCGACCACCTTGCTGGCGGCATTGTTGACATAGTAGTCGTCATTGCCCCCATAGCCCGCCATCGTGTGTGCGGCGTTGTCGGCCGGGCGTAAAACGTCATTGCCGCTGGTGCCTTTTATGTCGGCGATCGGGGCCGTGACGGGAGGTGGCGTTGTCGTGCCGGTACTGGTGCCAGTGCTACTACCAGTACTGGTGCCAGTGTTGGTGCTGGTGCTGGTGCTGGTGTGGGTGTTGTGATCCAGGAAAAACGCCTGCATTGACGATGTGTTGCCAAGCGAGGTCTCGCCATTCTGCGAGGACCACTTATAGGCCATGTCAAAGGCTGGCGACGGAACGAGCTTTGCCCAATGGTCCATGATGGTCTGTTCCTGGGCGGTGGTAGGCATCACATAAGACCCGCCCGTATTGGTCGACCACCCGCCGCCGCCAAACGTCTGGAACACAGGAATGATCGCACTCTGCGGAATGCCCGCCTTCTCCGCCGCAGCGACGGCTCTGTCGATGTAGTTGAAGTCGACCGCGGTCGAGCGCACGGGGTAGGGATCGAGCCCGTAATAGTCTATTCCCGTGTTGGCGGGATTGTACGTGTTGGTGTAATCGGAGGCCGTGAACGACCCCATGTCCATCAGCGTAATGAAGGTTTTCGCACCCGGGAAATGGGAGTGAATCCAGTCGGATTCGGCCTTCAGATTCGCAGCGCTGACCTGTGTATGATATTTGCCCGTGGGGTCGGGCTCGTCCGTGAGATAAAAGCCAAAAACCTTGGAATTGCCGAGGAGGGGCGTCACCTTGTCTATGAAAGACTGGGTCACCCCGCTGCTTTCGTTGAGATATATCAAAGCCTTGGTGCCGTTAGGCAGCGCGTTGACCGACGACGCGTACTGAAGGTCGATCAAGTTGAAGCCATCAGCTATGGCGCCGGAGGCGGGGGCGCCATAGGCGTAATGCATGGTAGCCATGCGAACATCCTTCTTCTGATTGATAAGCGCCCCACTCCCTGCCTAACCGAGAGGGTACATTAGCGCCAAATCAAATACGGAAATACGTTGATAGAATGATTGATCGACGAGTTTAGCAGCACCAAAAACGCCTAATCTTACAGTGATTTGCATCGAATTTCGGTGTTTGATGATGCATCAAATTAGCCGGGGATATCACGATTCCGTTGTTCAACCTTCAGGCCACAAAGACCGACGATGCGGTGATCGAAACGCTGCTGGAACCAAAACAACCCGATACCGATAGAATCATTGATGCTGGGCACAGAACACAGCAATAAGGAAACGGTTGTCAGGATCAATTCCCGGATTTTTGGGAAAACTTGAAATTTTCTCGGGTATGACCAGTGCGAGGCACTCCCTTTTTCTAAGCGAAGGAAACTTCGCTTGAGTGCTCTCTTCCTGTAGGCATTTTGCTGGGAATGTATCTTCGTCGATAGCTCGTCAGGTCCAGGGTTTCTACGATCAGCCGCGTTCGCCGAACTTGGACTTGAGGAACGGTTGAACCGACGCAACTCAAGCTGAGATCTTGTCACCGGCTCAGAGGCAGCCGAGCCTCGAATCCCCTCGCCGAAATGGACATTCAATTCGCGCTCCGACGCAGCCGCGCGCACCCTGAGATCGGTCCGCTCATTCAAACGGACGAGGACATTGGGCAAGCCTGCCCGTACCGTGAACCTTGGCGCAAAACATGTATCTGAGTAGCGAACCAGGATCATGGAAGCACGAAGAAATGCTGACCAGTGCACGCGACCCCAGTCGGACGGGCGGTCGGGGGAGACAGCATGAATCCGCATCTTGTGTGTGTTGGAGGCGAGGACCACGCCTTCAGGATTCCGTTTCTGCTGTCGCTGCGTCAGAAGGGCTTCCAAGTCACTGCGGTGTCGAGCGGTCCGGACACAGCATTCTCGCAGCACGACATTCCGCATCGACGTTACGGCTTCGACCGATTTTCCAGCGGGAGTGGAGGCGCCGTAAGGACGATCAGAAGACTGATCTCGGACCTGCACCCGGACATTGTACAGAGCTTTGATACCAAGCCTAATCTCTTGACGCCGTTGGCGATAAGGGGGGCCGTTCCGGTCATCCGAACCATCAATGGTCTTGGCTGGACGTTTTCTTCTCGTGAGCCGAGGGCTATGGCGCTGCGCCCGATCTTCTCGGGACTGCAGTGGCTTTCGTCGCGCTGGACGGCTGCCACGGTTTTCCAAAATCGTGATGACAAGGCGTTCTTCGAGCGCTACCGGCTCATCGGGCGCGGGACTGGTCACCTGATCTGCAGTTCCGGCATCGACATCGACGGCTTTATCAGGGCCAGACAGAGCGCTCCGCCATCGCAGGCGATGCGCGAGCAGCTTGGGCTGTCATCGGCTGAAGTGATAATTTTCGTCGGCCGGCTGACGCGCGAGAAGGGCATCCCAACGCTGCTTAAGGCAGTACCCCGCGTTCTTGAGAAAAGGCCGAATGCGCGTTTCGTGCTTGTCGGTCCATGGGAATCCGAGGGGCCGTTCGCCGTCGACAAATCGCAAATCGAACGCCATTCCCCTCATGTCATTGCCCTGGGTTCACGGCGCGATGTTCCTGCCCTTCTTGGCATGGCGGATTTGTTTGCCTTTCCGACACAATATCGGGAAGGAGTGCCACGCGTCCTGCTCGAGGCGGGATTGGCTGGGCTGCCTATCGTGGCGTCAGATATGCCGGGCTGCAACGAAGTGGTCCAGCCCGGCTGGAACGGATACCTGGTTCCGCCTGGCGATGCCGAGGCATTTGCTTCCAGGATAAATCAAGTCTTGGCCGACCGCCCCGCCGGGGCGGCCATGGGCGCTCGTTCCATCGAATTCGTCAAGCAGCATTTCGCGCTGCCGCTGGTGGTCGCCCAGTATTGCGATCTTTACCGGCATATTCTTGATGCCAAAGCCCTTGGCGCCTCAGTTCAGGCCCCGCAGACCGAAAAGAATGCCGCATTTGGTCCGTTGGGCGAGGTGCGCCAATGATCCGAGACGTCCTGTTGGCCGGCGGCGTTGCAATGGCTTATGCATCGCAACTCGAAATTCCAGGGGCGCCGTTCGGAATCAGCGAATTGTTGCTGGCGGTTTGGATACTGATTTCGATTGGCCGCGTACTTGCCGGTGGTCGACTTGAAGCCACGCCGGCCCTTTCGATTTTTGCCGCCTTCTGGGGGATCATGGCATTCGCTCTCGGGCTAGGCCTGATTGTCGGCATGCTTACGAGCGTTCAGTACATGGACGCGCCGGTTCACGACATGATTGCCTATCTATTGCTGGCATTCGTTACATGTCTGCTTGCGGCTGATCCTCAGGCGGATCGTCATCTGCGTCGCACCGCGTGGTGGGTGATCGTCATTGCGAACGCGTGTTTTGTTTTCCAATTGGCGCTTGGCTTCGGCTTGCTCCATCAGTCCGGAGTGAACCCTTGGTTTTGGGACAGGTTCACAGGATGGTCGGACAACCCAAACCAACTGGCTCTTTATTGCGCGCTGTTCGGTCCTCTTGCGCTGTACCTTTCAATGACAACAAGTAATATGATAGCCAGGACGTTTGGCATTGTAAGTATTGTTCTCATAATATACGTCGGAAGATTGACTAAAAGCGATACTTATCTATTGACAATAGTGATAACCGGTCTGGTTTTCCTGATGTTGCGCGTCCGGAGATGGGTCGCGGTTGGCGGAAGGGTCACTCTTGGTCGTCAAATCAGCCTTTTGCTGTTGCTTGCTTTGTTCCCCCTTGCAATCTCCGCAACACCCTATGTGCTTGCGGAAACGAGCACTGTTGAAAACTTCGCCAAGAGCCTGACCAAAGGCGAGGGTGGTGAGGCGACGGCCGAGACAGCCAGTCTGCGCATCAATATCTGGACCAATGCTCTGGGCAAGGGGTTGGGGTCTGCTTCGCTGGGCCTCGGCCCAGGACCACATGTCGACAGATCTGTCGTGACCAAGGAGTTTATCGACCTGCCTTTCGAGGCTCACAGCACATTACTGGATTTGTATACTCAAGGAGGCATTCTAGCGGTTCTCGCCCTGTTGTGGATCCTTGGCATCGCGGCCATCTCTGCCTGGCGTGCAAGGCTCGACGCTCTGGTGGCACTCGCGTTGTCGATCGGCATCTTCGGCTTCCCGCATTTGGTCATTCGCCACCCGATCGTTTGGTTCTCGATCACACTTTGCCTCGTAGCCGGGCAGCGCAAGCCTATCGGGGCAACTGCAGGAGCGAGGAGCCGTTGATATGTGCGGAATCGCCGGGATCCTTCTTGCGCCAGACTCGCCCAGCACAAGGCCGCTCGCAGCTATAGCGCAGATGACAACAGCCCTCTGTCACAGAGGGCCCGACGGCGAAAGCTTCTGGAAAGATGTGGAGGCTGGTGTCGCTTTCGGCCACAGCCGCCTGGCAGTCGTGGATTTGTCGGAAACCGGCGCCCAGCCCATGCGCTCGGACAGCGGCCGGTACATAATCACCTTCAATGGGGAGATATATAATTTTCGGGACTTGCGCCGAGAGCTTGAGAACGCCGGCCACACCTTTCGCGGGACATGCGATACGGAAGTTGTGCTTGGGGCCGTGGAGCAGTGGGGGCTCGAAGCTGCGCTTACGCGATTTGTCGGCATGTTCGCGTTCGGATTGTGGGACGCAAAAACGAGAACTCTTCATCTGGCCCGCGACCGGATGGGAGAAAAGCCGATCTACGTCGCCCCGACCCGCCATGCCCTGGTTTTTGGCTCCGAACTCAAGGCCATTCGGTGTTTCCCGGGTTTCCGTCCGGAACTCAATCCCAGCGCCGTAAGGGCTATGCTGTCGCAGGGTTGGGTGCCGGACGACAGTTGTATCTGGCGTGGCGTTTTCAAATTGCCGCCGGGATCGGCCCTGTCCTTAACTGCAGCGGATTTCGCAAAAGCGCGCCGTACGGGAACCGTTCGAAACAAAGTTCGATTCTGGTGGTCGTTGGCAGACGTCGCCGCGACAGGCCGGCAAGACCCGATCGTCGGCAGCGACGAAGATTTGACGAATGAACTCGATCGGCTGCTTCGGCTTTCTGTTCGAGAGCGCATGTGCGCGGATGTGCCGCTCGGCGCCTTCCTGTCGGGCGGCGTAGATAGCTCGACCGTAGCCGCGCTAATGCAGGTCCAATCCCGAAAATCTATTCGCACTTTCACGATCGCCTTCGGGGAGCATGGATTCGATGAAGCTCCTCATGCTGCAGCGGTCGCCCAGTACATAGGCAGCGATCATACAGAGCTGCACCTTTCCCCCGCTTCCGCACGCGATGTCATTCCGGAATTGCCCAGTGCCTGGGACGAGCCGTTCGCCGACGAATCGCAAATCCCCACCCTGCTGGTGGCGCGACTTGCTCGCCAGCACGTCACTGTGGCGCTGACGGGCGACGGAGGCGATGAATGTTTCGCCGGTTACGCTCGCCATCTGATGGCGGCGCGAGCAAATCGGCGTCGTCGTTTGCCTTCTTCGCTGCGTGGTTCAGTTGCCGCAAGCATTGGGCTTGTGGCGCGCGCCACCCGTTACGATTTTTTTGGCAGGCTGCCACTTTCAGCGCTCTTCGGCCATGCGTTGCGCGGTGATCGGCTGGAGCGATTGGCTCAATTGCTCGCCGCTTCGGACCAGGAAGAACTGTACCAGCGCCTGGCAGGGTCATCGACGACAAGCCTGACCCGATTTGGCCACCGGGCGTCAACTCGCCGAACACCGCGACTCGACGATTTGCTGTCCCGGCTCCTCTACAACGATATGGCAGGATATTTGCCGGGCGACATCCTGGTGAAGCTGGACCGAGCCAGCATGGCGAACGGGCTGGAAGGCCGCTGCCCGCTGCTCGACCATCGCGTCGTTGAATTCGCCTGGCGGCTGCCATCGGATGCAATGGTTCGCCATGGACGAGGCAAGTGGCTGCTTCGACAGTTGTTGCACCGCTACGTTCCCCGGCGGCTGATAGATAGGCCTAAGCAGGGCTTCGATGTTCCGATTGCGGTCTGGTTGACAGGACCGTTGCGCGCATGGGCGAGTGACCTGTTTGCCGACATGCGCCAGTCAAGAGATGGGCTTCTGGACATCGATAGGGTCCAGACGTGCTGGCGCGATCATGTCAACGGAAAGCGGGATCATTCCCGGGATCTTTGGGCAACATTGATGTTCCTGGCATGGCGCGCCGACGCCAACCGGCTTCCAGTGCCCGCGAAACAGTCGCGCATGCTTGAGATGACGGGAGTTTAAAATGGAAGGTTCGATAGCTAGGCGAACGAAGCTACCGCGCAACACAGAGATGCGCGTCGAAGTGCGAGAGCCCAATCCGCGCATGCGGCGTCCGCTACGTGACCCTCGAGAAGACCTGACCCCTTTCGGCCAATTGTTGGTTACCTTGGCGGCGCGCAAATGGTTTTTGGTCGCAATGGCTGTTTTGGGCGGTGCGGTTGCGGGTCTAGCCGGCTTCGCCAAGCCGGCGTTGTATGAGGCCACCACGCAAATCATCGTCGACGGTCCGACCAGAAGCGCTCCTCAGCCGACGGGCGGGCAGGATATGCTCGATACCAGCATTGACAACCATCTGACGATGCTGGCCTCACAATCTCATCTGCGTCGGGTAATTGACGCAATTTATAAGGCAACGCCCGATCGGCAGGCCAACCTCAATGGCGCCGCGGCGCAAAACGCTGCTTCCCCCGCCAAATCGCAATCGTTTGCAGGTGCATTCTTGGCCGGGATTTGGCCGGATCACGCCGACATGACCCCAGAGGGCAGGGAGGCCGCGAGGCTGAAGGCGTTGAGGCGCTACGTCAGGGTCGGGCAGGAACTGCGATCGCGAGTCATTACCATCGGCTTTACCGATCCGGATCCCGTCCGGGCGGCATTCGTGGCCAATACATTCGCGCAAGTGTATGTCCAGGATCTCGCACGGACTGCTCAGGCCGCTGATAGGTTGGAGCTCGCATCCGTCGTCGCTGCGCTGCCTGGCGTGCAGTCCGATCTCGCGCAAGCGACCGACCGCCTTGAAAAATACCGGCTAAGTCACGGGACTGTCGACCAGGGTGCCGTTGACAATGCTGTCCGCGACACGGCCGAGCTTAATCAGCAACTGTCATTGTCTCGCGCAAACCTGTCCACAGCCGAGGCCCGTGTTCAGCATATTCAAGAATTGCAACGGTCCGGCGCCACGAACGCCACGCTTGCGAGCGCAATCGGATCGCCGACGCTGAGCGATCTAATAGCCCGGCAGAGCGGCGCCGCGGCCAATGCGGATCTGAATGTTGCCGTCAAGCGCGAAATCGAACAGAGCATCGAACGCATCAAGTCGGAAGCCGACATCTATCGCGCGCAGGTTTCCGCTCTGGAGGCGCGCGAAAATGTGCTTGACGCGGTCGTAGCCGACACAGCAGGCAGGCTTTCCGGGCTTCACGCATTGGAGCCGGCAGTCACCATATTGACGCAGCGGTACAATGATCTTCTGAACAGGCAACAGGATTTGAGGAACCGCATCGCGGTTCCGTCTGCGGGAGTTTCGATAATTTCGGCGGCATGGCCACCGAGTAACCCGAAGAGCCTTTCACCGATCTTCCTTATCCCGCCGGGTATGGTCGTATTCGGCCTCATCGGGGGCGTCTTGGTTCTCTTGAAAAGTCGCATGAGCCGCACAATGCGCGGTGAGGCTGAGACAGAAGCAGCGCTCGGCTTCCCTGCCGTTGGGCTATTGCCCAGGACATCAAGAGCGAGTGCCAAGCGCTTGCAGACCCTCACTCTAGGCCAGAAAAATTCCGCCTATGGCCGCGCTGCATTGTCCCTATTGATCAATGTGGCCCCCGAACCGGCCCCGGGACGATCGTCGCAGATGATGCTCGTCACTTCCAGCGATAAGGGTGATGGGAAAACAGAGCTGGCATGGAGCCTGGCGCTCTCGGCCACACGCCTGGGCAGCAATGTCCTGTTCATCGACCTTGACCCGCAGGATAAGCAACTGACCAACGACTTTGTGCGCGAATTCAGCATTTCCAAGCCGCATAAGTCGTTTGCGGATTATGTGAAGGGCCGCTGCGAGTTAGACGAGGCTGTTGTGAGCATGCCCGGTATCGGCATCGATTTCATGGCCGCACCCATAGTTTCGGACGATCTTTTGAAGCTGTTGGTTGACGTCGATGTGCCGCGACACTTCGCGGACAAGCTGGGCGCCGTGTACAATCTTGTCATTCTCAACGGGCCGCCAGGGTTGCACGGTCCGGAATCCCGACTGCTCAGCAGTTGGGCAGATGCCGTTATCTTTGCTGTCCGGTGGGCCAAGACACCGCGCAGTGTCGCACGCGGCATTCTGGAATCGCTGCAGCCTAATGGTTCGAGATCCGCTCCGGTAGGGATTGCTCTCACTGGAGTAAATCTCAAGCAGCACGCCAAATATCATTTTGGGGACAGTGGCGATCTTCTGCTGTTCGGAAAACGATAAGGCACTCAAGCCCCTGGGTCGCAAGAAATGATTATCGAACTCTTTGGACCGCCTGGAGCTGGCAAAGCAGTCTTTGCCCATGCGCTTGCCAAATCGCTGCGCGAGCAGGGCTACGCTACGAAAGTGGTCTTCAGTCACAAAGCAAGTAGAAGGTCAAGAAGTGTAGATCTTGGGATATTTACGTTTATTTATAGAGTATTTTTTGCAATATTCTCAACTGCAAAACTGTTTATATACACGTCGGACTTGATAAAATATCTGTCGATCTCGTCGTCGATGCTAAAGGCGATTGAGCCAAGGAAATTTATTTGGCGAGCTCGGGTCTGGCAAAAAATCATAAACCTTTCCAGTCGTTGGGATCAAGCGCGACAGTGCAGAGAGATTACAATATTCGACCAAGGGTACGTGCAAGCTGTTGCGTCACTGTCGATTTTTCACGGGTGCGTCGACAACGTTGCGATTGCAAGAGCGCTAAAGGTCACTCCTACCGCGGATTTTACCTTGCGAGTGGTATTGCCTCGTGCAGCAGCCGAGGCGCGGTTGCGGGAGCGGATGATGCAGGCGGCTCCGGCCGAACGCATTCTCGATGCGGATTTCGAAGCGAGCATGCGAGCTTTCGGAGTGTTTCAAAATATCAATGACATCCTTGTGGCAACCGACAGGAAAACAATTTCCGTCGAAACTCTCGACGACCGATCGTTGTCGAAAAGCGTTGAACTCGTCAGCCGCAAGATCGCCTTCAAGATGGCCCGCGATCAGGTCACTCCCATGTACCGACATCAAGTTGTCCGCTCATCGCAACCGCTGACGGTAGACAATGCCTACCTTGATGACGGCGTGGATACCATCACAATACAGAACCCCCTAAATTCCGCAGCTGGAAACGACGCGGTAACGCTCGGGAAGGAAGAAATAAACCGTAGCCTGGGCTATGCCACTGTTTTTGCACTCATGATCTATGTGGCTGGGGCAGGTCTAACCAGCCTGGCGCAATTGCTGATTGCTCGTATCGTAGGCTCTACCAGCTATGGTATCTACTCCTACGTCCTTTCAACCACATCGGTGCTCGCATATCTCGCAACCCTTGGCTTCAACGTATCGTTGTTGCGCTTTGTATCCGCCTACAGGGCCCAGGGGCGCCTGGATCTGGCCCACGGCATAATCAGATTTGCCTTTCAACGCTCGTTGGCAGTGGCGTCTCTATTCGGCTTGGCAGGGGCGACCTACATCTTTCTGTCTTCGTCCTCACACAACAGGGAACTTGAGATCAGCCAGCTCTTGGGTATGGCCGCCGTTCCGCTGGTCACGACTTCAGCCTTGGGCGCGGCTCTCATCCGTGCCTTCGGCGGCGGCGTTTCTGCCCTTCTGCCAGAACGCATTGTGCGTGATGGACTGCTGCTCACATTGCTAAGTGCCGCCGCCTTGTCCGGTTCGTGGACTCTGAATGCACCGTTGGTCATGCAAGCGGTGCTGACGAGTTCGGCCGTAACAGTCGCATTCGTCTTTGTCCTGTTAGCAAGATTTCAGCCGCCGGGTTTGCGACATGCCGAACCTGCCGATGCGTCCAAGGATTGGTGGTCGGCGGTCCCCCCCATCATGCTGATGGCGGGTCTCGACGTCTTCATCAACAGAGCGGGTGTAATGGTGCTCGGCTGGACCGGCCACATACGCGACGCAGGCATTTTCGCCCTGGGGCTCAATGTCGCATTGCTTGTCGGTCTCTCGTTGGTGGCCGTCTCTACAATGTTTTCGCCGACGGCAGCTACGCTTTACGCAAAAAATGACCGAAGAGGTTTGCAAGAGCTGTTTTCACGAGCTGCCCTGCTTTCTTCCGGTGCCGCAATAGCAATGGCAATCCCGTTGCTCTTGATCGTTCGGCCGCTTTTAAGCTGGTTCGGTGAAGATTTCGGAACTGGAGCACCGATCGCGCGGGTGCTGATGCTCGGCTACGTATTCGTGGCCCTGTGCGGACCGCAGCTTAATCTCTTGACCATGACCGGAAACGAATGGGCGGCCGCTGTGACGATGATCCTCGGGGCAGCTTTCGGTGTCGTCGGCTGTGCCATCGGAGTAGAGATCTACGGTCCGCTGGGCGCAGCAATAGGGCTGGCGCTTGCCCTGGTCGTATGGAACGTCGCCATGGCGATTTATATTCGCAGGCGACTTAAGATCACGCCCGGACTGATCTACGCGATTACGTCCTTTAACAGCCGCACGGTCGAAAGCACCCAGCGGACTTGGTTCTTGCGCTGACTTGATGCTCTGGGATTGGTGACCGGGATACCCGTCAAACCTTTTGTTGAACCCCACCAGCCATCGGTCGAGGCGTGACACACCCCGGCTGGCGCGATGTGATCCATTCTAATGCAGGCATCAAGGTGCGTGCGGACGGGCGGCTTGCGTGCCGGCGTCTCGCTGAGGCGCCAAACGAGAAAGACGCAGAGAATGCCTCGTTCTTGCCGATCAGCGAGGCGAGCGCGTTGAGAGAGATCGCCGACAGAGCCGCACCTTCAGGCGACGCCAGTGAGCTGACCGCGCGGGTCTGAGTGAGCAGCGCGAACTGCCGGCAATCTACGCTGACACGAGCGTTTGTTGCTCCGTCTCGGAGGCCGTCGCGCTTCCATGAAAGTGTCGATACCATTCGACGAAACGGGCAACGCCATCCTGGAGCGTGGTCGCCGGCGCGAAGTCTACGGCCCGGCGAAGATCGCCTACATCGGCGCGTGTCTCGAGAACATCACCTGGAGGCAAAGGCACATCCCTCCTGAGAGCTCTGCGACCTACGGCTGTCTCTATAATCGCGATCAGCCTATTGATCTCTTCTGGCTGGTCATTGCCAATGTTGTACAGGCGATAGGGGGCTGAGCTGGTAGCTGGATCAGCTGCGCGACCGTCCCAATTCTGGTCGGCACGCGGTGGCGTTGCGAGTATTCGAACCACCCCTTCGACGATATCGTCGATGTAGGTAAAATCTCGCCAGACACGGCCGGCATTGGACACCTCGATCACGCGTCCTTCGGCGATGGCGTGGGTAAACGCGTAGACAGCCATGTCGGGCCTGCCCCATGGACCGTAGACGGTGAAGAACCGCAATCCTGTCACCGGCAAGCCAAATAGATGACTGTACGAATGCGCCATGGCTTCATTCGAGCGCTTGGTGGCGGCATAGAAGCTTATTGGATGGTTAGCGCCGCCATGTTCGGAAAAAGGTACGGTTTGGTTGGAGCCGTAAACCGAACTAGATGAAGCGTAGACCAGATGCTTGATGTCGAAGTGCCGGCAACCCTCTAGAACATTGAGAAACGCCACGATGTTGGAATGAACATAGGCATGCGGGTCGACAAGGGAGTAACGCACGCCCGCCTGGGCAGCCAGGTGGACGACATACGATGGTTGAAAGTCGGAGAACAAAGCTTGCACCAACAATCGATCCGCCAGATCCATACGCATCGGAGTGAAACCTGGCTCGGCGCAGAGGTGCGCAAAACGCGCTTCCTTGAGCTTTAGATCGTAGTAGGGCGTGAAATTATCCACGCCTATGATCCGCGCACCGTGACGCAAAAGCCGCGACGCCACATGAAACCCGATAAAGCCTGCGGCGCCGGTGACTACAATAGGACCTTTTCGTGCCAGCTGCATAACCGCCATGTCCGGACTGGATCGACCGGATTTCGTCCCTGTTGAACGGGATTTGTCAGGTTGTGCGTCAAGCACGCCCGTGGTCTTGGAATTATGTCCGGCCATGACGAATTGCCCCGCTTCGAAATTTTTGCATCGAGATCGTCGGCTATATCTGGATCAGGCAGGAATGCGCTCGCACAGACGCAATGCCAAACCAACATACCGGACATGCGCCGCCTCGCGGTCGAGGCGGCACTATCACGGCAATACGGAAATTCGTCCGAGCAGAGCTACCAGTTCACCCTGGCGCTTAGTTTCAGTTTTGGCAAACAGCGAGGCAAGCTGGGATCGGATCGTGGTGCGGCTCAGATGCCAGCTGCGGGCGATTTCCAATGGTGCGTCCCCTTGAGCTAACCTCATGGCAAGCTGAGTTTCAGCGCTCGTGAGGCCGAACATCTTTTGCAATGTCTGAGGATTAGCCGAGGACCGGGTCTCCCGGTCCAACAATGCTACGATACTTGTTCCGTCGGGCGCAATCACTCCGCCCTCATTGAGTATCACCGGCCGATCGTCAGTGGTGCGGATCACCACCCACGACAACGAACCTGGCAGGAAGTTGGTTGGAACGTTCGCGACCAGCCGCCTCAGCGCAGCCGTAAGCTCCGGAGCCGTGCCGGCCGTCTCACCCTGTCGTTCAAAGGTGCTTTGAGCGGCAGTGTTCCACTCCACCACCTTTTTCTCGCGATTGAGGACCAGGAAGCCACAGCCAATGCGGTCCAGCATGCCGGTGACGGATTCCAGGCTCCGGCGCTTTGACGCGCATGCTGTACCCTGCCTGTCCGACGTGTAGCGTGCCAGGCGAGCAACACTGCCGTAAGCAGTGCTCAATTCAATATGACGCTTATTCGCAACGGTGTCGTTGTGCCTATCGATGAAAGACATTGCCTTCCCACCCCTGTTGGCCGAAAACCGCTAAGATCTCCAATCGTTACGCTTGACTCTCAAAACAGATGCCTCTGCCAAAAACCTTTGATCCCAGAGGTTTGCAGCGGCTTCTTCATGCACTCTTACAATGAGTCCAGCGAACCGGACGCTCTTCGTAAATGATAGTAAGCTTGGATTTGAGGGCCGCAATCCGGCTGTGGTATTAGATCAGGCGGCGGAGTTCTAGGCTCGACGGACTAATCCGAAAGTTGTAGTCTGCGGGATATGGGGCTGCATCTGCGTAGATTGGTTTCGGCCTTGAAGGGCATCTCGCTAGCTCACATGGCTTCCATGTTGGTGCTAGTTGTCACACTAATATTCGTAATAACAAACTTAATTCATACGGAAACTGAAGCAACCTTCATATCATCTATTCCAGCTATAATTGTCGCTGCATATCTTGTTGGGCGTTGCGGAGCAATCATTGCGACCGTCGTGACAGTCGCCGCCAGCCTCGGGGCCGAACGACTTCTGCGCGGTTCAATTCCCGCAGAGGACTGGCCGCGAGCAATCTTTCTCCTGGTTTCCGGCTTTATGATCGCCTTCATGTTCCACCGCTTGCGGCAGGACCTTAGCGAGGCCCTGGAGGTCGCCGAAATTCGATTGGCCGCCGTCGAGGCAACCGAAAGCCGCTTCCGTTCGGTGTTCGAGCGTGCGGCCCTGGGCTTTGCGAACACGAATGAAAGAGGCGAGCTTCTGCAATCCAACAAACGTCTTAGTGAACTGACGGGATATACCGAAGCCGACCTTGCTCAATTTCCGCTTGCGCAACTTGTTCATCCCGATGATCGCGACAGCGTTGTTGAAGCGCTTGCCGATCAAGGCAAGTCCGCGATGCCATTCGATATGGAAGTCCGATTGAAGAAGAAGGACGGTTCCACATTCTGGGCTCGCCTGAACCTATCGTCGTACCGTTCCGACGGCCTCCTTTCAGAGAGCGCGATCATCGTTGTCGATGACATCTCGGAACGACGGACGGCGCGCGAAGCGATCCGGGTTCAGAAGGAGCGGCTTGATCTGGCGCTTTCGGCGGGGCGGTTGGGAACCTGGCAAGTCGACCTCAAAAGCGGCGTTGTCACGGGTTCCGACAAATTTTGGGAAATCTTAGGTCTGCCGCGCGCCACCAGTCGGCCGATAGACGAGCTAGCTGCCGTCGTCTATTCCGCGGACTGGCCAAAGCTTGCACTTCCCAAAGAATCCGGCGCGACCACGAATTACGACGTCGAGATTAGGGTGCGACGATCGGATGGACTTATTCGTTGGGTCGCTCTGCGCGGACGGGAGGAGCGGTATCACGATCAGCAGCTGCTGATCGGGATAGCAGCTGACCTGACTGAACGTCGGCAGACCACGCTTTTGCGCGCCACGGTCAGGAGACGGGACCGTATTTTGATCGAACAGCGCCATCGATTCAGCAATCTTTTCGCGGTCGTGATAGCGCTGGTCAAAATGGTTAGTGCTCCGGAAAACAATGTCATGAAGTTCAAGGAGGACCTAATCGATCGGATACGAGCGCTTGAAGTCACGCATATGATGATCTCCGGCCGCACCGCCAGTTCGGTATTGCTCCGGGACCTCGTGGTCCAGGAACTGTTGCCCTACATGGAAACGCGAAAGATAAAGACCCATGGCCCTGACGTCATGATGTCAAGCGGCGCTGCCGAAACCTTCGCAATGGTTGTTCACGAGCTTACGACGAACTCCGTCAAACACGGCGCGCTTGGCGGTTCCCGAGGGCGCCTTGAGGTTAGATGGGCTGATAGTGGAGAAAGCGATGACGTCGTCTTCGATTGGATAGAATCGGGAAGACGCAGGAAAGCCAAGAACATCGGCCATGGGATTGGTTCGATGATATTGGGCGTCAATACCGCGCCGCTTATCGGCCATGCCTCGAAGCTGGAAATATTTGAAGGCGGTCTACGATATTCGCTGCGGTTGTCTCGACGTGAAATCGCGCCCTAGTCAGTATATTTCGAACGCCAGTTTTGTAGCGCGACGGCTGCCTCGGTGCGGTTGCGTACTCCCAGCTCACGCATTACCGCAGCGGCGTGGATTTTTGTCGTTGCTTCGGAAATGTCCAAATCGCGAGCTATCTCCTTGTTTGAGAAGCCTTCCGCCATCAGCTTGAGCACGTCACGTTGCCTTGAAGTCAACTTGCTAAGGCTGGCCGCTCCCATCCGCCGTTGGGTCCATGCCCTTGCCGATTGGGGTGCGTGTGACCCGGGACCCCCGGAAGGCCGGGACAACAGCGCCGGAACATAGATGCGGCCTGCCAGAATCTCGCGCACTGCCGACACCACTTCCTGGTCCGTCTGAGATTTCACGATATAGCCGTGCAGTCCGATCGATAGGGCTTTCAATATTTCCGCTCGTGAATCATTCCCGGAAACGATTGCAAAACGGGTGTCCGGATACGCTGACAAAAAGTCGCCGAGCACTTGCTGGTTGAACAGTCCCGGCATGTTCAGATCCAGAATGGCAAGATGGATGTCCCGCTCAGCCAGGACACTGGCAGCGGCATCAAAACATCCAGCTTCGAATATCTCCAGTTCCGGGAGCTCGGCCTTGAGCGCCAAACTTAGCCCACGACGATACAAACCGTGATCGTCCGCAATGACGACTCGATACATTTGCATTCCACCCCAACGCAGGCCCTACAAAGCGGGCCCTGAAACGCCTAATGCGGCTAAACGATCAATCGGGGAACGGCCTTGGCGGTGGCCAACCACTCGTCGAACGCCCAGAAATCCGCATCACTTGCGCGCCGTACCGCTAATATATTCCTCTATGGCGGAAAAATCTCTTTCTTTTTTCCGAGGACCGTTCAATCGGCCAGAATCGCACCGTCTCTGCCTTTGTCAGAACGCTAATGTCGCGATCATGCGTGTCTATGGCCAATTACCAAAATTCCATGTGGCATCAGCTGTTTGAGCGGTAGCGAGACGTAAATTCCAGCAGGTGGATTCTGAGGTCCGCACTGGGGCATTTGAAGGTCTCGTGGCTAAGCAATTTTGCAGATGCAGGTCGGCATATTCGGCGCCATCGTGCCTCGCGGCGGACGGGGGCGGACCGGCCTAGTCGCTGAACCTGCGGAGGCAATGGATTGGTGCCATTCGATTGCACGACGACATCCTTCGAACGCTCACATACCGTTCCCCATAAGATGCTCGGGACGGACACGTAGCGACTTTTCTATCCGACCCACCCTGGTCGAAAGAGGTCTGAACGCGTCTACCCAGGCACCAACCATTGACGCGGCGATGAACTATGGAGGATCGGATGAAAGCGGTTATTCAATGCGGTGGGATGGGAACACGACTTCGTCCCTTTACGTCGGTGTTGCCGAAGCCGCTGATGCCAATTGGTGCCCGGCCCGTGCTCGAGCTGCTTCTCAAGTGGCTGCGACGCAATGGCATTGAAGAGGTCTACATCACGACTGGGTATCTCGGCCATCTCATCCGCAGCGTGTGCGGCGATGGTTCGCAATGGAATCTGAAAATACGGTACACTCAGGAGATGGAGCCGCTGGGCACCATCGGGCCACTGTCGCTTATCCGAGATGAACTGACCGAACCCTTTATCGTGCTGAACGGCGACGTTCTCACCGATCTTAGCCTCAGCCGATTCACAGCTGCCCACCGCAAGCACAAGGATCCGGTGACCATCGCTACCGCCAACCGTCTTATCAAGATGGATTTCGGCGTCATCGACGAAGTCGACGATGCAGTGCAGATGTTCCGCGAGAAGCCGACGCTTTCTCATCTCGTCAGCATGGGCATCTACTGCATGAATCCGGATGTTCTGAATTTTATTCCCTCCGGCATTCCATTCGGATTCGACGACTTGATGCTGCAGATGATGCAGCAAGGCACGGTCGTCCATGTCTACAAGCATGAGGGACTCTGGCTCGATATCGGCCGCGTCGACGATTTCCAGAATGCTCAAGCCATTTCCTGGGAAGAGCAGTCGGCTTCGATCGAAGTCGCGGCAGCGGCTGCCTGACAAACAGCGAGAAACTCAAACACGAATGATGATTTGGGAGTGAGGTCACCATGCTCTTGGTCAGTGCCCCGATTTTGGGTGTTCCGGAGAAGGCGGCTCTATCAAAGGTCATTGATAGCAGCTGGTTGACCATGGGCGAGCAGGTTCGATTGTTCGAAGAGTCGTTTGCCCGCATGCATGGCGCGGACGATTGCGTTGCGGTGAGTTCCTGTACTGCGGCGCTTCATCTCATTTTGCACGGACTGGGCATTGGCCCGGGCGATGAGGTGCTGGTTCCGTCGCTAACTTTCGTGGCAACCGCGAACTCAGTGCTCTATGTCGGTGCAACTCCCGTCTTTGTCGACATTGAATCGGCCGACTTGCCGTTGATGTCGCTGGCGGAAGCCGAGGCCCGATGCACGCCGCGAACGAAGGCCATTATTCTCGTTCACTTCGCCGGGTATCTGGCCAATCGAGAACAATGGCAAAGGTTCGCCCGTGTACGGGGGCTGCACATCATTGAAGACGCGGCGCATGCTCCTGGCTTGAGAGAAGTAGGGACCTTCGGCGTTGCCGCGGCCTTCAGCTTCTACGGCAACAAGAACATGACAACCGCCGAGGGCGGCGCCGTAATCGCCCAAGATCACGAACTGCTCGAAAGGATTCGCCAAGCGCGCGGGCACGGGATGACAACCGGCACACACCAGCGGCTGAACAGCCGCACGCCGCAGTATGACGTCACCATGCTTGGGTTCAATTACCGTATGGACGAGATGCGGGCCGCAATCGGACTTGTCCAGTTAGGAAACCTGCAAGAATGGAACGAAGTAAGGCGTATCCTCGTCGTCCTTTATCGGCGACTCATTGCAACACACTGCCCGGCAATAGCCGTTCCATTCAGTGAATCGCGGAGGTCGGCGCACCACATCATGCCGATACTTTTGCCGCGATACGCCGACAGGCAAGCCGTTATCGACGAACTGCGCAACCAGGGAATCCAAACAACGATCCACTATCCGCCCGTGCACCGGATGACGTTGTACCGCGAGCTTTTTCCCGGGACCCAATTGCCGCGAACAGAAGACTTTGCCCAGCGGGAATTGACGATTCCACTTCACCCGCAGATGACCTCAGCGGTGGTCGAAGCGGTAGTGGAGGCACTGGCAACTGCGGTGAGCGGCTGTACTAAAGCGGGAACGGCCGCATGAATGCGACAGATCAATCCCTCCACCGACACTTCGTTGCAGTCTCGGCCCATGGGTCTGTGCGGCGTTTGATCGACATTGCTATTGCGAGCGTTGCTGCGGTCTTGTTTGCGCCCCTGATGCTGCTGATCGCCATCGCCCTTCTGGCCGAGGGCGGTAGGCCCGTTTTGTTTGCACAAACCCGCTTGGGCGCCGGGGCTCAGCCTTTTCGCATGTACAAGTTCCGCAAGTTCGACGTGCGATGCGATCCCCACGGCCTCGCGCTGACGGTCGCCGACGACAAGCGCATGACAACGATAGGGCGCGTGCTCGCCGCGACAAAGTTCGATGAACTCCCGCAACTGTGGAATGTGATCATAGGCGACATGGCAATCATTGGGCCGCGACCGGAGAGCCTGGCGTTCGCCGATTGTTTCCACGGCGGCGCCGAGGCTGTTTTGCAGTACAAGCCTGGCTTACTCGGTCCGAGCCAGGTTCTCTTCCGCAACGAAGCGAATTTCTATCCGAAGTTCACGGATCCGGTGCTGTACTATCGCGAAACCTTGTTTCCCGCCAAGGCCAGGATCGACCTTTCCTATTATCCGCAGCGAACTCTGGTGGCTGACGCCGTCTGGATGGCCCGCGGTTTTCTAGCCGTTGTCGGCCGGGTACCGCCGTCGCCGATCGCGACTTAGGCGCAGTCGGGCTGACACTCCGGTGAGTGTCACCGTCAGAGTGGACATGGCAAGAGGGACGATTGGTCATGGACTACAAAGGCAAAAAGGTACTGGTCACGGGCGCCGATGGATTTATCGGATCGCATCTCACCGAGGCGCTGGTCCGCAACGGAGCGGATGTCACAGCATTGGCGCTCTACAATTCGTTCGACAGTCACGGCTGGCTTGACGATTTGCCGGACAACATCCGAGGCCACCTGAAATCCGTGCGTGGCGACGTGCGCGACAGCGCGTTCCTGAACAGGATCATGCGCGGCCAAGCTGTGGTTTTTCATCTGGCTGCCCTAATCGCGATTCCATATTCGTACGCGGCTGCCCAGTCATACGTAGAAACCAATGTCATGGGTACGATGAATGTTCTCGAGGCAGCGCGTCAGTGGGACACGGAACGTGTCGTGCACACCTCGACTAGCGAGGTTTACGGCACGGCGCTGACCATGCCTATCAAGGAATCTCATCCGCTGCAGGGCCAGTCGCCATATTCGGCATCCAAGATCGGGGCCGACATGATGGCCGAAGCCTATGCCAGGTCATTTGATGTTCCCGTCGTAACTCTGCGGCCATTCAACACCTACGGCCCACGCCAGAGCGAGAGGGCGATAGTGCCGACCATAATCAGGCAGGCCCTCGACAAGAACTGCTCGGCTATCATGGTCGGGGATACGAGCCCTATCCGCGATCTAACCTTTGTCGAAGACACGGCCGCGGCATTCCTGACCGCAGGCGTGGCGGAACTCAAATTCGGCCATGCCTACAATGCCGGAAGCCAGCGTGCCGCGACGATCGCGGAGGTCCTGGACCTGGTGGTCGAGTTGAGCGGATCGAAGAAGCCTGTCTATCGAGATGAAAGCCGCTTGCGCCCACAGAACTCCGAGGTTCGCGCGCTGCTTGCAGACTCGACGCAATTCGAAACGCAGACCGGATGGCGAGCCCGTACCAATCTGCGAGATGGGTTGGAGCGCACCATATCATGGTGGAAAGCGCGTCTCAGCGAGGGGCGGGTGCGCCGGGAAATGGGCTACATGACATGACTTGTCGTCGCCGACTAGCGTTGTCGATGATCTTCGCTGTCGCGTGCCTTGGTCCGCATGCTGCCGCAAGCCAGGCGAGCAATACGTCAACGCACTTTGTTGCGACGCCGGCGATGCAGTTGCCGGACTATCTGCGTCCTACGGTCGATCCCGCGTTTGGGGAAACATTCACCCGGATCACAAAATCCGGGCCGCTTGGAAATGGGGTCGCGTGTATAAAAGATTATTGCAGCCACCGTTATTCCAGCGCCCAAGCCTGGAATGCGGACCAGAGCCTTCTCGTTATAACCAACGGCTGCAACGGAATGTGCTTTTTCGACGGACACACATTCCTACCGCTGCTGATGCGCGATCGATCGGGCGAATGTGAGTGGCATCCCCAAAATGCGGATCTGATGATCTGCGTTGGAGGCCAGCGAATATCGACCTGGGCGCCGCGGAGCAATCACGAGGATGTGCTGTTCGATTCAAAGGACTATCGGGATCTGCACTTCGGACCAGGCAAAGGCAACCCGAGCCGAGACGGTAACCGCCTGGCAGTGCGTGCACTTCGATCGGACGGTGCCGAGGTCGTCTTCGCGTACGATCTCAAGCAGCATAGCAAGTTTGCCGATATCGCACTTGGGCAGCTTGCTGGGGTCAATGAGAACTGTTCGATCTCTCCTCTGGGCGAAAATATTCTCTGCATCCAGGCACTGGCGGACGGCACCGAACAGGCGTTTATTTTTTCGATCGACGGCGCTCCAGGCCAGCAGTGGACAGAGCATCATCGGCCGGGGCATGGCGACATGACGGTCGACGCCGATGGGAGCGAGATCTACGTCGGCATCAGCAAATCCTATCCGGACAGCTATCAGGTGATCAAACGCCGGCTGTCTGACGGGAAAGTAACTGCGCTTATGAAATACGGCGAGGCCTCGCATGCTTCCCTGCGTGCTTTGAACAAACCTGGCTGGGTGTTCCTGAGCTACGGCGGCGACCCGAATGAGGTTTCGGCCCGTCCGGAAATGGCACCCTATGCACGAGAGGTTATCGCGCTGCGCCTCGATGGCAGCGGAGAGGTTCGGCGCATAGCGCAAACGCGCAGCGTTGATTTCGACTACCGCAGCGAGACCCATGCCTCGCCGTCGCCCGATGGCTCGCAGGTAATCTGGTCCAGCAACTGGGGTGTGCCCGGCGGACCTGTTTATGACTTCGTCACCCGCGTCGACTGGTCGGAAGAGGCGAAGTCGAACTGAATGGAGATGTCACCGATGGCATTCATGAACCGAAATCTTCTTGCAGCGATAGGTGTGCTGGCTGCGGTTGATGCTGCCTCCGCTGCGGACGCACGGCCAGCCTACCATCTCTCCCCCGGCGACATCGTCGAAATAGGAATCTCTTCGATACCGGAACGAACTCAACGTGCGGTAATCCAGATGGACGGCACGATCGCGCTTCCCCAAGTCGGGAAGATATCAATCGGCGGTCTGACGCCTGCCGAACTGCAGGCCCGCATGGAAACGATCTTGCCTACCAAGATATTTCACCAGCGTTTGCCCGATGGGCGAGAGCAGATGATCGTTGTCCAACCTGGCGACGTGACCGCGATAGTCGCGGAATATCGTCCGATCTACGTGACTGGCGAGGTGCTCACTCCCGGCCAGCAGGCATATCGGCCTCTCATGACGGTGAGACAGGCGATTGCGGTGTCTGGCGGTCTCAGCCTTTTGCGCTCACGCGTAAATCAGACTGGTCCCGACCCGGTTGATCTGCAGCGCGACTATGAATCGCTTTGGGGGGAATACACCCGCGACTACTACCACAGTGCTCGCATTCGCGCCGAACTGCAGGATCAGCCAAGTTTCGATACCAAGCCCCCCCAAGGGTCACCATTGTCTGCCGCCTTCAGCTCGGCCATTGCCGACGCCGAGGGAGAGGCGCTGAAGATCTCTCTCGACAACTTCCAGCAGGAGCAAAGCTACGTTGATCAGGGCGCAAAGGATGCCGCGGCGCAGATCGACGTTCTGACCAAGCGCCAGCAGGTCGAGAGCGACGGGGTCAAGGCGGATGAGGATGATCTGGCTCGGGTGACGAAATTGTTTCAGGCGGGCAATCTGACCAACGCCAGGCTGTCTGACGTCAGGCGCTCCGCGCTTCTCTCTTCCAATGGGCAGCTTCAGACATCGGTCGAGCTCATGCGGGCGCGACGTCAGCAGGAAGATTATCTCAGGCAACGCGAGCGCAATGAAAACCTGCGAAGGATCGGTTTGCTGACCGAGTTGAAGGATACCGATGTCCGTCTTGCCGACACCACCGCAAGGCTCCACGCCACTAGCCAGAAATTACAGCCCGCTGGCGCGACCGCTCTGCCGTTGCCGGTAAGCGGAGAAGCCATTCAGACCCAGATCACCATCGTGCGTAAGATTGGTGAAGAATGGCGCAAACAACTCGTCGAAGAAGATTCAGAAGTGTTTCCGGGAGATACGATCGAGGTGAGGTTCAGCAGCGATCTAGGACGTGCAGCAAGCCAGTAGGGGGCCGCGTTTGCGGTCCCGCTATTGTTTGAAGGCCCGGGAAATCTGATCGGTCAATGGCTTAAGCAAATACGACCAGACGCTGCGCTCGTTGGTGCTTATGTGAACTTCGGCAGGCATGCCTGGTTTTAGGATTTTCTCACCCTTCAGGCAGGTGGCCTGGTTGTCGACGTGGATGCGAGCCGAAAAATAGGAAAGCTGGCGTTCCTGATCCTTGATCAAATCTGCAGAGATACGCTTCACCGAACCCTCGCAGACAGGTGTCGTTCCGACGTCGAAAGAGGGAAAGCGGATTGACACCCGCTGCCCGGGCTGGACATCATCCATCCGGGTCGGCGGAATGAGCGCATCCACAACAAGGTTGTCGGTATCGGGTACAACCACCATGAGCACCTCTCCCGGTCCAATTACGCCTCCGACGGTATGGATAGAGGATTCCTGTACCGTGCCGGTCTGGGGAGATCGGATATCCGTCCTTGCCAGCTCGTCGTCCGCCACTATCTTGCGCTCTTCGAGTTCTGTGCGCTTCGCTTCGTTTTCGCGGAGCTCGCTTGTCACGTCGCTGCGCATCTGCTCGTCGAGCTGAAGCACCTGCAAGTCCGTTTCACTGATGTGGGCTTGCACCTCAGCGATTGCTGCAACAAGTCGCCCCGACTCACCGCGAGAACGAGCCTCTTCCAGGCTGACATTGCTCAGTCGCTCCTTGGACACCAATTTCTTGGAGTAAAGAGCTTGGACGTCGGCAAGGCTGTGGGTAAGGAGATCCAAGGAGTCGTTCGTCGCGGCAAGCTGAGCCTTGAGACCGTCAATCTGATGTCGGAGTTGCATCGAGCGGCTCTGCAACTGCGCCTTTTGGCCAGCCAATGCCGTAGCCCGGCTTTCAAACAAGGCACGTTCTCCGTTGACAAGAGCAGCCACCCGCGGGTCGCTCATCCTCACACGCAGACTGGGTGGAACCTGCATTTCCGGCAGTCCTTGCCGCTCTGCCTCGAGCCTGGCCAGACGGATGGTTACCCGGTCGAGATCTTCACTGACGATCTGCAGGTTTGAGCGTGTGAGCGTGTCGTCAAGCCTGACCAACACGGCGCCGGCACGCACATGATCACCATCCTGGGCGAAGATCCCGCCGATGGTGCCGCCGGTCCGATGTTGGACCTTCTTTACACTGCTTTCGACCACAACGGTCGCCGGCGCGATCACAGCGCCGGCGATCTTGGTTAATCCCAACCAGGTCCCTCCACCAACGATCAGAAAGGCGGTGGTTGCCACGCCCAGAACCAGATTGGCACGGATGCCATCCGGATCGTTGGTCAGCCTGGTTCCGAGCCAACGACTTGCGTCGTCGACACGAGCATAGGAAATCGTCGCGTCAGACACGGAATAAGACCTCAAGCGTTGCCTGCATTTTTTTGCAGCGGAACGACTGCTGGATGGGGGAAGGGGCGGACGACATTCGAGAGAACATCTTCTCGCGGGCCAAATGCGTGGACCATCCCGTTCGACATGACCAATACCTGGTCAATATTGACGAGCGCAGAGGGGCGATGCGCCACGACGATCACGATACCGCCACGCTGGCGCACCGCCAGGATCGCTCCCGCCAACGCAACATCGCCGTCTGAATCCAAGTTGGAATTCGGTTCGTCGAGCACGACAAGAAACGGATCGCCATAAAGTGCCCTGGCCAGTCCGACTAGCTGCCTCTGCCCGGCCGACAGGGCCGTTCCGCCTTCGCCGATTCGTGTTTGGAATCCCTGAGGCAATCGCATGATCATCTTGTCGACACCCGCCGCTCGAGCGGCTGCCATGACGCCTTTTGGGTCGCTCTGGCCACCAAACCTCGAGATGTTGTCGGCAACCGTTCCATCGAACAGTTCGACATCCTGCGGCAAATAGCCGATATGAGCACCGAGCAGTTCCGAACTCCACTGATCGAGAGCAGCCTCGTCCAATCGAACGGTTCCCCGAATTGGCTTCCATACTCCGACCAGGGCACGCACCAGCGTTGTCTTCCCGGAACCGCTAGGGCCGACGACCGCCATCCCAGCGCCGCTCGCCAGGCGAAAGCTTACATTGAGAACCGTGGGCCGTTGTGCGCCTGGGGGGGCTATCGTCAACTCCTCGACCGAGAGCTGCCCCTGCGGGCTGGGAAGCTCCATGGGAGCGCTTTGGCTACCGAAAGCATCCAGCGCTGCAGTCAAGTCGGAATAGCTTCGGCGCGCGGCCAGAAATCCTCTCCAGTTTGCGATCGCGGCGTCGACCGGCGCCAAAGAGCGGCCAAGCAATATCGAAGATGCGATGATCACACCCGGGGAAGCGTCCCCCCCGATCACCAGATAAGCGCCCAGCCCGAGCACACTCGATTGCAAGGCCATCCTGAGTGTCTTCGACAATGATCCAGTTCCGCCCACGATGTCGGAGAGCCGTTCCTGGTTCTTGAGATAGGCATGGCTGACTTCTTCCCAGCGTCGGCCAAGCCTGGCGGAGAGACCCATCGCCTGAACGACTTCCGCGTTGCGGCGGCCTGCATCTGCAAGGATGCGTTGCGCGACCAGTGTTTCGGAAGTTCGGGCTGCGGGGCCACGGCCGGCAATTTCTGCGACCACGGTCAAAAGCACGACAACAACGGCGCCGACGGTTGCCAGTAGCCCAAGGGAAGGGTGCAACAGGTAGATGACCACCATATAAAACGGCATCCACGGGGCGTCGAAAAAAACGGTCGGCCCCAGGCCGGAGAGAAAGCCGCGCAACTGATCCAAGTCGCGAAGCGGCTGCACCCGGTTCGCCTCCTGCCCGGCGACCAGGGGTACCGACAGCGATATGGTGAAGGCCTTGTGCTGCAGATTTCTGTACAGGCGATTGCCGATTCGAACCAGCAAGCGAAGCCGCACGAAATCGAGCAGCCCGTATATGGCGTAGAGGCCCAGCATGCCGACCGTAAATCCCACGAGCGTCGGAACGCTCTGCGAGGGAAGCACACGGTCATACACCTGCAGCATGTAGACGGAGCCGGTCAGGGCTAGAATGTTTATCACCGCCGAAAAGAGACCAATGCCAACCAGCCCGGACCAACAACCCGACATGGCTGAGAGCAAATGTTGCGTACGATGTTCCCTCACGACGCGCGATCTCTCACTCGAGATTGCCGCACGGCCTCGTGGACGCTGTCAGCGTAGGACAAGATCTTACCTTTCGTTGTGACCCGCCCACCCCGAACATTACATCAAGCTAACATTCGTCAAATTTTATCAAAATGCAGCAAAATCGTGACGCTCAGACGCTAAATCGTGAATCGCCACGAACAAGCTGGGGATAACCGGCCCTGGAAAGCGGGCGTTTATTGATCATTTGAAGGTCGACGCGGTTTGCCCTTTGTCTAATCACGTTTTGATGTCTGTTGGATGAGGAAAGTGACCCGATCAGACATTCGACGCGCGTGGTTCATCGGGGTTCTTCATATGGGCGACAACCACACGGCCCTCGCCAGCTTCGTTCGAGATCGTGCCAATATTCTCGTAAGCCTTTGCGCGGTTGAGCAGACTCACGACTTGCCGGTCCTGGCCAAGGCCAACCTCGAACAGCAGCATGCCACCTGGACGCAGGTATTGCGGCGCGTCTCTTATCACCCGCATGTGGATGCTCAGGCCGTAAGGGCCAGCCGCAAACGCCTCGCGCGGCTCGAGCTCTGTCAAATGAGAGCGGTCGCCCTCGAGCCGCTTTTCCGAGATGTATGGCGGGTTGCAGACGATCACGTCGATCCTGCCGACAAGTTCCGGGCCGGAGAAAGGCTCAAACAGGTCGCCCTGCAGCACCGAAACACGGTCTGCCAGTCCATGATGGTCGACGTTGCGGCGTGCGGCTTTGACGCACCCATCAGTTAAGTCGCTCGCCCAGATCCGAGCGGTGGGGGCATAGTGCGCTATGGCGCATGCCAGATTTCCGGCGCCGCAGCACATGTCGATAATGCGGGGTTCGGCAGTCCTCAACTGATCCAAGGCGTCGAGGGCGGCTTTGCCCAGCAGTTCCGTCTCCGGGCGCGGCACAAGCGCGCCAGATGCCACGAGCAACTCCAGCCCCATGAAGATGGTGCGCCCTTTGCTGTAGGCATCCTCGACGCTGATTTCTTGGCGCACGACAAACCCCGCTTTTTCCAATGCTGTCGTTCGGGAGACAGCTATGATCAGTTCTTTTTTCGGATGACGTATTGTGCAATCCCTTGGATGGAATCGAGGTTCTCAGGCAGAAGCTCGCTGTCTTCGACGATAATGCCAAAGGTTTCCTCAATGAATCCGATGACCTCCAGGACTCCCGTCGAGTCGACGATACCTTGGTCGAGCAGGGACGTGTTGTTTTCCAGAGCCTCAGCGTCGGCAACATAGAAGTTGGACGCCAGGAATCCTCGAATTTTCTCGCTGTAAGTCTCTATCCTGTCTTCGCTGGACAACATTTTGCTTCCCCGATTAAAACAAGAAAATTGACATCAAGTCTCGTGAAAAACGGCTCATGCTAAAGCCGTCTTCTTAAGTTTTCCCGTATCTGTCATTGGCAGGCTGGATACAATAACAATTGATTTTGGCACCATGAAATTTTCCAGCCGCCTTTGACATTCCTTCTGCAGTTGTTTCTCGTCGATGGACCTCCCTTGCTCCATCACGACGAACGCCTTCACCGCCTGGCCAAGAAGTTCGTCCGGAACGCCTATCACTGCGGCCTCCCGCACCCCTGGAATGCCAACAAGCGCGTTCTCAACCTCTTTGGGCGCGACCTTCTCGCCACGGGATTTGATGATCTCATCGCTACGACCTACGAAATAAAGGTACCCTTCCGCGTCGATCCGGCAGTAGTCGCCGGTGTAGAGGACCTGTTCACCGGGCAGAGGACCAGGTTTAAGCTTCCTTGCGGTCGCCTCCGGCTTGCCCCAGTAGCCCTTCATCACGGTCGCGCCCCGGATGACGAGCTGGCCGACGACGTCGGGGCCGACCCGCTTGTCGTCGTCGTCGACGATCCACATTTCCGTGTTCGGGATGGCTATCCCGACGCTCGACGGCTTTCGCTCGAGGTCCTCCGGCGGCAGGTAGGTGCAGCGCTTGCACTCGGTGAGCCCGTACATTGAATAGATGCGCGCGCTCGGAAAAAGGTCCTGGAGCATGAAAATATGCTTCAACGGCAGGGCGGCCGCGGTATTCGTAACGTAGCGAATGCTCGAAAAATCCTGGTCCTTCAGCGATTTGAGCTCCGAGAGCGCCGCAAAAATAGTAGGCACGCCCGGGAAGCCTGTAACCCGCTCTTGCTTGACCAGTCCGAGGATCTGCGCTGCAAAAGCAAACGAGCGTTCAAGCACCAGACGGGCGCCAGTGCGGAACGCCATGATCATCTGGTACAGGCCGTAGTCGAATGCCAAGGGCAGGACATTCAGGATCACTTCGTCCTCGCCGAGCTCAAGGTACGATGCGATCGAGGTGCAAGCCGCCATCATGTTTGTGTGCGTCAGCATCACGCCCTTGGGCTCGCCGGTAGAACCTGACGTGTAGATTATGGCGGCGAGATCAATGTCGATGCATCGGCGCGCCGGTGCCGCCCTGTTGCCGGCAATCGCAACGTCCCAGCGAACCGCATGGGGCAGTTGCATCAACTCGGCGTCATCTATAGGCCCGGAGACAATCATCCGGCGCAGTGACGGACAGTTGCGGGCCGGCTCGCTGAAGACCGAGGTCAGATGGTTGTCCGTTATCAGCGCGGCCGGCAGGCAGTCGTTGAGCAGGTAAAGAAGCTTGTCGCTCTTGGTCAGCGGATTGACGATGCACACCACGGCGTTCGCTTTGAGCACGGCCCAGAAGCTGACGACCGTCTCGACGGTGTTGTCGGCGAAGATCATCACGCGATCGCCGCGCGTCACTCCGGCGTCCGCCAGGTGTTGCGCAACGCTGTTGGCACGGGTCTCGATCTCGGCATAGGTCACGCGTTGCCCGCCACAGACCAGCGCCACCTTGTCACCCAGCCGGTCGGCCGAGTGCCTGAGATAGTCGTGCAACAGCGGTATGGCTCCATGCATCATGCCAACACCTCTTCCTTAATCTCATGGTCAACGTCGACGCTGAGCTCGATCTTCTGCCTGCCGATGGGGCGGCTTGCGATAAACTGCTGGTGAAGAAGCTGGGTGGAGAGCACGCCCACCAGCGCCATGTTGTCGGAATTGGAAAGATCTTGGTCCACGGTCCTGGCTCGGCACTTGCCCAGCAGGCGCGCGACCGACTCCGCATCGAAGACGTTTGCCTCGCGCAACGCTCTTTCCGAAAGTGCCTCGTGCACATAGGCTGGTGCATTGTCGGCAACGAAGCATTGGGCATTCGGCGCCCTGTAGGGCTGTTTCTTGCGGGCGATGATTTCCGGCGGCAGGATCGGCTCGGCCACCCGCTTCAGCACGTGCTTCTCGTCCAGAACGCGCAGCTTGTATTTGGCTGGAAGCGAGTTCGCGAGTTTTACAACGTCATCGTCGAGGAACGGGAAGCGCCCTTCGACAGAGTTGCCCATCAGCATTCGGTCTCCCTGCGAGGAGAGCAGATAGCCGGACATCAAAGTCTGGATTTCGATATACTGGTCTTGTGCCAGAGCGTCCCAGCGCGAAAATTCGGCGGGCAGGCGCGCCAGGAACGCGGCGGCCGCGTTGTTCGGTTGCGTCTCGGCTTTCATGTCGGCAGAAAACAACCGCTTGAGAGCGCTCGTCGTGCGCCAACGGGTGCCATGTGCGAAGCCTGGCGCATCATGGGTGTGGATATCATGTCCGAAGAACTGACGCGCCATTGCTTGCTGATGCACCGGAGAACGAGTGAGATAGGGGTACAGGCGCTCCAGCAATCGCGCGCGTCTCGTCGAGGATGGTTGATGCCCCCAGAAGCGGCGCACCTTCCCTTCGCGGAACAGGTCGTAGCCGGCGAACATTTCATCCGCGCCTTCGCCCGTCAGCACGACCTTGATTCCGTGCTCGCGTACCAATCTTGAAAGCAGAAGCAGTGGCGCCGGCGCGGTCCTCAGGATCGGACGCTCGGTGTGGGAGATCACCTCTGGAAAGACATCGGCGATATCGCTGCGAGAAACCGTCACCTCGTGGTGCTCGCTGCCGGTCGCGCCTGCCACCAATCGCTGGTAGCTGGTCTCGTCATATTCAGCATCGGCAAACCGCAGCGAAAACGTCTGGAAGCGGTCGCCGGCGATGCGGCTTGCCATCATGGCGACAAGCGAGCTGTCGAGTCCGCCAGACAGGTAGCAGCCAACAGGCACATCTGCCTGGTCGATCCGCAGCGCCGTCGCCGACTGCAGAGCCTCGCGCACTTTGTCCACGGCATCATCGAGCGACCCTGGGAATTCATGGTGTTCGTCGAACGCCTCGGGATAGCTGGGTTTCCAGAATGCCTGCTCGCGAACGGTTCCGTTCTCATAGACGCGAATGTGTCCAGGCTTGAGTTCCCGAACCCCCTTGAATACGCCTTGCGGCGGCACCACCGTCCAGAGAGTGAACGTCTGATCGATGCCGGCTGGATCGAAGGCTCGCGGCAAAGCCGCGTCGGCTGCGAAAATGGCCTTCACTTCGCTGGAAAAATAGAGGCGCCCGGCGTGCTCGCAAAAATGCAGGGGGCATATGCCGAACCGATCGCGCGATAGCACGAGGCGGCCGGCCAGCGAATCCCAGATCGCGATTGCCCATTGCCCGTTCATGCGCTCAAAAGCGGAGTCACCCCATTCGCGATATGCATGAACCGCCACTTCGGTGTCGCTGCGGGTGCGGAAGCGATGACCGAGCGCGATCAGCTTTTCGCGAAGCTCAACGTAATTGAAAATCTCGCCGTTGAAGACAATCCAGGTCTTGCCGCCCGTGTCGGCAAGCGGCTGTTGCCCACTCGAAAGGTCGACAATTGAAAGGCGTGCATGGGCCAGCCCCGCGCGATTGTCGCGGTAGAGGCCGTGTTCATCCGGACCGCGATGCACGAGCGACCCCGCCATGCGCAGGAGCGCCTCGCGTGAAGGCCGCGCCGCGGTTGCGTCCAGTGCCACGATTCCGGCTATGCCGCACACGCTCAGCCCTCGTCCATCTCGACAGCGGGCAGGGGTCTCGCGTGAAGATAACGCGCTGCGCGCCGCTTGCTTTCAATGTCCTTGAAGACTTTCTGAACCTGGTCGGGAGTGAGGCCGGCGACCGCTGCGATCTCGTTGGCAGAAATGCCGTGGTTCAGGCCATAGAGACACAAATCCGTCAGGTGATATGGCAATGCGAAATAGAACTCCTCCTGGCTTTGCGCCATGGAGAACGTATCCGTGGTTGGTGGCCTGCGCCGCACCTCGGGGTCTATCCCGAGATACTCCGCTAGTTGATAGACTTGCGTCTTATAGAGGTGGACGATCGGCAGCACATCGGCGATTCCATCGCCCTGTTTGACGAAAAAGCCTTGGTCGTGCTCCAGCCGGTTTGGCGTGCCTGCCACCGCGTAGTTGAGACGGTCCGCATGGTAATACTCCGTCATCTTTCGCACGCGTTGCTTGTAGTTGGTGGCGGCGACGATCTGCAGATAGGTTGCGGGTGGCAGTCTGACCGTGTCGACTTTGCCATCCGGATCCTCGACCGTCAGCCTGGTAATGTTGATGCCGTTGCTTTCCAGAACCGACGCCATCACCAGCTTGCACTTCCAGCCTTGACCGTACGCGGGAACGACGGTCCGGATCGCCTCGATCTGACGTGAATAGGCACCGATGCCCTCCAGGGCAGGCGTGATGTCTTCAACGATCGAGTCGATACCAAGTTGCGATGCAACCGTTCGGCCAAGCCGCAGCGAGTCGCCGGAAGAATGGGATTCCGGCATGAACAGGCCGAGGACCTTATCTTTCCCGAACGCGCCGACGCAGAGCGCTGCGACAACGGAGCTGTCGATGCCCCCAGAGAGGCCGACAACGACGCCTCGGCGCCGGAGTGTACCAAAGACCTGTCGGCGCAAGGCTTCTACGATGCGATCGACCTCGGCACGAGCGTCGAGCGCCAGGGCATCCTTGCCAAACCCCGAGATCACGTCGATGACCGTTCCTCCCCCTGGCGAGATTCTTCTGGCAGATAAGTTCGGGCCACGGCCGCCTCGATGAGCGGACGGTTGGAGGCCACGTTAGGCTCTGAGACCATGTCGATGTGGGTGCCAATGATCGGGATCACATCCAGGTCTTCGAAAGCATTGTCCCACCCGATGGCGCGAGGCATTCCAGGACGGGCGCAGCGAAATAGGGTGCCGGTGATCGGCAGTCGAGGTCTTGGCGTCTGGAGCCACTGAAAAAACGCTTTGGCCCTCAAAACTTCCTGGAGCTCCAGCTTGGCCCTAAAGCTGGTCGCGTTGAATTTCTCCTGCGCATAGCGATCAAGCAAGCGGGCCAGTTGCATCTCGTAGCCCATTCGGACCACGATTTTTGCAAGGGCGCGGCAAGCCATTCTGTAGGCGGTAATACGATTGGTTCGGATTCGATGAATTGTGCGGACGACCGTCTCTCGGTAAGTGCTCCGTTCACCGAGCAGGCTTGTGTCGAGGATGCCCAGAAATTTCACATTTCGCCCGACAGCCAGCAGCCTTGAAGCAACTTCAAAAGCAACGACGCCGCCAAGCGAATGGCCGAGAAGTCGTACGTTACCTTCAGGCTGGGCGCGGCGTATCTGGTCGAGCGCGGCCTCGGCCATATCTGCGACCGAGTTTTTTCCCTGCAGTATCATTGCCAGGGCTGGATACCTGATCGGGACAACCCGGGCGGTTCTACCCATGGAGGCCGCGAAGGCGGCAAGGCTAGGGCCATAGCCGACAGACCCCGGGAGCAGGAAGAGAATTGGCGGATGCTCTTTGCGCGAGCTGGCCTGCTCGTTACCTGCTTTCGCGGCCGCGACGGCCTTCACCATTTCGTCGAAATTCATTCCGACGGTGAAAGGCTCAAGGTCGATCTCCAGGCCGAGGACGCTTTCGATCTCCATGACACAATGCAGCAGCTTCAGCGAATCGCCGCCGGCGTCATCCCAACGTCCTGAGGCAACGCGCGTGTTCAGAATCTTGGTCCAGGCACGTTGCACGATCTGCTGGATAGTCCGTTCCGGTCCTGTATTCGGAGCCTGGACAATGCGGTCCTGCCTCACGCTTGCGCCGTCCAACTCGGCGAGCCTCGCCATGTCGACCTTCCCGCCCGGCAGGCGTGGAATTTCGGCAATGGCGTGCAGTCTCAATGGGCACAGAGGCGGCGGCAGCGTCGTTCGGGCAAGATGGCGGAGATCGTCCGCGAAGTTGGAAGTGGCCGGCCCGCGAGGTACGGCGAAGGCGATGAGTTCCGTTGACGCCGTCACAATCGCCACAGCGTCCTCAACGGAAGGCGCGCCACGCAAAACCCGCTCCAGCTCCGCGGGCTCAACGCGTCGACCATTGATTTTTATCTGACGTCCCTTGCGACCCATGATCTGCAGCAGGCCATGGTTGTCCAGTTGAACGAGGTCACCCGTTTCAAAGATGCGGACGGACGGGTTCTCGGGGTCTGCAGCCACGGGCACGACGACGCCGTTCTCCCAATGGCCAAGCAAGACATACGGACTTTTTATGACAAGCTCTCCAGTCCCGCCGGGCGGCACCGGGCGTCCTTGCTCGTCGATGATCGCAAAACTAATCCCTGGAAGAAGCCATCCAACGGGAACCGAGGCAGCCTGCTCCGGCCAATCGGTCGGTACAAACCATTGTGATCCTGTCGTCTCGGTTGACGAGTAGCCGATCTGTACCAGGCAGTTGCTTGAAACAGCGTCGCGTAGCAGCTTGATGTCAGACCGTGAAACCTTTTCGCCGCCGATACGAGCCACCCTGAGACTGCGGAATGCGTCTTCTGATTTGTTCGCCATAAGCGCACGCAGGAGAGCCGGCACCAGGTAAGTGACAGTCACTCCCTCGGCTTGCATCCGGTGTAAAACCGCGCGCAAGCCTACGGCTTCGACCTCAAGAAGATGCAATGTGGCGCCGGTAAGAAGGGCGGCCAGCACCTCTCGACACCCGGCGATGGTGGCCGGTCCCGTGAGAGGCAGGAATACGTCCTGCGCATTGATGTGACAGGCGTTTACATATTGCTGAACACGCCATAGCAGGCTGCGTTGACTGTTAACGATGCCTTTTGGCCGACCTGTACTGCCCGAAGTGTAAAGGACGATCGCGGGGGCATCCACGGATACCGGATGGAGCTGGGGAACGCGATCGCTCTTCGGTTCGCCGCGGGGCGAGACATTTATCCAGCCGACAGCTCGCGGCAGGCCCGTGGGTCGGACATCTCCATCCCCTATGATGGTCGATAACCGCGCCTCGGACACGATCGCATTGATCCTGGTGTCCGGATCCCTCGTGTTCAGGGGTACCAAAGGCCGCCCTGCGGCCATGCTCGCCAGCATCGCCAACGGAAAGAAGGCCGTATTCGCAAGAAGAATACCGACGGCGTTGCCGGCGGGAGTGATGGCGAGGATGCGGCTAGCCAGTGCTTCGACAGCCGAGACGAGTTCCGAATAAGTGAAGCGGTTGGTTGCGTCGGTAATCGCCAGCTTTTCGGGATACTGGCCGGCCACATTTTTCAAATGATCGACAATGGCGACATCGGCATAATCAGCGTCCATCCGCTGATAGGGGCGCAAGACAGGGCCGCCTTGGTCGAGAGCGTATTCCGGGACGTTCGTCCATTTGTTATATGCCGCCGATTGAGAATCCGTCCGCGGATATTCAATCGCGAGTTCCGATCCTGAGTAGGCTGGTGACATGACGGGCTCACGCTATGGATAGCGTCAGTTATCGCCGCCCGCACAAACCATTTCATCGATCATTCTGATGATGCTGGCGACGCTAGAGGTGTACATCGAAAAATTTCGCGCCCGCCTCGTGACGGCGGCCGTCAGACTTAAAGAACAGCCGTACGACATGGAGAGCTGATGCCGCGGCGCGGGGTGGGGCAGATTTGCATTCTGAATGGCTCGTCTAGCGCCACGGTCTGTGTTGCCAAAAGGCATGTCGCGCTCAGCGGTTCGGTACACGATATCCACTGAAAAAAGTTTTGAAGATAGTTACAGCGCGCAGCGCGCGATCGACTCGGTTGCTGTCCTTCGGACGGTCTTTTGGAAATACCGCAGTCTATACGACCGGCTATACGACCCGGTTTTGCATCGACGGCACTTAGCGAGTTCCGCCGGCAGCGGACCCGATCATCCGCATGTGAAGAGGTTCACCTAGCCAGGCGTTTAGTTGCGCTATGTACGAGAGGAGAGTCGCAACGGTTTGGGGAACACGGCGTCTGGTGCAGCGGGTGGCAGCGGCTAGCCGCCAGGCCTAGCCAGCAAGGTTTTCGCAATCTCGCCAGAACGAACATATCCATTCGGACCAATTGTGGGCGAAACATGCGAACGAACCGCGTGGGTATCTGAATTTGCGAACGACGGCATCTGCTACCCTGTGCGTGCTCTCGGGACGGCAGGTGTGCAAGCTGGCGCGGAGATATTCGTGGAAGAAACGGCTGTCAACAAATCACTTCACCCTACCAGGGGAGTGTCACTTGGAACGAGGAAGCCGCCTTCTAGCAGGTCCAGAGCGTCCAGCGCTTCTTCGACCCGCAAATGCGCCAAAGGAATTCCGTCAACGAGCAAAACTTTTTGGTCGCCTACGTTGTAGACTTCCCAAAGCCTGCCCATTCCCCGCCGGATGGCGTGCCGTCTTTCCATGCGCCGACAATATGAGCCATATGCGAGTTTGAATAGGGAACGATCCCGGCGGTGACAAATTATAGCGTGGATAAACTGGTCAAGCTTGATTGTACTTAATCATGGATACAACCCTGGAATGGTTTTACAGTGAGTGAACGAGGCCTGAAATTCCTTCAGGAGTGGATGGATAGCAATCTGCCGCATCATTCATCATCTGACACAATCTTAGCGCAAGAGCTTGCAAGGCGATTAACCAGCGACGCAAAAAACGCTGGAATTCGATCAGAAGAGATTTCGGAGGAGGTCGGCAGCATCTTCTCAACGATGCTCGAGGCGCTTGGAAATAGGGATCCCGTGCCGGATTGAGAGCAGAACGGGGGCTGCGCAACCGAAGAAGCGCTCCGGCCCACAACGATAGGAACTACAGCTGCCCTGCCGGACATGTTGATTTGGCGCCCTCATGCCGCCATCCTGCCGATCGAGAAGTATTCGATGCCGTAGCGCGCGATCACCTTGGGATCGTAGAGATTGCGGCCGTCGAAGATGACCGGCGTGGTCAGCGCATCCTTGAGCGCATCGAAGGACGGCGCGCGGAAGCTCTTCCATTCGGTGCAGATCAAAAGCGCGTCGGCGCCGCGCAGTGCCGCCTCCTTGGTGCCGCACAAAAGCAGATCCTCGCGCAGGCCGTAGATCGCCTGGCACTCCTGCATCGCCTCGGGATCGTAGGCCTGCACCTTGGCGCCGGCCGCCCACAACGCTTCCATCAGCGTGCGCGCCGGCGCCTCGCGCATGTCGTCGGTGTTGGGCTTGAAGGCCAGCCCCCAGACGGCGAAGGTCTTGTCCCTGAGCGCGCCCTTGAAATAGTGGTTGACCTTGTCGAACAGGACCGACTTCTGCGCATTGTTGCGCTCCTCGACGGCGCGCAGCAATTTGGCGTCGAACTTGACGCCCTCGGCGGTCTTGATCAGCGCGCGCACATCCTTCGGGAAGCACGAGCCGCCATAGCCGAGGCCGGGATAGATGAAGTGGTAGCCGATGCGCGGATCCGAGCCGATGCCCTTGCGCACCTCCTCGATGTCGGCGCCCAGCTGCTCGGCCAGATTGGCCATCTCGTTCATGAAGCTGATCTTGGTCGCCAGCATGCAGTTGGCGGCGTATTTGGTGAATTCGGCGCTGCGCACGTCCATCACGATCATCTTCTCGTGGTTGCGGTTGAACGGCGCGTAGAGCTCGCGCATCACCATCTCGGTGTCCTCGCTGGAGGTGCCGACGATGATGCGGTCCGGCTTCATGCAATCGGCGACCGCCGAGCCTTCCTTGAGGAATTCGGGGTTCGAGGCGACGTCGAAGGCGAGATCCTCGCGGCCGCGCTTCTTCAGCGTTTCGGCGATCCTGGCCTTCACCTTCTCGCAAGTGCCAACCGGCACGGTCGACTTGCCGACGACGATCTTGGCGCTGTCCATCTCACGGCCGATGGTCTCGGCGACGGCCAGCACATATTTCAGGTCGGCCGAGCCATCCTCGCCGGGCGGCGTGCCGACCGCGATCATCTGGATCTGGCCATGCCTGACCGCCGCTGCCGCGTCGGTGGTGAAGCGGATGCGGCCGGCCGCGTGGTTTTCCCTGACGAGGGCCTCCAGGCCCGGTTCGAAAATCGGGACCAAGCCCTGGTTGAGCCGCTCCACCTTCTTCTCGTCGATATCGACGCACACCACCTCATGGCCGACCTCGGCCAGCACAGCGGCCTGGACGAGACCGACATAGCCAATCCCAAACACCGTCAAATTCATTTGGTTCTATTCCTGTCAAAGGCCGGGCCGCGGTCCGGTAAGCTGGATATGCCGAAAAGGTGGGCTGTTCGACAACACTCCGCGTCATATCCGCTCTTAAGACGCTGCCGACCAGAGCGGCCCGACAGTCCGCCGTTTTGGGGTGGATCGGAATGAACCGCCGGGCCTAACCGACTTTAAAAAAGTCGGCTGGCGGCCTCTATATCAACTCTGGCTAATGGTTACGCCCTTTGAACGAAGGACGTCGGGCAGCTCCTCTACTGCTGGGAGTGCTGCACCATCAGGAGAGGCAATGCTTCCCGTGATTAAAATTCGGCGTAACAAAGAGCCCGTGACCAAAGCCGACGGGCAGCTACTGGGGTGCCCAGGAATGCGCAAACTGGCAACGTGTGCGGCAGGCGATTTGGCAATGAGGGAGAGCCTGCGCTGTTGCGCGAACAGCTGTGCCTTGTCCGTCAGTCGGACCGTGCGTGAGACCAACGTCTTACCCGGCAACTCATAGGTCCCGGCCACGAAACATCTTCCAGAGAAGTCCATTGGTGGGTGCTGGCGAGCATAGTCTCTTCATTGCCAGTTCGTGGATGCCCACCATCGCCTGAGATGGGGCATCTGCATCAATCCGGGGGTGTTTTGATTGCCGATCCCAGAGAGCCTAAATCACGAATATCTCAGATTTGATTGTCCAAGATGCCAGCATCCAATCATCCGGAAGGGTTCATGGTTCAAGGTCATTGCCACTTTCAGATGCCCCCAATGCAACACGACGCTGCGGCTGGGATATCCTGAAAAGTTACGCATTTTCGAGACTCACAGGCATCTAACGGACGGACCACCGGCCGGAGCCAGCGGGTGAAGGCGGTTGGCGTCGCCCGACGGCGCCGACTCGTGGCCCGATCCGACAGTCGGGGTGCAGCAACAGCAACGCTGACCCCAGACAAACCCACTGTTGCGGTTTTGCCGTTCTCGATTCCAAGCGACAAATCCTGAACAGGAGGGCCGGGCCGCGGACCTAGGCAGGTCGGCCGCAGCCCGTCACATGATGCCGAAGGTCTTGTAGGCATCCGCTGTGCTCATTCCCTCGCGGGGCAAATCGGAAATTGTCTTGAGTCAGCGACTCCCGGTAAAGCCAAGCCCGATCTTCATGGTCATTTCACACCGATGCCGGCGGTCAAGCCGCCGTCTATCTTGTAGTCCGCGCCGGTGCAGAAGCCGGCCTTGGAAGAGCACAGAAAGGCGATCAGCTCCGCCACTTCCTCGGGCTCGCCGATGCGGCCGAGGGGATGGGCCGCGCCGAAGCGCCTGTAGGCTTCCTCGACATCGGCATCGCTGCCGTTATCGCCGCGCGCGGCCTTCTCGAGGATCGGCGTGCGGATCGAGCCGGGGCTGACCGAATTGACCCGGATGCCTGCGGCCGCATAGTCGAGCGCCAGCGAACGCGTCAGCGTATGGATGGCGCCCTTGGTCGTGGCATAGGCGGCGACGTTCTGCTGGCAGGCGAAACCCTGCACCGAGGCGACGTTGACGATGGCGCCGCCGCCGCGCTTGATCATTTCCGGAATGCCGAAATGGGCGGTCAGATAGATCGAGCCGACATTGACCGTCATCGCCTTGTTCCAGGTCTCCCAGTCGGTTGTCGTCGCGGTTCCATAGGGATGGACCGCCGCCGAATTGACGATCACGTCGAGGCCGCCGAAACGCTCGACGCCGGCCGTGACGGCGTCTCGGACCTGGTCCAGCACGGAGACGTCGGTGTCCACGACCAGCGCGCCGGCCCCGGAGCTTTCCAACTGCGCTCGCATCGCGGCATTGGCCGAACGGTCGATGCCGCAGGCGACGATCGCAGCGCCCCCGGCGGCCAGGCGCCTGGCGGTTGCGAGACCGATCCCGGTCGTTCCGGTCACCAGCGCGACCTTGCCGTCAAAATCTTTCATTGATGAACTCCTTTGGTCACGTCTCGGAAGCCGGCTTTTCCGGCAGGAGGCGCAGGGCGAAATCGAGATGGCGGCTCATCGGATAGGCGCGGGCCAGCCTGTCGCGCGCGTATTTGACTCTCGTTGTGGTCCAACAATAAGTTGCGCACCTCACAGAGGAAAGCGGCAATGGAACAGTGCTGGCGCTGGTATGGCCCGGACGATCCGGTAACACTCGATCATGTCAAGCAGGCGGGTGCGACAGGCGTGGTCTCGGCCCTGCACGACATCTATGACGGGCGTGTCTGGCCGCTGGAAAACATCCTAGAGCGCAAGCGCATCATCGAGGCGGCGGGGCTGACCTGGTCTGTGGTCGAGAGCATTCCGGTCCACAACTCGATCAAGATCGGTTCGCCGGAGCGGCTCCGCTATGTCGGTTTCTACAAGGACACGATCCGCGCCCTAGCGAAGGCCGGTATCGCGACGATCTGCTACAATTTCATGCCGGTGGTCGACTGGACGCGGACGGATCTGGCCTACCGCTTGCCGACGACGGGTTACGCGCTGCGCTTCGATGCGATCGATTTCGCGGCTTACGATCTGTTCGTGCTGAAGCGCCGGAATGCCGAAGCCGGCTACACGCCTGCGCGCATCGCCGAGGCGGAAGCGCGGCTGAAGGAGCTCGGCGACGAGAAGATCGACAGGATCGAGCGCAATCTCATCGCCGGCCTGCCCGCCACCGAGCGCGCCTACAACCGCGACAGCTTTCGCGAGGCCTTGGCCGAATACGATACGATCGGGCCGAAGGAGTTGCGCGACAACCTGGCCTGGTTCCTGCGCGAGATCATTCCGATGGCCGAGGAGGAGGGGGTGCGCATGTGCATCCACCCCGACGATCCGCCATTCTCGCTCTACGGCCTGCCGCGCATCGTCTCGACCGCCGAGGATGCGCGCTTCATCCTCGATGCCGTCGACAGCCCGGCCAATGGCCTGACCTTCTGCGCCGGCTCCTACGGCACGCGCGCCGACAACGACATCGTCGCCATGGTCAAGGAGTTCGCGCAGCGCATCCATTTCGTCCATTTGCGCAACGCCACCATCGAGGATGACGGCTCGTTCCACGAGGCCGAGCACCTCGAGGGCGGCACCGACATGGCGCATGTCATCCTCGCGCTGATGCAGGAGGAGGCGCGCCGTCGCAAGGAAGGCCGCGCCGATTGGCGTATTCCAATGCGGCCTGACCATGGGCATCTGCTCGCCGACGACATCGGCAAGACCAGGATCAATCCCGGCTACTCGCTGATCGGCCGGCTCAAGGGCCTTGCCGAGCTGCGCGGCATCATGCGCGCCGTCGAGCGGTTCGGACTGGCTTGACTTCCAGACGGGCTGGCCTTCGCTCCCGGCCCTTGAACCTGTAAGGACATAATGGCGCCGCCAAGGGGCGTTGGGTACCCTTCGGGCCGCCATTGGCAAGCAGGCTCAAGCGCGCGTGTCAGGTCGGGGTTGCGGCATCGATCCGCCGGAACATGAAACAGGCCGATAGTTCGCGGCGGACGGGGAGAAAGCAATGCGCACCAGAACCAGCATCCGCGTCGTCGGCTGCCACGCCGAGGGCGAGATCGGCGACGTTATCGTGGGCGGCGTGCTGCCGCCCGCAGGCCGCACGATGATGGAAAAGATGATCACGATGGAACGCGATCACGACCATATAAGGCGCATGCTGATCTGTGAGCCGCGCGGCAGCGTTGCCCGTCATGTCAATCTGCTGTTGCCATCGACGCGCGAGGATTGCGCCGCAGGCGCCATTATCATGGAACCGACGGAATATCCGCCGATGTCCGGCTCCAACACGATCTGCGTGGCCACGGTGCTGCTCGAGACCGGCATGGTGCCGATGCAGGAACCCGTGACGCGCTTCAAGCTCGATATGCCCGGAGGCGTCATCGAGGTGCGCGCCGAATGCAGCGACGGCAAATGCCTGTCGATCACGCTGCGCAATGCTCCCGCCTTCGCCGAGCGCCTCGATGCCGACATCGAGGTGGAAGGGCTCGGCACGATCAAGGCCGATATCGCCTATGGCGGCATGTTCTACGCGATTGTCGATGCGCCCGCGCTAGGCTTCTCGGTCACGCCCGACGAGGCCCGCGACTTGGCCGTGGTCGGCGAGAAAGTCCGCCGCGCGGCGCGCGAGCAGCTCGATGTCGTGCATCCGCAGTTCGACAATGTGCGCGGCGTGTCCATCGTGCAGTTCGCCATGCCGTTCCAAGGGCCGGGCAACGTCACGCGCAACACCTGCATCGTCTCGCCAGGTCGCTCGGACCGCAGTCCGACGGGAACCGGCACCTCGGCGCGCATGGCCGTGCTGCAGGCGCGGGGCCAGATGAAGGAAGGCGAGGTGCTGATCCATGAATCGATCATCGGCTCGCGTTTCACCGGCAAGATCCTCGAACTCACCGAAGTCGCGGGGCGCAAAGCGATCGTGCCGCAGATAACGGGCAGGGCCTGGATCACGGGAGAGCACAATTATTACCTCGATCCGACGGATCCGTACCCGCAAGGCTACGTGCTGTCGGACACCTGGGGCACCTCCACTTCGGTGACGCAATAGAATTTTCTGCAGCGACGCCGGCTCGGATCATCCGAGCGTCCAGACGCTTTTCCGGCTCCTGGCCGGGGCGTTTGCGCTTGCAGAATGTCAGCGGACCTTGCAGGGAGGCGCCTGCTCTGATTCCCTGCGGTTGGTGGGGATCGCCTGATTCGTGTGCTCGTTGTTCCGTTTCCGCATGATCGTGCGGCGGAGCAGCGGGTACCTCGGTAGAAAGATGAGAAAATGACCGCCAAGCCGGAAATCCTGGAGATGAGGCCCAAGATCACCGTTGTCGGGGTCGGCGGCGCCGGCGGAAACGCCGTCAACAACATGATCGCCGAAGGGCTGCAGGGCGTCGAGTTCGTCGTCGCCAACACCGACGCGCAGGCGCTCACCATGTCGAAGTCGTCGCGGCTGATCCAGCTGGGCGCGCACGTGACCGAGGGCCTCGGCGCAGGATCGCTGCCCCAGGTCGGCAGTGCCGCCGCGGAGGAATCCATCGACGAGATCATGGATCACCTGGCGGGAACGCATATGTGCTTCATCACCGCCGGCATGGGCGGCGGCACGGGGACCGGTGCTGCGCCCGTGATTGCGCGTGCCGCGCGCGATGCCGGCATCTTGACGGTGGCCGTGGTCACCAAGCCTTTCGTGTTCGAGGGCAAGCGCAGGACCCAGGCGGCCGAGGAAGGCATAGAACGGCTGCGCGAGAGCGCCGACACGGTGATCGTCATCCCGAACCAGAACCTCTTCAGGGTTGCCGACGCCAGGACAACATTCGCCGACGCCTTCGCCATGGCGGACCGCGTTCTCTATGCGGGTGTCGGCTGCATCACGGACCTGATCGTCAAGGAAGGCCTGATCAATCTCGATTTCGCCGACGTGAAGTCGGTGATGCGCGACATGGGCAGGGCGATGATGGGAACCGGCGAGGCCTCCGGGGAGGGGCGCGCCAAGATCGCGGCCGAGGCGGCGATCGCCAATCCGCTGCTCGATGAAGCCTCCATGTCCGGCGCCAGGGGGCTGCTGGTATCAATCTGCGGCGGCATGGACATGACGCTGTTCGAGGTCGACGAAGCCGCGACACGGATAAGGGAAGAAGTAGACGCCGATGCCGACATCATCGTCGGCGCCATCTTCGACCACGCACTGGCGGGAAAGTTCCGCGTGTCCGTCGTCGCGACCGGTCTGCGCAAGAGCGCGGACGTCGCACAGTTCGAGCAGCGGATCGCCTGAGACCACGGCGATCTCGCGGCTGCGCTTGTTCCCGAGGGCACGACGCAATCGGTCGATATCCGCTTCCGGCCGCGAACAATCCCGGACCGCGCACGCTGTCGGTCAGCGCATTTGCGCGCCTCTTCGTCGTCACGACGGCATCCGGCTAGTGTCTGTCCATATTGGACACTAATTGACCGATCCGTTCAATGCCGCCAATGTCTGGCAAAGCGTCGGCATCAATCCCTTCCTGCTGCGTGTCGACAAGCGCGGCTGACGGAGGAGAGGCTCGTTGAAAAGCTTCGTCTATAACGGCCAGCCGGCACGCGTCGTCTTCGGATCTGGCACCATCGCAAGATTGCCGGAAGAGATCGACCGGCTCGGGCTGAAACGCGTGCTCGTGCTGGCAACGCCGCCGCGCGAGGCCGATGTCCGGCGTCTTGCCGGATCGCTGGGCGGCATCGCGGCCGGCGTCTATGCCAAGGCGACGATGCATACGCCGGTGTCGGTGACCGAGGACGCGCTGCGGGTCGTGACGGAACTCAAGGCCGACGGGCTGGTTGCGGTCGGCGGCGGCTCCACGACGGGCCTCGCCAAGGCGATCGCCTTGCGCACCGACCTGCCGCAGATCGTGATGCCGACGACCTATGCCGGCTCGGAAATGACGCCGATCCTCGGCGAGACGAAGGACGGCGTGAAGGTCACCCAGTCGAGTCCGAAGCTATTGCCGGAAGTAGTGATCTACGATGTCGACCTGACGATGACGCTTCCTGCCGCGTTGTCGGGAACGAGCGGCATGAACGCCATCGCCCATGCGGTCGAGGCACTCTATGCCAGGGAAAGCAACCCGGTGATAAACCTGATGGCCGTTGAGGCCATCGGCGCATTGGTAGGCGCCTTGCCGGTCATCGCCGAGAAGCCGGATGACCGCGATGCGCGCTCCGAGGCGCTTTACGGCGCTTGGCTCTGCGGCATCTGCCTCGGCTCGGTCGGCATGGCGCTGCACCACAAGCTCTGCCACACGCTCGGCGGCAGTTTCGACCTGCCGCATGCGGAGACCCATACGATCGTCCTGCCGCATGCGCTGGCCTATAACGCGCCCGCCATTCCGGCCGTCATGGAGATCCTGCGGGCCGTGCTGAAAGCGGACGATCCTGCCATGGCTCTCTACGATCTCGCCGGCCGGATCGGCGCCAGGCGCGCCCTGTCCGAGATAGGCATGCCGCCCGACGGGATCGACATCGCGGCGGACCGCGCGCTGGCCAATCCGTACTGGAATCCACGGGCGCTGGAGCGGGAACCGATCCGGGCTCTTATCGCGCGCGCCTATGCCGGCGAGCCGCCGCAGGCCTGAGAAACCGAGCGTCGCAGGCCGGTCGCACCTGAATATCAGTCGGTCTGGATCCAAATCGCCTTCGTCTCCAGATATTCGTGCAGGTGCTCGACGCCGCCTTCGCGGCCGTAGCCGGACATCTTCATGCCGCCGAACGGCACGGCCGGGTCGATGGCGTGATACATGTTGACCCAGACCGAGCCGGCCTTGATGCGACGCGCGAGCTTGTGCGCGGCGCCGAGATTGGTGGTGAAGATGCCTGCCGCCAGGCCGTAAGGCGTTGCATTGGCGCGCGCGACGGCCTCGTCCAGCGTGTCGAACGGCATCGCCGAGATGACCGGCCCGAAGATCTCTTCGCGCGCGATGGTCATCTTGTCAGAGACCGCGCCGAAGACGGTCGGGGCGATAAAATTGCCGCCGTCATAGAGCTCGCCCGTCAGCCGCGAGCCGCCGGCGACCAGCCGGGCACCTTCGTCGCTGCCCGCCTTGATGTAGCTTTCCACCTTGCCGGCTTGCCTGGCATTGATCAGCGGCCCGATTTCGGTCTCCGCCTCGATGCCGTGGCCGATGCGCAGCTTGCCGGCGAATTCGGCGACACGGCGCACGAACTCGTCATGGATCTCGCGCGCCACGAACAGGCGCGAGCCGGCGATGCAGATCTGGCCGGAATGCACGAACACCGCCATCGCCGCGACCGGCACGGCCTTGTCGATGTCGGCGTCGCGGCAGACGATGATCGGCGACTTGCCGCCGAGCTCCAGCGAAACGCGCTTGAGGTTGGCGACGCCGGCGCGGGCGATCGCCTGGCCGGCCAGCGTCGAGCCGGTGAAAACGATCTTGTTGACGTCCGGGTGCTCGGCAAGCCGCGCGCCGGCCTCGGCGCCGGTCCCGGTGACGATGTTGACGACGCCGTCTGGAACGCCGGCCTCCTGCATCAGCTTCGCGATCAAGAGCGGCGTCAGCGATGCCTCCTCCGACGGCTTCAGCACGATGGTGCAGCCGGTAGCCAGAGCCGGCGCGATCTTCCAGATCGAGGCGGCGGTGGGCGCATTCCACGGGATGATCGCGCCGACGACGCCGACCGGCTCGCGCCGGGTGAAGGTGACGATCTCGCCGGGGATGGAATTGTCGATCGTCTCGCCATGCAGCGTGGTCGCCATGCCGCCATAGAAGCGCAGCATGCCGATGACCCGGCGCCGGTTGGCCAGCGTGCGGGTGATCGGCAACCCCATGTCGAGCGTGTCGGAGACGCTGAGCTCTTCCCAATGCTTCTCGAACAGGTCGGCGATCCGCAGAAGCACGCATTGCCGTTCGTAAGGCGAGAATTTCGACCAGGGGCCCTCGAAGGCCGCGCGTGCCGCGGCCACCGCAGCGTCGATATCCGCTGCTCCGCCGCGCGGCACCGTCGCCAGCACTTCGCCGGTCGCCGGGTTCAGAGCCTGCATCTGCTGGCCGGATTGCGCCGCGACCCACTTGCCGCCGATGAACATCGGCCGGAATTCGCCATGGTAGAGCGTCGCGGCCTTCGCCCTTGGGTCGAAGTTCAGCGTCATTGTCTCCTCCTCACGGTTCCGCCGCGACTATTACTCCCGCGGCCGGCGACCTCAAACAAGGAAAGCCAAAAGGGCGTTCAGATAATCGGACGTGCAACGCGCGTCTTCCCCGATGTTTCCGGCAACGGAGGAACAGATATGCAAGGCGCAAGGTTGCGCGAGCCCCCAGGTGGCGGTTATGCCAGATCGAGATTTGCTGACGAAAGGCAGAACCGATGAAGGTCGTTTCCATCTCCAAATCGCATGGCGGAATCCAGGGCGTCTATTCGGACGCTTCCGAAGTCTGTGCCTGCGACATGACCTTTGCGGTCTTCGTGCCGCCGCAGGCCAAGGACGGGCGGCTCCCGGTCCTGTGGTATCTGTCCGGCCTTACCTGCACGCACGCAAATGTCATGGACAAGGGCGAGTACCGGCGGATGGCGTGCGAGCTCGGGCTGGTCGTCGTGTGCCCCGACACCAGCCCGCGCGGACCCGACGTTCCGGACGAAAAGGACAATTGGCAGTTCGGCTGCGGCGCCGGCTTCTATCTCGACGCGACGCAAGAGCCTTATGCGAAGAACTACCGGATGTACTCCTATATCACCGAGGAACTGCCGGCGCTGATTGCCGCCAACTTTCCGGTCGACATGTCACGCCAGGCCATCTTCGGCCATTCGATGGGCGGACACGGCGCGCTGACGATCGCGCTCAAAAATCCCGAGCGTTACCGGAGCTGCTCGGCCTTCGCACCGATCGTGCAGCCGTGGACGGCCGGCTGGTCGCGGCCGGCCCTCGAAAAATATCTTGGATCGGACGAAAGGAAATGGCGCGCCTATGATGCGACACTGCTGATCGAGGACGGCAACCGATATCCGGAATTCCTCGTCGACCAGGGCGCCGCTGACGGCTTCCTGCAGGATGGGCTGCGCCCATGGCTGCTCGAAGAGTCCTGCAAGAAGGCAGGGATCGACCTCACCCTGCGCATGCAGGAAGGCTACGATCATTCCTACAACTTCATCGCGACCTTCATGGACGATCATCTGAAGTGGCATGCAGCGCGGCTTACGTGATCTACGACGCGACGACGCGCGCCACATGGTCGGCGATCGCCAGGCTGGAAGTCAGGCCGGGACTTTCGATGCCGAAGAGGTTGACCAGGCCGTCGATGCCATGCGTCGCGGCACCCTGGATCACGAAGTCGCCGTTGGCGTCGCCCGGCCCTGACAGTTTCGGCCGGATGCCGCTATAGGCTGCCTGCAGGCTGTCGTCGGCCAGATCGGGCCAGTATTTGCGGATCTCGGCATAGAAGCGCTCGCCGCGTGCCGGATCGACGCGATAGTCGATCGTGTCCGTCCACTCGACATCAGGCCCGAAACGGGCGATGCCGGCAAGGTCGAGGGTCAGATGGACGCCGAGCCCGCCGGGCTCGGGCACGGGATAGACAAGATGTGAGAACGGCGCGCGCCCGGCAATCGAGAAATAATTGCCTTTGGCGTAGCGAAGCGCCGGCAGGAATTGCCGGCCGAAGCCTTCGATCGAGCCGGCAAGCGTGACCGCGCCGAGACCGGCCGCGTTGATGAGACGCGGTGCGGCGATCTCGAACTCTGCGCCGCTCGCGCAATCCATCGTCCGCAGCACGATGCGGTCGGCCTCGACGCGGCCGGAAACGATGTGGGTGTTGAGCGACAGCATTGCGCCGCTCCCCTCGGCATCGCCGAGCAGGGCAAGCATCAGCCCGTGGCTGTCGACAATGCCGGTCGAGGGCGACAGCAGCGCCGCGGTGCAATGCAGCGCCGGCTCCAGCGCTTGCGCCTCCTCGGCGGTCAGGAAGCGCAGGTCATCAACACCGCAGGCGTCGGCGTTGGCGCGAATGGCGGCCAGCACCGGATCCTGCGTCTCGTCGGTCGCAACAATCAGCTTGCCGCAGCGGCGATGAGGGACCGAATGGTCGGCGCAGTAGCGATAGAGCATATCGCGTCCCGCGACGCAGAGCCGGGCTTTCAGCGAACCCTGCGGGTAATAGATGCCGGCGTGGATGACTTCGGAATTGCGCGAACTCGTTTCGGTGCCAATGGCGTCCGCCGCTTCGACGATCAGGGTTTCGAGACCAAGCGCCGCCAATTTGCGCGCGATCGCCAGACCGATCACGCCGGCGCCCGCGATGATGCAATCGACCTGTTCCATGTCCTGATCCCTCCTGCGCCCATTGCCGAGACAGGCCGCGGCGTGTTGGCGCTATCGATCCCGACGTCGCGGCTCTTGCGATCAGCCAGCGCGATGAGGCATCAACCGCCACAATGCAAGGCGGAATCTTCGGACTTCTCGATCAGAGGAGCGGTCTTATTTCCGCTTTGACGCCTGCACAGGAGCCACCACGATGGACGCAACACCGAATTCGCCTGAAGCCCGCGACATCCGCTATCACATGCATGGCTATACCAACGCCCGCAAGCACCAGGAAACCGGTCCGCTGATCATCGAAAAGGGCGACGGCATCTATGTCGAGGACATTGCCGGCAACCGCTACATCGAGGCGATGGCGGGCCTGTGGAGCGTCGCCGTCGGTTTTTCGGAAAAGCGGCTGGTCGAAGCGGCGACAAGACAGATGTCGAAGCTGCCCTTCTACCACGACTTCGGCTCGAAGGCGCATTCGCCGCTGATCGATCTCGCGGAGAAGCTGGTGCAGATGGCGCCGGTGCCGATGAGCAAGGCCTATTTCACCAATTCCGGCTCGGAGGCCAACGACACCGCGATCAAGATGATCTGGTATCGCTCGAACGCGCTTGGACAGCCGGCGCGCAAGAAGATCATCAGCCGCAAGCGCGGCTATCATGGCGTCACCATCGCTTCGGCGAGCCTGACCGGCCTGCCCAACAACCATCTCTCGTTCGACCTGCCGATCGCCAACATCCTGCACACCTCGACGCCGCATCACTGGCGCGACGCCGAGCCCGGCGAGAGCGAGGAGCAGTTCTCCGCACGGCTCGCCGACGACCTTGAAAAGCTCATCCTTGCCGAGGGACCCGAAACGATCGCCGCCTTCATCGGCGAGCCGATCATGGGCGCCGGCGGCGTCGTCGTTCCGCCCGCCGGCTATTGGGAAAAGATCCAGGCGGTGCTGTCGAAACACGACATCCTGCTGGTGGCCGACGAGGTTATCTGCGGCTTCGGCCGCACTGGCGAGATGTTCGGTTCGCACACCTTCGGCATCAAGCCCGACATCATGGTGCTGTCGAAGCAGATTTCCTCGTCGTACCTGCCGATCTCGGCGCTGCTGATCAACGATCGTGTGTTCGAGCCGATCGCGGACGAGAGCGACCGCATCGGCACCTTCGGCCACGGCTTCACCGGCGGCGGTCATCCGGTCGCAGCCGCCGTGGCGCTGGAGAACATCAAGCTGATCGAGGAGCGCGACCTGGTCGGCAATGCGCGCAAGGTCGGCGCGCATCTGCAGGCGCGGCTCAACAAGCTCGCCTCGCATCCGCTGGTGGGCGAGGTGCGCGGCGTCGGTCTCATCGCCGCCGTCGAGCTCGTCGCCGACAAGGCAACCAAGGCTCCCTGGGGCAAGCCGGCAGCGCTCGGCGCGCTGGTCAACGGCTTCTTACAGCAGAACGGCGTTATCTCGCGCAATATGGGCGACGCGATCGCCTTCTGTCCGCCGTTGATCATCACCGAGGCGCAGGTCGACGCCATAGTCGATGCATTCGAGCGCTCGCTCGACGAGGCGATACCGCAGGTCCATCCGCGGAGTTGACGAGGCCGCGAGGGCCTGGCCGGCAGTAGCCTGGGCTGACAAACGGACGTTCACCTTCCGGTGAGCGCGAGAAATTCCGGCGGAACATTCGCCTTTTTGCGCTGTTACATCAAAGCTGCAGCGCGGAAAGGAGCTTCCGCATGGAAAATCCGCAATCCACGGCAAGCATTGCCGGCCATCCCATACATCCGATGCTTGTCACCATCCCGATCGCCTGTTTCGTCGGGACCTTGCTCACCGATATCGCCTACTGGCGGACAGCGGAAATGACCTGGGCCAATTTCTCGGCCTGGCTCCTGACCGTGGGTGTCATTGTCGCCATCTTGGCCGCCATTGCAGGGCTTACCGACTTTCTTGGGGACCGCAGGATACGCGCTCAGCCGACTGCATGGCTGCACATGGGGGGTAACGCCGTCGTGCTCGTGCTGTCCTTCTTCAACATGCTCGTCCACACGCGCGACGCCTGGACATCCGTGGTGCCGACCGGGCTGATCTTGTCGGCGCTGGTGGTGATCATCCTGATCTTCACCGGCTGGCTCGGCTGGGCTCTGGTCTATCGCCATCATGTAGGAGTGGCCGATGAGGCGACTTGACAGCGCAATCAAATGGACGACCGCGGCGCTTTGCTGCGCAATGGCGCTCGGCGTTGCCGGCTGCAGCGACGACAACACCGACCCGAACGCGCAGATCGGCCCGAATCCGAAGCTGCCGGAGATAAACCAGTACCTTTTCCCGCCGATGCATCTGGCCTCGGTGGTCGGCTGGAAAAACGATGAAAAGCCGACGGTCGCGCAAGGCCTGCAGATCGAGGCGATGGCCAAGGGGCTTCAGCATCCGCGTTCGCTTTACATGCTGCCCAATGGCGACATCCTGGTGGTGGAATCCAAGGCGCCGAAAGAAGCGTCGGTCAAGCGGCCGAAGGACATCGTCATGGGTCTGGTCGAAAGCTGGGTCACCTCCGGCGGCGACACCGGCCCGAGCAACCGCATCACGATCTTGCGCGACACCAATGGCGACGGCAAGCCGGATTACCAGGGCGTGTTCCTCGACCATCTCAACGCGCCCTTCGGCGTGGCGCTGGTCGGCAACGACTTCTATGTCGCCAATACCGATGCCATCATGCGCTACCCCTATCAGCCGGGCGACACCAAGATCACGGCGCCGGGCAAGGTGCTGACGGAACTGCCGGGCGGGCCGATCGATCACCACTGGACGAAGAGCCTGGTGGCGAGCCCGGACGGTTCGCTGCTCTATGTCGGCGTCGGCTCAAACTCCAACATCACCGAGAACGGCATCCAGGCCGAGAAGGACCGCGCCGCGATCTGGGAAGTCGACCGCGCCACCGGCCGCTCGCGCGTTTTCGCCAGCGGGCTGCGCAATCCCAACGGCCTGACGTTCGAACCTGAAAGCAAGGCGCTTTGGACGGTGGTCAACGAGCGCGACGAGCTTGGGCCGAACCTGGTGCCGGACTACATGACCTCGGTGAAGGACGGCGCCTTCTATGGCTGGCCCTACAGCTACTATGGCCAGCATGTCGATCCGCGCGTGATGCCGCAGCGCCCGGACATGGTGGCTAAGGCCATCCCGCCGGACTACGCGCTGAGCTCGCATGTCGCGCCGCTTGGGCTTGCCTTCTACACCGCGAACAACCTGCCGCAATCCTATCGCGGCGGCGCCTTTGTCGGCGAGCATGGCAGCTGGAACCGCTCCCGCTTCAACGGCTACAAGGTGATCTTCGTGCCGTTCAGCGGCGGGCATCCCAACGGCATGGCGCAGGATGTCGTCACCGGTTTCCTCAACGACAAAGGCGAGGCGAGGGGCCGTCCGGTCGGTGTTGCCGTCGATAAGTCCGGCGCGCTGCTGATCGCCGACGATGTCGGCAACACGGTGTGGCGGGTGACCGCTGCGGCACCCGGTTCCTCGTAGGAACCTGGCTCAACGCCAGCGTATCAGCCGACCGGCTTCTGCAGCACGTCGAATTGCGGGTTGGTTTCCGAGAAGATCGGCAGGGCCGCTGCGCCGAGGACGGATGTGTCCTTTCCCGCGGCGCCGACCACGACGCGCGGCGTGGTACGGGCGCTGGTCGAGCTCACCGAGAGATGGAGCGGTTCCAGCCGGCCGGCCAGTGCCTCGAGCACCGGCAGCGGCATGAAGCCGCCGAGTACGACGGTCTCGGGGTCGAGCGCCATTTCAAGGACGTCGATCGCCTGCCGCAATGGCTCGACCGCCTCTGCGAGCCATGCTTCGAAGCGGCTGTCGCCGGTTGCCAGAAGCTCTTCCAGCAGGTCGGGTGAGGCATGGTCCGGATCCGGCAGGTCGAGCCTGTCATAGGCGGCGCGCAGCGAGACGTAGCGCTCCAGGCAGCCGCGCTTGCCGCAGTCGCAGGGCAGGCCGCCCGGCCGCACGATGATGTGGCCGATCTCGCCGGCATTGTGGCGGCTGCCCTTGTAGAGATGGCCGTCGAGGAAGAGGCCGGCGCCGAGGCCTGTTCCGATGAAGAGATAGACGAAGCTGTCGAGCTTGCGGGCAACGCCATAAAGCCGCTCGCCTACTGCCGCTGCTGTGGCGTCGTTCTCGACGATCACGGCGATGCCGGTCAAGCGCTCCAGTTCTTCGGCCACCGGAAAGTCCTGCCAGCCGGGAAGGGCCGTCGGCCCGACCGAGGTCATGCCTTCGACGCCGAACGGCCCAGGCATCGCCATCCCTATGCCGAGCAGTCTCGTGCGGTCCAGCCGGCTGGTTGCGATCAGGTCGCTCGAGATCGCGGCTAGCAGCGGCATGGCCTGCGTGGGAGTCGGTCGGTCGACATTTCTCTCGATGCGCGCGCGCACGGTGCCGGAGAGATCGGTCACGACGCCGACGGCCAGCTGGTGGTCGAGCTGCAGGCCGATCGAATAACCGCCATCGGGGTTGATCGAGTAGGGGACGGCGGGTTGGCCGCGCGCGCCCTTCAGCGTTGCTTCAGGTTGCAGCAGCCCGGCCGCTTCCAATTCCTCGACGATGTTGGAAATGGTCTGCGACGATAGCGCCGTCAGCCTCGCGATCGCCGCCCGCGACAGCGCGCCGTTGATGCGGATCGCTTCGATCACCACACGCCGGTTGTGCGATTTCGCCTGCTCGAGATTGGTGCCGGAGATGGCTTTCTTGGGGATCATGAGATAGTTACCAGCCACGGCAACCCTAGAGTGCCACTTTAGAAAATCAAGTTGATTTAGTTACTTGCCGACCCCGGAGAGAGCGGCGAGGTTGAAAGCCGTGCGGGCCTGTCTTGCCCAGTCGAGCGGATATCGACCGGGCCAGCGACCAATTGGGCAGGAACGATCTCGCGGCTGACGCATTTTGCCTCGCGTCAACAGCTGAGGGACCAGATGCGCATAGCCCATGTCGCGCCGCTTTATGAATCCGTGCCGCCGAAACTTTACGGCGGGACGGAGAGGATCGTCTTCTACATCACCCAAGCACTCGTCGAGCTCGGGCATGACGTCACGCTGTTCGCGAGCGGTGACAGCGAGACATCGGCGCGACTGGTGCCAGGCCGCGACCAGGCGATACGCCTCGACCCGCGGCCAAAGAAATCGGAAATCGCCGCGCATCTGGCGATGCTCGCCGATGTGCGCGAACGCGCCGGCGAATTCGACGTCATTCATTTCCACCTCAGCCATTTCCTGCATTTTCCGTTCTTCGAGCAGATCGCAGGTCGCACGGTGACGACGCCGCATGGCCGGCTCGACTATGTCGACCTGGCGCCGGCCTACAGACGCTTCCCGCGTTTCCCGATGATCTCGATCTCGCACAGCCAGAAGCGCGGTTTGCCGGATGCGAACTGGCTGGCCACGATCCATCACGGACTGCCGCTCGATGCCTACCGGCCGACCTATGAACCACATGGGGAAGAGCCGTATCTCGCCTTCCTCGGCCGCCTGTCGCGCGACAAGCGGCCGGACCGGGCCATCGAGATCGCGCGCCGGTCCGGGTTGAAGCTGAAGCTGGCAGCCAAGATCGGCGACGACGACCGCGCCTATTTCCGCGATAACATCGAGGCGTTCATAGATGGCGACCGCATCGACTATGTCGGCGAGATCACGGAGGACGAGAAGGCCGAATTCCTTGGCAACGCGGCAGGCCTGCTGTTCCCGATCGACTGGCCGGAACCGTTCGGCCTCGTCGCGATCGAGGCCATGGCCTGCGGAACACCGGTGATCGCCTGGAACAACGGCGCCCTGCCGGAGATCGTCGACAATGGCGTCACCGGCTTCGTCGTGGACAATGTCGACGATGCGGTCGCATCGATGCCCGCGCTTCTCAAACTCGACCGGCGGCAGGTGAGGGCGGTCTTCGAGAAAAGGTTCTCGGCGACAAGAATGGCGCGCGACTACCTTTCTGCCTATATGCGTCTGACCGGCATGCCGGAGGCCAGGGCCTCCTGACCTTGACTGCCTAGAGCCGGATGATTTGAGGTCTGTTCGATCTGAAATCTGAATCCGGCACTAAATCAAAGAGATAGAGCATGATGTCGTCCGAAAACCGCTTCACACTTTTCGGCATCATGCTCTAGGGTGGGGCAACCGAAGAGGTGACGAATGACGGAGCTCGACGAGCGCAAGCTCGATCCTGCCGTGGCCCTTTCCTCGCTCGACGAGACGGCGCCGCGAGAACCGCACCGGCTTTTTGCCCTCAAACAGGGCGATTGCTTCGCCGTCGCCGACGCCTATGGCGACATCAGGGGTTCGGGCGACGGGTTCTTCCGCGACGACACGCGCGTGCTGTCCGAATTCCGGCTGACCATCGGCGGCAGGCCGATGTCGCTGCTCGGCGCATCACTCAGCCAGGATAATGTGCTGTTCACGTCCAACCTGACCAACCTGCCTATTCAAAGCGCTGCCGGCCGCGATATGCCGCAGGGCGCGATCCATATCGAGCGCGTCAGGCTGATCTGGCAGGACAGGCTGTTCGAGCGCATCACGCTTTCCAACTACAGCCGCGAGCATTCCACCATAACCGCGTCGCTGCATTTCGCCGCCGACTTTCGCGACATGTTCGAGGTGCGCGGCTCGACCCGGGTGAAGCGGGGCACCACGCATATCGCCAAGACCGACAAGACCACGGTCCTGCTCGGCTATGACGGCCTGGACGGCTTGCCGCGACTTTCGGCAATCTCCTTTTCGCAGGCGCCAGACCAGTTGAGCGACAATCGCGCCGATTTCCTCATCGCCGTGACCAAGCGCAGTCGAAAGGTGCTTTATGTCGAGGTCGGCCCCGCGATCGCCGACCCGCCCGATCGCGACCGCTTCCGCGCCGCGGCGGCGCGCGCGCGGTTCGGCATGCGCGCCAAGCGCAGGCACGGCGCCACGGTGCACAGCTCGGGGCGCGTGTTCAACGATTGGGTCGAGCGCGCCCGCGCCGACGTGGCGCTGCTCACCACCGAACTTTCGACCGGACCTTATCCGTATGCCGGCATCCCGTGGTTTTCGACCGCGTTCGGCCGCGACGGCGTGATCTCGAGCCTGCAGATGCTTTGGCTCAATCCTGGACTGGCGCGCGGGGTGCTTGCCTTTCTGGCCGAGCACCAGGCGACCGAAACGTCGCCCTTTTCGGATTCGCAGCCCGGCAAGATTATGCATGAGACGCGCAAGGGCGAGATGGCGGCGCTGCGCGAGCTTCCTTTCGGCCGCTATTATGGCGGTGTCGACACCACGCCGCTCTATATCCATCTGGCGTCCGCCTATGCCGACCGCACCGGCGACATGGCCTTCATCGACAAGCTTTGGCCCTCGCTGAAGGCCGCCGCCGAATGGACGGAGGAGGCGAGCCGCGCCACCGGCTTCGTCACCTACCAGCGCGCCGCCGAATCCGGCCTCGCCAACCAGGGATGGAAGGACAGCTTCGATTCGGTCTTCCACGCCGACGGCCGCATCCCAAAGGGGCCGATCGCGCTGGTCGAGGTGCAAGGCTATGTCTTTGCCGCCTTCCGCGGCCTGGCGGCGCTCGCGCGCCGCCGCGGCGAATTCGCGGATGCCGAGCACTGGGAAAACCGCGCCGAGGAAATGCGGGTCGCCGTGGAGCGCGATTTCTGGCTGGACGACCTGAATTTCTATGCTTTGGCCATCGATGGCGAAGGCCAGCCCTGCAAGGTTCGAACGACAAATGCCGGGCACCTGCTCTTCGTCGGGCTGCCGCAGCCCGACCGCGCCAAGCTGGTCGCCGAGCAGCTGCTGTCGGCCGCCTTCCACTCCGGCTGGGGACTGCGGACGCTCGCCGACGATGCGGTGTTCTTCAACCCGATGTCCTACCACAACGGCTCGATCTGGCCGCACGACACTGCGCTTTGCGGCGTGGGCCTCGCGCGCTACGGCGAACGCGACAGCGTTGTGCGGCTGATGAGCGGCACTTTCGAATCGGCCGTTCATTTCAATATGCGGCTGCCTGAATTGTTCTGCGGTTTCGCCCGGGCGCCGGGCGAAGCGCCGATCGCCTATCCGGTGGCCTGCCTGCCGCAGGCCTGGTCGGCAGGCTCTACCTTCATGCTGATGCAGGCCTGTCTGGGCCTGGAAATCGATGGCTGGAAAGGCGAACTGCATGTCACGCGCCCGAGGCTGCCGATCGGTATCGACACCCTGATGCTCAGGCATCTGAGTGTCGGGGACAAGGTCGTCGATGTGACCTTCCAGCGGGTCGGCGACCGTGTCGCCGCCTTCCTTTCCGATCGTCATGAAGGCCAGGTGCCGCTTATCGTGCGGACTTAGAAGAAGGCGTCGCAAGCCCGCGTTCAACAATCGAAAAATGTCGGAACCCATGGCCGGCTTGTGCGTTGCACAGGTGGACCGGTCTGCCGTCCGCAGCCGGCAAGAACGAAAACAATGAGCGGACAGCCGGAGGCAGCCTGGCATTTCAATGACACAATATAGCGTTCTGTTACTGGTCCTTATTCTCGCAAGCCTTGGACTTTCCGCATTCGCGATTTTCATTTCGATATCCCGGTACCGTCGCAATCACCCGAGGGTACCGGCTATGGCAGGCTCCGGCGACGACTTCGCCACAGAGGCTGCGCGCAAGGTGCTGCGCGAATTCGAAAAGAATGGGCAGTCGGTCGACGCGGCCCTGGTCACATGGTCGCCGGAGACGTTGCGCAAGATCCTCGCGGACGAGTTGCCGGATGCGCAGGTCATCATTGTCTCCAATCGCGAGCCTTATATCCACAACGAAACCAGGGACGGCAACGTCGAGCTTGTCGTGCCGGCGAGCGGGCTGGTCTCGGCGCTGGAACCGATCACGCGCGCTTGCGCCGGCACCTGGATCGCCTATGGCGGCGGCACTGCCGATCGCACGGTGGTCGACAGGAACGACCGCGTGCAAGTGCCGCCCGGCAATCCTTCCTACACGCTGCGCCGCGTCTGGCTGAGCGACGACGAATATCAGGGCTATTATCTTGGCTTTGCCAATGAGGGCCTGTGGCCGCTCTGCCATATCGCGTTCACGCGCCCGATCTTCCGCGAATCCGACTGGGAGGCCTATGAGGCCGTCAACCGCAAATTCGCCGAGACGGTGGTTGCCGAAGCGCGAAACGAGCGGCCGATCGTGCTGGTCCAGGACTATCACTTCGCGCTTCTGCCGCGCATGATCCGCGAGCGCCTGCCGGAGGCGATCGTCATCACCTTCTGGCACATACCGTGGCCGAACTCGGAAGTGTTCAGCATCTGCCCGTGGCGCGAGCGCATCCTCGACGGCCTGCTCGGCAGCTCGATCGTGGGCTTCCACACCCAGTTCCACGCCAACAACTTCACCGAAAGCGTCGACCGTTTCATGGAAAGCCGGATCGAGCGAGCCGACGCGGCCATTTCCTATGGCGGCCAGGTGACGCTGGTGCATTCCTATCCGATCTCGATCGAGTGGCCGGTCGAGCTGCTGAAAACGCTTCCGAGCGTCGAGGAGTGCCGAGTGCGCGTGCGCAAGCGGTTCAGAATTCCAGCTGGCGCCAAGCTTTGCGTCGGCGTCGAACGCCTCGACTACACCAAAGGCATCCTCGATCGCTTCCATGCGCTTGAGGAACTGTTCATCCGTCATCCAGAAACGATCGGCAACGTCGTATTCCTGCAGATCGCCGCACCAAGCCGGGGCACGCTGCCTGCCTACAAGCAGCTTCACGAAGAATGCCTGCGCTATGCCGACGAGCTCAACCAGCGCTACGGCAGCAAATTCTATCAGCCGGTCGTCATGGTGGCCGAGCACCATTCGCAAGCCGCGGTCTATGAGCTTTATCGCGCCGCCGACATCTGCCTCGTCACCAGCCTGCATGACGGCATGAATCTCGTCGCCAAGGAGTTCGTGGCGTCGCGCGACGATGAGCGGGGCGTGCTGCTGCTCAGCACCTTCGCGGGCGCCTCGCGCGAATTGTTGGAGGCGCTGATCGTCAATCCGTACGATGCGGCGATGATGAGCGAGGCGATGCTGCAGGCGATGACCATGGGGCCGGACGAGCAGCACGAGCGCATGCGGCGCATGCGCGACATCGTGCGCGACAACAATGTCTATCGCTGGGCCGGCAGCATGCTGCTCGACGCGGCGCGGCTCAGGAAGCGCGGCGACCTCGACCGGGTCACGGCTTTATACGATCGGCCTTCGGGCCCCACCGGCGACAACGTCGTTTCCATGTTCGAACGCAAACAGGCAGTCGGATTCCGATGAATAGTCAGGCAGACCTTACCCCGCCGCTTCCCGAAGGCCGGTGGGCGCTTTTCCTCGACATCGACGGCACCTTGCTGGAGCACGCGGCGCATCCCGACAGCGTGTCGGTCAGCGCCGAGTTGCGGCAATTGCTGCAGACGATCGAACGGCGGCTGGACGGGGCGCTCGCCTTCATCACCGGCCGCTCGATCGCGGCCGTGGACCATCTGTTCAATCCCTTGAAGCTCAGGATCGCCGGCCTCTATGGGTTGGAGCACAGGCTTGCGCCGGATGGCCGGATCGAGGCCGCCGACGAGCCGGCGGACATGGCGGCGCTCGCCGACGAGATCGAGCTGGAGCTGGCAAGCAAGGCCGTCTATGTCGAGCGCAAGGGACCTGTGCTCGCCATCCACACGAGGGCAGCGCCCGAGCTTCTGACACGGGCGACGGAACTGGTCGAGGCAGCGCTTGAGCGCCTGCCGAAAGGTTACCGTGTCATCGCCGGCAATGCCGGCGTCGAGTTGATGCCGCTCGAAGCAGCCAAGGGCGCCGCGATCCGGCGCTTCATGCAGACTGGTCCGTTCAGCGGCAGGCGTCCTGTGTTCCTTGGCGACGACACGTCCGACGAGAACGGCTTCGAAACGGTCAATGCCGCCGGGGGAATTTCGATCCGCGTCAAGCCGCAGGGCGAGACCACCGCGCGCTTCGCCATCGAGGATGTTGCGAGCGCAATTGCCTGGCTCGAGGCCAATTTCGGAGGGCCGGCCATGCAAACGCCAAGGAGCGATCTCGTCGCTTAGGCCTCTGTTTGCGTTTGCAGGTGGCATGCGTTGGAGATTGGCCGAAACGCCCATCGCGATCGTCATTCCAGGGCGGAGCAGGAGCGAAGCTCCGTCGCGGAGACCCTGGAATCCATTCCGTTACTTTCGCCAAGGCGTGCAACGGAGCAGAATTCTGCACCGTAGCGGCGCTTCCAAGTCACGGAATGGATTCTATGGTCTGCGCCGCGTCGCTTCGCTCCTTGCTCCGCCATAGAATGACGACGTTGCCGCGGCTTCAACCAATCTCCGGCGTTTGCGCTGACTTTCACGGACATGAACGGAAAATCTCACACCAAGACAGACGGAAACCGTCAAAATCCCCTGTGCAGTGCCACTAGTTCCTGTCGACCGGCTTGGAGCGCATGCGCGAAACCGTCTCGCGCTCGGCGCGCTTGGAGCGCAGGGGCGGCAGGCCGCGGTCGATAAGGTCCATGTCCTCCAGCACCATGTCGCCCATGCGCTTGAAGGCAACGTCGAGCGCGCCGGCGCGATGCGCCGAACGCAGGAAGCCGGGCAGGGTGCGGACGGGATGGTCCTTTGCCAGCGGCTCCTCCGGGAAGACGTCGCTCGCGGCGACGATGTGGCCGCTCTTCACCGCTTGCATCAATGCCGGGAAATCGACGACGCCGGCGCGGCTGAGCAGGATGAAGGCTGCGCCCTTGCGCATCCTGGCAAAGGCGTCGGCGCCCAGGAAACCCTGATTCTCGCTGGTCACCGAGGCGACGACGAAGACGAAATCGCTTTGCGACAGCACCTCGTCCAGCGAGGCCGGCTCGACGCCGTTGTCGATCAGGATCGACGGTGGCAGCCACGGATCATAGACCTTGGTGCGGGTGCGAAAACCGGTCAGCAGGCGGTTGAGCGCCCGGCCGAGATCGCCGAAGCCGATGATGCCCACATCGGCGCCGGAGAGAAGCCGCGCCGTCTGGTTGCCGTCGCCGCCCCAGAGCTCCTTGCCCTGCCGGAAGGCGAGGTCGGCGTCGACAATGTCGCGCGCAAGGTTCAGCGCCATTGCAAGGCCGAGTTCCGCGACCGGCTCAGCAAAGACCAGGCCCGTGGTGACGACATGGATGCCGCGCGCAAACAGCGTCTCATAAGGCATGTTGTTGAGCAGGTTGGTCTCGACATTGAAGATGCAGCGCAGCGCCTTCAGCTTCTCCAGCGTCTCAGCTGAAATCGGCGGCTGGCCGATGATAAAACGCGCCTCGGCCAGAGTTTCGGCGGGCATGGCGGCAACGCCTTCCGGGGTGGTCTCGACAATGCGATAGTGTTTGCGCAGGCGCGCCAGCTGCGGCGGCGTGAAGATGAGCTCCAATGTGCGCGGTTCGGGCGCGCTGATGACCAGCGGCAAGGCTTTGTCGGGCATGTTTTTCCTCCGGGCGCGATTGGATCGCGTCAATCACGCATTCAAGTCTTACTCCCGATGAAACGATTTACAAGAACGAAAAATCGATTTATCGATTACAATAGCGAGGCAGAAAATCGGCTGCCTGCCCCTCGGGAGGAGGTCAATGGCACAACACCAAACCCGGCAGCGGCGTCCGTCGATCCACGACGTCGCAAGCCATGCCGGCGTGTCCGCGGCCACCGTCTCCAAGGTGCTGGCCGGCGTCACCACGGTCAAGCCCGAAAACGCGCAGCGTGTATTCGATGCCGTCGAGCATCTGGGCTATCGCGTCGATCCTTTAGCCTCTGACATGCGCAGGGCCAAGCGCCGTATCATCGGCGCCATCATGCCTGAGTTCGAGAGCGAGTTCTTCGGCCAGATGGTGACCGAGCTCGAAGGCCTTGCCGAGCAGCGCGGCTACACGTTGGTCGCCGCATCGAGCCGTGAATCGGAGGCGCGCGAGAAGGAAATCCTTGCCCGCATGCATGACTGGCGCGTTGCCGGCGTCGTGCTGGCGCCTGTGCGCAACGAGCATGGTCCGGCGGCCGCCTTCATGAAAGCCCACGGCATGACCGGCGTGCTGATCGACCGCGTCTTGTCCGACGACGCTTTCGACACGGTATCGGCTGATAGTTTCACCGCCAGCGCCGAAGTGGCGCGGATGCTGGTCGGCAAGGGCCATAACCATATCCTGGTCATCGGCCTTGCGGAGCAGGCGGCGACGGTGCGGGCGCGCCTGGAAGGTTTTCGCAGCCATGCGCTGGCGCTCAACCCATCGGTGCGCATCGACGTCATCACCTCGGAGGTCAGCGTCGAGCCGCTGAGGTCCTCGCTGCGCGAATACTTCGCCAGGGGAGAGCGGCCGACCGCCGTTTACTCGCTGCTTTTGAAGGGCACGCTCGTCGCGCTGTCCGAATTCCGCCGGCGCGGCTGGCATTGCCCGAACGACATCTCGCTGGTCGGCTTCGACGATGCCGAATGGATGCAGGTGACATGGCCGGCGATCGCCGCCGTGGTGCAGCCGGTGCACCGGATCGCCAGCGAGGCGATGAACCTTTTGTTTCGCAGGGTCGAGGGTGATGTGGGACCACCCACGGCGCGGCTCGAGCCCTGCCAGGTGTTGATGCGGGAATCCGTTGGCTCGCCAGGCAGCGGTCCGCATTCCGGGGGAGGAGACCGACAACAGCCCCCATTGTCGTGAGCGGAAGCATACGCCGGCCCTGGCCGTGGCATCCGGCGCCAAGGATCAACGGAGGATAGAATGATATCGCATTTCCCAAGGATAAATCGATTTACCCTTGCCATCGGCGTCGCGCTTGCGTTTTCCGCCGTCGGCGTTGCCAACGCCGAGGACGGCGAATATGGCGTGCTGATGAAGACACTGGCCAACCCGTTCTGGGGCGCGATGGCGCAGGGTGTCGCGGACGGCGCCAAGGAAGCCGGCGTGAAATATTTCCAGCAGGCGGCCGAGAGCGACCAGGCAGCCGAACCGCAGCTGAACCTCTGCAACACCATGCTCGAGCGCAAGCCGGTGGCGATGATCACCGCAGCCATCAACTCGACCAACCTTCTACCTTGCCTGAAGTCGGCGCAGGAGGCCGGCATCAAGATCGTCGACCTCGACAACAATCTCGACCAGGCGGTGCTCGACAAGGAAGGCGTCAAGGTCACCTTCCATATCGGCTCCGACAACATCGCTGCCGGCGCGCAGGGCGCCGAATATCTGGCCAACAAGCTCGGCAAGGACGCCAAGGGTCCGGTGCTGGTGATCGAAGGCCTGTCCGGCAACATCACCGGCGAGAAGCGTGCCAAGGGTTTTGCCGACAAGCTGAAGGAGCTGGCGCCCGGCCTCGAAATCGTCGCTTCGCTGCCGGGCGACTGGGACCGCGGCAAGGCCGCTTCGATCGCCACCGACACGCTGACGGCGCATCCCGATCTCGTCGCCATCTTCTGTGCCAATGACGGCATGGCGCTTGGTGCAGTCGAGTCTGTCTATGCGGCGGGCAAGGGTTCGCAGGTGACGATCATCGGCGTCGACGGCAATGTCGATGCGGTGAAATCGATCAAGGAAGGCCGCCTCAATGCCTCGGTGGCGCAGCTTCCCTATCTGGTCGGCAAGCAGGCGGTGGAGAACGTCAAGAAGGCGCTGGCCGGCGAGAAGGTTCCGGAAAGCATTGCCGTGCCGACTTTGGTGCTGACCAAGGACGTGCTCGACGCCGGCAAGGAACCGATGCTGCAATATGTGAAATAGTGAAAGGAAGGGAGTAGGGGAGTAAGGCAGTAGGGGAATAGGGGAAGCGATGTCTGCGCTTCTCCGACCAGCCTCCATCTTCCTTGCCTTCGCTACTCCCCTACTGCCTTACTCCCCTACTCCCTTACCCGAAGGGTAGAAAACATGGCTTCTGAACAGCCCGGCTTCTGGGCTCGGGTGCAGCGAGCATCCGTCGAAAGGCTCCACATCCGGCTGGAGTCGCTGGTGGTGCTTCTGGCACTGAGCACGGCGATGGCGCTCTTGTCGCCCTATTTCCTGTCGCTCAGCAATTTCCTCAACATCCTTTTGGCCACCTCGACGATCGGCGTGCTGGCGATCGCCGCCACTTTCGTTATCGGTTCCGGCGGGCTCGATCTGTCGCTCGGCTCGGTCATGGGGCTTGCGGGCGTCGCAGGCGCCTTCGTCGCCGTCAATCTCGGCTGGCCATCGGTCTTCGCAGTGATCGCCTGCATTCTGGCCGGCGGGATCGCCGGCTACATCAACGGGCAACTGGTCACCCGCGCCTTCGTGCCGGCTTTCATCGTCACGCTCGGCATGCTTGGCCTGGCGCGCGGTCTGGCGCTGGTCATCTCGAAGGGCAGGGCGATCTACGGACTGCCGCCGGAGATCGTCTATATCGGGCAGGGGCGGCCGTTCGGCGTTCCGATGCCGGTGATCATCCTGGTGCTGACGGCCATCGTCGCGCATGCGGTGCTTGCCTATACGCGTTTCGGCCGCCACACGCTGGCGTTGGGAGATAGCGAAGGTGCAGCGCGAGCCGCGGGCATCCGGGTCGAGCATCACCGCCGCATCATCTACACGCTGTCGGGTGCGCTGGCCGGGCTTGCCGGCCTGCTGTTCACCGCCCGCGTCAATGCCGGCGATCCGACCGCCGGCATCAACTACGAGCTCACCGCCATCACGGCTGCGATCATCGGCGGCACCAATCTGTTCGGCGGCCGCGCCTCGATCCTCGGCACCATGATCGGCGCGCTGATCATGGGCGTCTTGCAGAACGGGCTGACGTTGCTTGCCGTGCAATCCTATTACCAACAGATGGCGATCGGCGCGGTGCTGATCCTCGCCGTTTTCATCGACCAATACCAAGTGCGGAAGGAGTCGCGCGTATGACCCTGCTTTCGCTGCGCGGCATCCGCAAAAGCTTCGGCGCGGTCGACGTGCTGCATGGCGTCGACCTTTCGGTCGCGGCCGGCGAGGTGGTCGGGCTGGTCGGCGACAATGGCGCCGGCAAGTCGACGCTGATGAAGACCATCACCGGCATCTACCGCGCCGACGCCGGCTCGATCGAGTTCGACGGCAAGGATATCCTGGCGCTGGACCCCGGTCAGCGGCGGCGCCTCGGCATCGAAATGATCTACCAGGATCTTTCTTTGGCCAAGCAGCAGGACGTGGCGTCGAACATCTTCCTCGGTCGCGAACCGACGAAAAAGTTGCTCGGCCTGTTCCCCGGCTTCGTCGACAAAAGCGAGATGGATCGCCAAGCGTCGAAAATGATCGAGCGGCTGGGCGCGCATCTGCCGTCGATAAACCGGTCGGTCGGTTCGTTTTCCGGCGGCCAGCAGCAGACGGTGGCGATCGCGCGGGCGCTCACCTTCAATCCAAAACTCGTCATCATGGATGAGCCGACGGCCGCACTTGCCGTGCGCGAGGTGCAGAGCGTGCTCGACCTCATCCGGCGGCTGAAGTCGGAAGGCATTGCCGTCATCCTGATCTCGCATCGGCTGAACGATGTGCTGTCGGTCACCGATCGCATCGTCGTGCTGCGCCACGGCAGGGCGGATGCCGATCTCGTCACCGCCAGGACCAACATGAACGAAGTCGTCAGCCGCATCGTCGGCGGCGGCGATACGGCCGCAGCGGCGGCGCATGAGCAACGAGGCTGACATGAACACCTTCGGACTGCACACTTTCGCCATCGCACCGGTCTGGGACCTTGCCCGGATCGAGCCGCAGATGGACAGGCTCAAGGAATACGGCATCGGGCTGATGGAGATCCCTTTGCTTCGGCCTGAGGAGATCGACACCAAGCGGACGCGCAGCTTTGCCAATCACTATCGTGTTGAATTGGTCCCCTCGCTTGGCCTGCCGCGCGCCCTCGATGTGGTCGAACGGCCGGACGAGGCGCTGGATTTCCTCGAACCGGCTTTCCGGGTCTGCAATGAGGTCGGCGCGGAAGCGCTCGGCGGCGTCACCTACGGCACGATCGGCAAGACCACCGGCCGCGCGCCGACGCAAAGGGAAATCGACGGTATGTGCCGTTTCCTCGAACGCGCGGCGAAGGCGGCGAAGTCGCGCGGCCTGAAGCTCGGCATCGAGCCCTGCAACCGCTATGAGACGCATCTGATCAACCGCGGCATCGACGCGGCAAAGATCATCGAGCGGATCGGCGCGCCCAACATCTTCATTCATCTCGACACCTACCACATGCATATCGAGGAAGAGAGCTTTGCCTCCGGTTTCGAGGCGGCGGCGCCCTATCTCGGTTATCTGCATGTGTCGGAAGCCAACCGCGGCGTGCCGGGACGAGGCATGCTCAACTGGGCAGCCTGCATGAAGGCCATCGCCGACATCGGCTACCAGGGCGCGATCACGCTCGAAAGCATGAACCATGTCGATGTCGACATTGCCGGCGGGCTCGCCGTCTGGCGGCCGGTGGCGGAAGACCCGCGCGACGTGATCGAGGTCGGCCTGCCGTTCCTGCGCGAGGAGGCAAAGAAGGCGGGGCTGACGCTCGGATAGCAGCAAGCTCCCGCATGGGGAGCCGCCGAAGCAACCCTGGACGGTTTCGATTTACCGAACCAAATAGCTGGTGCAATGTGGGTTCGGAGGATCGGAACCGTGCCATTCGTCAGCATAGGCGGCGTCACGCTGCACCACCGTTATATCGAAGCGACCGGCACGTCGCGTCCGATCATCTTCATCAATTCGCTCGGCACCGACTTCCGGATCTGGGACGATGTCGTCGCGCGTCTTGAAGGCGAAATGCCGATGCTCGTCTACGACAAGCGCGGTCACGGCCTGTCCGACATCGGCAACGGGGTTCATTCGATAGACGACCATGTCGACGACCTGCTGGGTCTCATCGATCATTTCAGTTTCGACAAGGTCGTGCTGTTCGGCCTGTCGGTCGGCGGCCTGATCGCGCAGCGGCTCTATACCCGTCATCCAAAATGTGTCGAGGCTCTGATCCTCAGCGACACCGCGCACAAGATCGGCACCGCCGAGAGCTGGAACACGCGCATGGCGACCGTCGAGCGCGACGGCATAGAGGCGATCGCCGACGGCGTGCTGCAAGTGTGGTTCACCCCCGATTTCCATGCCAGGCGCGCCGCCGAGCTGGCCGGCTGCCGCAACATGCTGACCAGGCAGGCGCTGCCTGGTTATATCGGGACATGCGCGGCGGTGCGCGATGCCGATCTTACCGACGCGGCGCGGCGTATCGCTGCGCCGACGCTCTGCATCGTCGGCGATCAGGACGGCTCGACGCCACCCGACCTTGTTCGCTCGCTGGCGGATCTGATCCCCGGCGCACGCTTCGAGGTGATCCGCGATGCCGCGCACATCCTGTGCATCGAGCAGCCCGAAGCGCTCGTCACCTTGATCCGCGATTTCGTCGCTTCGTTGCCTGGGGGAAGGTCTGCTCATGGATGATGTCGCGAAGGACCGCTACCGGATCGGGCTCGAGGTCCGTCGCGCCGTGCTCGGCGATCCGCATGTCGACCGCGCCGAGGATGCCGCGACCGATTTCGACCGGCCGTTCCAGCAATTGATCGCCGAGGCTGCCTGGGGAACGGTGTGGGCGCGGCCCGGCTGGTCGAAGCGCGAACGCTCGATCGTGACGCTGGCGCTGCTTGCAGCACTTGGCCATGACGAGGAGGTCGCCCTGCATGTGCGGGCCACCGCCAACACCGGCGCCTCGCGCGACGACATCTGCGAAGCCTTCCTGCATGTCGCGATCTATGCCGGAGTGCCGGCCGCCAATCGCGCCTTCAAGATCGCCAAGGAGGTGTTTGCGCAGATGGACGGGGCCGCTCATGGCTGAGACCGGCTCCAACCGGGCGCCGGAAACCGGCGCCTTCTTCCAGCGCGACCGCCAATGGCATCCGCCGGCGTTGACGCCGAGCTACAAAAGCTCGGTGCTGCGCTCGCCGCAGAAGGCATTGGTGTCGTTCGACAACACGCTGTCGGAATCGACCGGCCCGGTGTTCGGCCATGCGATGCTCGGCGAGCTCGACAACGACTTGATACACAATTTCGCCAGACCCGGCGAGAGCGCCATCGGCGAGCGCATCATCGTTCATGGGCGGGTGCTCGACGAGCGCGGCAAGGGCGTGCCCGGCGTGTTGCTCGAATTCTGGCAAGCCAATGCAGGCGGCCGCTACCGGCACAAGAAGGACGCCTATCTGGCGCCGCTCGATCCGAATTTCGGCGGCTGCGGACGCGCGATTACCCGCGAGGACGGCGGCTACACCTTCCGCACCATCAGACCCGGGCCGTATCCCTGGCCCAACGGACCGAACGACTGGCGGCCGGCACATATCCATTTTTCCGTGTTCGGCCACGGCTTCGCGCAGCGCCTGATCACGCAGATGTATTTCGAGGGCGATCCGTTGATCTGGCGCTGCCCGATCGTCGGCGGGATCTCCAACAAGGCAGCCATCGAAGCGCTGATCGCCGCGCTCGACATGCAGTCGACGATCCCGATGGATGCGCGCGCCTACAAGTTCGACATCGTGCTGCGCGGGCGACGCTCGACGCTGTTCGAGAACAGACCGGAGGGCAATTGATGGCACAGCCGCTCGACCGGTTGAAGGAGAGCCCTTCGCAGACCGCCGGACCTTATGTGCATATCGGGCTCACGCCCAATTTCTGCGGCATCGGCGGCGTCTATGCGAGCGACCTCGGCTCGTCGATGGTCAACGACCAGACCAAGGGCGAGCGCATCGAATTGCGCATTCGCGTGCTCGACGGCACCGGCACGCCGCTGAGGGAGGCGCTGGTCGAGATCTGGCAAGCGGATGCCCAGGGCCTCTACAATTCGCCGGCGGAGATGCGCGGCGCCGCCGACCCGAATTTCTTGGGATGGGGCCGGCAGCCGACCGATATGGAAACGGGCGTCTGCCTGTTCCAGACGATCAAGCCGGGCCGCGTGCCGTTCCGCGACGGGCGGCTGATGGCGCCGCACATCACGCTGTGGATCGCGGCGCGCGGCATCAATGTCGGCCTGCATACCAGGCTCTATTTTTCCGACGAGGAAAGGGCCAATGCCGAGGACCCGATCCTCGCCCGCATCGAGCACCGCCTGCGTGTGCCGACGCTGATCGCCGAGCGCCGGGGCGATACTTACGTCTTCGACATCCACCTGCAGGGCGAAAAGGAGACGGTCTTCTTCGACAGCTGACCGTGGCCGCCATGACCGTTTCGCCCTTCGATCACCCGCTGCTTTCCGGCCTGCTTGGCGACGAGGAGGCGGCCAGACATTTTTCCGTCGAAGCCGACATCGCTGCGATGCTCAGCTTCGAGCGGGCGCTGGCCGAGGCAGAAGCCGAGTGCGGCGCGATACCCCGCGATGCGGCGGCGGCGATCTCGAAAGCGCTGGCGGCGTTCCGGCCGGACACGGCGAAGCTGCGCGCCGGCGTCGCCACCGACGGCGTCGCCGTGCCGGAACTGGTGCGACAGATCAAGGCTGCCGTTGGCGCGCCGCACGATGCATACGTTCATTTCGGCGCCACCAGCCAGGATGTGATCGATACGTCGCTGGTGCTGCGCCTGGGCGGGGCGGTCGAGCATGTCGGCCTGCTGCTCAGCGAGAACGTCGTGCGGCTCGCCGGACTCGAACAGGATCTCGAGGGCAGGGCGATGATGGCGGTGACGCGCATGCAGCCGGCGATACCGATCGCCGTGACGGACCGGATCGCTTCATGGCGAGCGCCGCTCCAGCGTCACCAGGAGCGTTTGAAGGAGCTCTCCGGCCGGCTGCTGGTGGTGCAGTTCGGCGGTGCCGCCGGCACGCTGGAAAAGCTCGGCGACAAGGCCGCCGCAGTGCGCGCCGCGCTTGCCGGCAAGCTCGGCCTTGCCGACGCGCCGCAATGGCACAATCAGCGCGACGCGCTCGCCGAGTTCGCCGGCTGGCTGTCGCTGGTGACCGGCAGCCTCGGCAAGTTCGGGCAGGACGTTGCGCTGATGGCGCAGGCGGGCACCGACATCAAGCTCACCGGCGGCGGCGGTTCATCTACCATGCCGCACAAGCAGAACCCCGTGAAGGCGGAAGCCCTGGTGGCGCTCGCCCGCTTCAATGCCGTCCAGCTTTCCGGCATGCACCACACGCTGGTGCATGAGCAGGAGCGCTCGGGTTCGGCCTGGACGCTGGAATGGCTCATCCTGCCGCAAATGGTCGTGGCGACGGCGGCCGCGCTGAGGCTTGCGGCCGAGCTGGCCGGACAGATCGAGAGCCTCGGTCATTGATGCGCACGCAGGTCGCCATCATTGGCTCCGGGCCGTCCGGGCTGCTGCTCGGTCAGTTGCTCGCAACCATTGGCGTCGAGACGGTCATACTCGAGCGGTCGAGCCGCGAGCATGTGCTTGGCCGCGTGCGCGCGGGCGTGCTCGAGCAGGGCACGGTGGACCTGCTCGGCGAAGCGGGCGCGGCGGAGAGGCTCTATGCCCAGGGCCTGCAGCATGCCGGTATCTCGCTCGCCTTCGGTGGCCGCACGCATCGCATCGACATGACGGCGCTCACCGGCGGCAAGCATGTTACCGTCTATGGCCAGACCGAGGTGACGCTCGATCTGATGCAGAAGCGCGAAGCGGCGGGTCTCCCGACCGTCTTCGAAACGTCCGATGTCGCGCTGCATGATTTCGGCGGCGCGTCGCCCTTCGTCACCTACGACAAGGACGGCCTCACCCATCGCATCGACTGCGACTTCATTGCCGGTTGCGACGGCTATCACGGCGTCAGCCGCCGCTCGGTGCCGGAGGGCGCGCTGAAGACGTTCGAGCGGCAATATCCGTTCGGCTGGCTGGGCGTGCTGGCCGAGGTGCCGCCGGCCGACCGCGAGCTGGTCTATGCCAACCATGAGCGGGGCTTTGCGCTCTGCTCGATGCGCTCGCCGCAGCGCAGCCGCTACTATGTGCAGGTTCCGGCCGAGGAGCGCGTTGAGGCCTGGTCCGACGACCGGTTCTGGGACGAGTTGCGCCGCCGCCTGCCGCCGGCGACGGCTGCCGCCGTCACCACCGGCCCATCGTTCGAGAAGTCGATCGCGCCGCTGCGCTCCTTCGTCGCCGAGCCGATGCGCTTCGGCCGGCTGTTCCTGGTCGGCGACGCCGCCCATATCGTGCCGCCGACCGGCGCCAAGGGCCTCAACCTCGCTGCCAGCGACGTGCGCTATCTGTTTGCCGGGCTTCGTGAATTCTATCGCGACGGCTCGCAGACAGGACTCGACGCCTATTCGTCAAAAGCGCTGGCGCGGGTGTGGAAAGCGGTGCGCTTTTCCTGGTGGATGACGACGATGCTGCACCGTTTTCCGGAGACGGGAGAGTTCGGCCAACGCATCCAGGAAGCCGAGCTCGATTACCTCGTGCATTCGAGAGCCGCATCGACCGCACTCGCCGAAAACTATGTCGGCTTGCCCTATTGATCTGCCTGGGCGGTCAAACCCGCTCCAGCGCGATGGCGATGCCCTGGCCAACGCCGATGCACATGGTGGCCAAAGCCAGCTTGCCGCCGCGCTCGCGCAGTTCGAGCGCCGCCGTGCCGGTGATGCGCGCGCCCGACATGCCGAGCGGGTGACCGAGCGCGATCGCGCCGCCGTTCGGATTGACGTGCGCGGCGTCCTCGGCGATGCCGAGCTGGCGCAGCACGGCAATGCCTTGCGAGGCGAAAGCTTCGTTCAATTCGACGACATCGAATTGCTCGGGCGTCAGGCCAAGGCGAGCGCAAAGCTTCTTGGTGGCCGGCGCCGGACCGATGCCCATGATGCGCGGCGCCACACCGGCGACGGCACCCCCGAGGATGCGGGCCATCGGCGTCAGGCCATGCTTCTTCGCCGCCGCTTCGGAGGCGATGATCAGCGCGGCCGCGCCATCATTGACCCCGGAGGCGTTGCCGGCGGTCACCGTGCCGCCGTGGCGGAACGGCGTCGGCAGTTTGGCCAGCGCCTCTATGGTGGTGCTGGCGCGGGGATGCTCGTCCTTGGTCACAACGACCGGCTCTCCCTTCTTCTGCGGGACGGTCACCGGCGTGATCTCCTTCGCCAGCCGTCCATTTTCTTGCGCGGCCACCGCCTTGTCCTGGCTGCGCACGGCGAAGGCGTCCTGGTCCGCGCGGGAAACGGAAAAATCCTCGGCGACGTTCTCGCCGGTCTCCGGCATGGACTCGACGCCATATTGCTTCTTCATCAGCGGGTTGACGAAGCGCCAGCCGATGGTGGTGTCATAGATCTCGGCGTTGCGCGAGAAGGCGGTGTCGGCCTTCGGCATGACGAAGGGCGCGCGGCTCATCGATTCGACGCCGCCGGCGATCATCAGCTCGGCTTCGCCGGACTTGATGGCACGCGCGGCGATGGTGACGGCATCCATCCCCGAGCCGCACAAGCGGTTGACGGTCGAGCCCGGGATGTCCTGCGGGAGGCCGGCAAGCAGCAGCGCCATGCGAGCCACGTTGCGATTGTCCTCGCCGGCCTGGTTGGCGCAGCCATAGACGACATCATCGACGGCCGCCCAGTCGACGCCCTGATTGCGCTCAACGAGCGCTCTCAGCGCGATGGCGCCGAGGTCGTCGGCGCGGACGGAGGACAACGAGCCGCCGAAGCGGCCGATGGGCGTGCGGATGTAGTCGCAGATGAAGGCGTCGATCATCTAGGCAGCTTTCCCTTGGGCGATCCCTTGATGCGCCGCCTTGGTGCGGGCGTGCAGGTCGCGCAATGTCTTCAGCTCGAGTTCCGTCGGCGCCGGCGTCTCGTCAAGAGCCTCCGCGAACTTGACCGTCCAACCACAGGTCTCCTGCACCTGCTCGCGCGTGACGCCGGGATGCAGCGACACCACGGTGAACTCCTTGGTCGCAGGGTCTGACTTCCAGATGGCGAGGTCGGTGATCAAAAGCGTCGGGCCGGCGGTATCGATGCCGAGCCGCTTGCGATGATCGCCGCCTTCGCCATGGCCGAAGGAGGTGAAGAAGTCGATCTTTTCGACCATGCCGCGCTTCGACTGCGCCATGGTGATGTAGACCTGCCTCGACGAGGTGGCGATCTCCGGCGCGCCGCCGCCGCCGGGCAGGCGGGTCTTCGGGTGCGCATAGTCGCCGATGACGGTGGTGTTGATGTTGCCGAATTTGTCGAGCTGGGCGGCGCCCAGGAAGCCGATCGAGATGCGGCCACCCTGCAGCCAGTAGCGGAACATCTCCGGCACGGAGACGGTGGTGACCGCCGTCTCGCACAATTCGCCGTCGCCGATCGACAGCGGCAGAACGTCGGGGGCGGCGCCGATGGTGCCGCTCTCGTAGATCAGCGTGATGTCGGGCGCATGGGTCAGCCGCGCGACGTTGCAGGCGGCCGACGGCGCGCCGATGCCGACGAAGCAGACATCGTCGCTCTTCAAGGCGCGGCTGGCGGCGATCGTCATCATCTCGTTCGGGGTGAAACCGATATCCTTCGCGTCGCTCATGCGGCTTTCCTCAGATGTTCGACGCGGCCGGCAAAGTCATCCGGGCTGCTCTCGATGACGTTCTGCTGCATCCACGCCTGGAAGCGGCCGCGGTCGGCGGCGATCTCGTCCCAATCGAGATAGGCGGCGTTGTCGCGCTCGTAATAGCCATGCGTGTAGGAGGGATGCGAGCCGCCGGGCACAACCGAAATCGCCGCGATCGTCCAGTTCGGCAGCACCGTGAGATTGGGGTGGAGGTCGTCGAAATTGTCCACCATTTCCTCGACCGTCACAACAGCGCGCTTTGCGGCAAGGACGGCCTCCTTCTGGATGCCGATGATGCCCTCGACCAACACATTGCCTTTCCGGTCCGCCTTCTGCGCGTGGATGAAGGTAACGTCAGGCCTTATCGCCGGGACGGCGGCCAGCACCTCGCCGGTGAAAGGGCAGGTGACGGATTTGATGTTCGGATTGACCGCGGCAAGGCCGGCGCCGCGATAGCCGCGGAACACCGCGCAGGGCAGGCCGGCGGCGCCCGCCTCGTAGGCATTGGCCATGCCGGCGTGGCTGTGCTCCTCGATCTCGATGGCGCGGGGAAAGCCGTTCTCGATGGCGTCGCGGGCGCGCCTGAGCAGGCCGACGCCAGGATTGCCGACATAGGAGAAGACGATTTTCCGCGCCATGCCCATGCCGATCATCTGGTCGTAGATCAGGTCGGGCGTCATGCGGATCAGCGTCAGGTCGCGAAAGCCCTGGCGGATCGCCTCATGCGCGGCGGCGGTCGGGATCAGATGGGTGAAACCCTCGAAGGCGACCGTATCGCCGTCATGCAGGTTTTCCGCGACCGCCTCTTTCAGCGGCAGGAACTTGACCATCGGGGCGGCTCCGGAGATGCAAGAAAGTTCGCATTGCGAACATAGTCTTATCACCGGTCGTGCCGCTCCGGGCAAGCCATCGACAAAGCGAGGGCCGGTGCCTTCGTCATTATCGACGAGCAAGTGGAGACTGCGCTAGATCGCCGTGCCGATCACGGACCGCCGGCACGGAACGCCCCACCGTCGTCATCCACGGGCGGAGCGGGAGCGAAGCGGACGCGTAGACCCGAGGATCCTGTGTGTTGATTCCGGTGTATGGTTGAAGTGGGAAGGAGGCCGAGTGGATCTTGGTCGTCCTTTCGGACAGGCCGTGGAATGGCCCGGTCC
>NZ_VFUG01000039.1:0-4221 GCF_006440615.1 Mesorhizobium sp. B2-6-2 | reverse complement strand
CGAGCCGCCGAATGGACCGGACCTCCCCAAACCAGTTGGGCTTCGCCTATGAATAACTTTCCCCGGACACCCCTGCCCACGAGGGGGGAGATTACCAGTTCCATCGCCTCGCCATTCCTGCAACGCTGGTGATTGGCGAAAGCCGGCGTGACTATCTGATCTCCCCCCTTGTGGGGGAGATGTCCGGCAGGACAGAGGGGGGCGCTGTCCCGCCGGCCTCCAAAGTGACCGCAACCCTTCCGAACCCTACATCGCCTTCTGGATCTGGCCGCGGATTTCACCGTCCTTGTTCTTGGCGGTGTGGATGTTGACGTAATACTTGCCGGCCTCGAGGTCGGCCGCCTGCGCGTCGGTCAATGTCTCCGATCCCTTGATCGGGCTCTTCAGCTTCTTGAACGGGATGACCGGGTCCGCATTCGCCCCCATGTCCGCCGGACCGTGGATGTGGCCGGCCACGGCAGGCCCGCTGAGGCCGGAATATTTGACGTTCCAGCTGAGTTTCTTGCTTGTGGTGTCGAAGGTGAGTGTGGCGGTTCCCTTGCCCTTGGTGGTGACGGGCGGGCTCTGCTGACTGCCGTCGAGCGTCGCCTTGTACTTCACCATCTCGGCCATGGCCGGCGATGCAAGAAGGAAGGCGGTCGAAACGGCCAAGGCCGAAAGCATCGGCACGGATAGGATGCGCATGAAGAACCTCCATTGATTGCAGCATCCTTCGCGGCTCCCCGGCGCGCGGATGCGCCAATCAACGGCTGGACGGCCGGATGTATCCCTGTGCGCACAATTATTTTACCTCAACCAGCAAAAAGGGGCGGTCGCCCGCCCCTTTCCACCTTCCGCGCCGCGAGCGGACCTTACTTGATCGCCTTGTCGGTGATCGCGGTCGTGTAGGCGCCGCTCGCCTCCTTGCTGATGATCTTCTGGTCGAGCAGCGCCTTGGCGGTGCGCTCGTAAGCGGCCGGGATTAGCTTGCCGTCGGCATTGTCGACCAGCTTGGCCACTTCCTTCATCATGAACTTCTGGTGGTTCTCGTCCTGGCCGCCGGCGTCCACGACGATTCCGGCCGCCTCGTCGGTGTTCTCCGTGGCGTATTTCCAACCCTTCATCGAGGCGCGCACGAAGCGCACCATCTTGTCCTCGAAGGCCGGATCCTTGAGCTTGTCCTCGAGCGTGTAGAGCCCGTCCTCCAGAAGGTCGTTGCCCATGGCGGAGTAATTGAACACGACCAGGTCTTCCGGCTTATAACCGGCGTCCAGCACCTGGCCGTATTCGTTATAGGTCATCACCGAGATGCAGTCGGCCTGCTTCTGGATCAGCGGCTGCACGTCAAAACTCTGCTTGAGCACGGTGACGCCGTCCGGGCCGCCATCGGTCTTGAGGCCGATCTTGTTCATCCAGGCGTAGAACGGATATTCGTTGCCGAAGAACCAGACGCCCAGCGTATGACCCTTGAAGTCGGCTTCCGTCTTGATCGGTCCGTCCTTGGGGCAAACCAGTTCCATGCCCGCCTTCTTGAACGGCTGGGCGATGTTGACGAGCCCCACGCCCTTGTCGCGGGCCGCGAGCGCTCCGCCCATCCAGTCTACGATGACGTCGGCGCCGCCGCCGGCGATCACCTGCTCGGGCGCGATGTCCGGGCCGCCCGGCTTGATGTCGACGTCGAGGCCTTCGGCGTCATAGAAACCCTTGGCCTTGGCGACATAGTAGCCGGCAAACTGGGCCTGCGTGACCCATTTCAATTGCAGTGTCACCTTGTCGGCGGCCATCGCCTGGAAGGCGGCCAGCGACATGGCGCCGGCCAGAGCAGAAATCAGCAGTCTTTTCATCTTATTACCCTCTGAAGTTAGCACCCAAACCCACCGCCCCTATCCACCTCGGACAGAGGGATGCCAAAACGTGACGGCTCTCTCGATGAGAGCGACCACGCCATAAAAGACCGAACCCGCCAGTGCTGCAACTGCGATTTCGGCCCACACCATGTCGATGTTCATCCGCCCGACTTCCGTCGAGATGCGAAATCCCATGCCGACTACTGGCGTTCCGAAGAACTCCGCGACGATGGCGCCGATCAGCGCCAGCGTCGAGTTGATCTTCAGCGCGTTGAAGATGAACGGCATGGCCGCCGGCAGCCTGAGCTTGAGCAAGGTCGGCCAATAGCCCGATGCATAAGTGCGCATCAGGTCGCGCTCCATATGCCCGGATGCCGCAAGCCCCGCCACCGTATTCACCAGCATTGGGAAGAAGGTCATGATGATGACCACGGCGGCCTTGGACGGCCAGTCGAAGCCGAACCACATGACCATGATGGGTGCGACGCCTATGATCGGCAGCGCCGAAACCATATTGCCGATCGGCAGCAGGCCGCGCCGCAGGAACGGCACGCGGTCAGCGAGGATAGCGACGGCGAAGCCGGCGAGATTGCCGACGACATAGCCGATCAGCACCGCCTTGAAGATCGTCTGGCGCACATCCGACCCCAGGATCGGCAGCGAGTTGGCGATCCGCGCGCCGATGGCGCTGGGCGGCGGCAAAAGAATGAAAGGGATGCCGGCGCCGCGCGTCACCGCTTCCCAGATGATCAGGATCCAGGCGCCGAAGATCGCCGGGATGATCAGGCGCAGCGCGTTCCTTGCGACGCTCCCGCTCGGACGCAGCGACGAGAGCAAGGCAACGCAGCGCCAAGCCAGCAGCCAGGCCGCGGCAAGCAGCAGGAAATATGGCGCAAGCGCCGTGCCTTCGAAACCGGCTATACCCTTGATCAAGAGCCAGGCTGCGGCATGTGCGCCGGCGAAGAGCACGATGGCCTCAACGACCGGCGTCAGCCTTAAGGTCGAGACCAGCGCCGCAATGAGCAACAGCCCGATGATCAGCCCCTTCGCGCCCATATAGGGATAGGCCAGCGTTGCGGCCGGCTCCGCCAGCGCGGCTGCCTCCGGCTTCGTTATTGCGCCAAGCGCAAAAGCGATGAGACAAAGCAGGATTGCCAGCACTGCTTGCCAGGATGGCTTCAACCAGCTCATGCCGGCCTCCCGCCCATCGCGCGATCGACCAGGCGTCCGGCGATACCCACCACCATCACCAGCAGCGCCGCGACCACGGAACCAGCGACCAGCGCCGACCAGATATCGATGGTCTGGCTGTAATAGGCGCCCGCCAGCAGCTTGGCGCCGATGCCGGCGACCGCGCCTGTCGGCAATTCGCCGACGATGGCGCCGACAAGGCTTGCCGCCACCGCCACCTTCATCGAGGTGAACAGGAACGGCACCGAAGCCGGCACTCTGAGCTTCCAGAAAGTCTGCGAGGCGCTGGCGTTGTAGGTGTGCATCAGGTCGAGATGCATGATCTCGGGCGAGCGCAGGCCCTTCACCATGCCGACCACGACCGGAAAGAACGACAGATAGGTCGAGATCAGCGCCTTGGGGATCAGGCCGGTGATGCCGATCGCCGCCAGCACCACGATGATCATCGGCGCGACCGCGAGGATCGGAATGGTCTGCGAAGCAATGATCCACGGCATCAAGCTGCGGTCGAGCGTCGCCAGATGCACGATACCCACCGCAATCAGGATGCCGAGAGCGGTGCCGAAAGCAAAGCCGAGCAGCGTCGAGGACAGCGTCACCCAGGCGTTGTAGACCAGGCTGCGGTTCGAGGTGACGGACCGCAGGAAGGTATTTTCGAAGAAATTCACGGCCACCTGGTGCGGTGCCGGCAGCGTCGGCTTCGGCTGCGCCAGCGTCTTGCCGATGAATTCGACGATACCCGGCGTCTCATTGGCACGGCGGTCGAGATCGCGCTGGAACGGCGCGTTGAGGATGACGGCGAAGACGTACCAGAGCACCACCACGCCGGCGAGAATGCTGGTGACGGGGACGATTTTCGAGCGGAAGGTGTCCATCAGCGCGGCTCTCCTCCTCTCCCCACTGGGGAGAGGGCGGCCGGAGCGAGGCGAAGGCCGGGCACGTTCGACTGGAGTGCTGCGGCGCTGGTATTTTTCGTCATCCTAGGGCGGAGCAAGGAGCGAAGCGACGCGGCGCAGACCCTAGGATCCATTCCGTTACTTCTGAGCTCCGCAACGTTCCAGAATACAGCTCCCTGCGCCGCGCTCTGCTCGTCGGGTATTCTGAGCCGCTTACGCCCTTCGACCAGCGTCACGGAATGGCAACTGTGTTCACGCGAATGCGGTTTTGTCGCGAATGATGGCGTTGAGGACGACCAGGAGCTTCC
>NZ_VFUG01000038.1:0-8199 GCF_006440615.1 Mesorhizobium sp. B2-6-2 | reverse complement strand
GGATGTCACTGCGGTCTTCGCCAATTCACCAATGTTGCAGGGCGCCTTCGGCGGAGCTGCCAATCTCCCCCCTCGTGGGGCGGATGTCCGGGAGGACAGAGGGGGGCGCTGTCCCGCCGGCTTCGCAGTTGTCCGCTGGGGATGGCAATGCTCGTCATTCATTGTTTCACGTGAAACGAGTCCACCCTCTCCTTGACACCGGCCGCCGTCGGGGACATCTGTCAACCCAATCTCTGAAAACGGATTCTCGGGAAAATGACCAGTCACTATGACGTGGTGGTGGTGGGCGGCGGCCATGCCGGTTGCGAGGCGGCAAGTGCGGCCGCGCGCGCCGGCGCCAGGACCGCGCTGGTGACCTTGCGCTTCGACACGATCGGCATCATGTCCTGCAATCCGGCGATCGGCGGTCTCGGCAAGGGGCATCTCGTGCGCGAGATCGACGCCATGGATGGGCTCATGGGGCGCATCGCCGACGCCGCCGGCATCCAGTTTCGCTTGCTCAACCGTCGCAAGGGGCCGGCCGTGCGCGGTCCGCGCACCCAAGCCGACCGCAAGCTTTATCGCTTGGCCATGCAGGAAGCGATTCAGCAACAGAACGATCTCGACGTGATCGAAGGCGAGGTTCTCGACTTTGAGATCGTGGAAGGACGAGTGGCGGCCGTGCAGATATCAGGCGACCGGCGCCTGGCCTGCGGCGCGGTTGTGCTGACCACCGGCACGTTCCTGCGGGGGCTGATCCATATCGGCGAAAAGAAGATCGTCGCCGGCCGCATGAACGAGCAGGCAAGCATGGGCTTGTCAGCGACCATGGCGCGTGCGGGCTTCAAGCTCGGGCGCCTGAAGACCGGCACGCCCCCTCGCCTCGACGGCCGCACCATCGACTGGGCGTCGCTGGACGCCCAAGCGGCCGACGAGGATCCGGTGCCGTTCTCGCTGATGACGGACAAAATCGTCAATCCGCAGATCCATTGCGGCATCACGCGCACCATGCCGGCGACCCATGAGCTGATCCGCGCCAATCTCGGACGTTCGGCCATGTATTCCGGCTCGATCGAAGGCATCGGGCCGCGCTACTGTCCCTCGATCGAGGACAAGATCGTCAAGTTCGGCGACCGCGAGGGCCATCAGATCTTCCTCGAGCCCGAAGGCCTCGACGACGACACCGTCTATCCGAACGGCATCTCGACCTCGCTGCCGGAAGACGTGCAGCTCGACATGCTGAAGACGATCCCCGGGCTGGAAAAGGCGACGATGCTGCAGCCCGGCTATGCCATCGAATACGACCATGTCGATCCGCGCGAGCTGAAGACGACGCTGGAGACGAAGCGCGTCGCCGGCCTTTTCCTGGCCGGGCAGATCAACGGCACGACCGGTTATGAAGAGGCCGGCGCGCAAGGCCTGCTCGCCGGCATCAACGCGGCGCGGGCGGCATCTGGCGATGAGCCGTTCGTGCTCAGCCGCACCGAGGCCTATATCGGCGTGATGGTCGACGACCTGACCAGCCGGGGTATCGCGGAGCCCTATCGCATGTTCACCTCCCGCGCGGAGTTCCGGTTGTCGCTGCGCGCCGACAACGCCGACGAGCGGCTGACGCCGCTGGCGGAAAAACTCGGTATCGCGTCATCGGAGCGGCTGCAGCGTTTTGGCGCGATGGCGCAGAAGCTCGACGAGGCCCGCGCGCTGGCAAAGTCCGTGACGCTTACGCCGAATGAAGCGGCACGGCATGGGCTGGAGATCAACAAGGACGGCGTGCGCCGCTCGGCCTATGCGCTTTTGGCGCATCCGGGCGTCGACATGGCCTGGTTGACAAGGGTCGAACCGCGCTTTGCCGAACTGGACGCCAAGACGGCCGAGCGGCTCGAAACGGAGGCGAAATATTCGGTTTACCTCGATCGCCAGCAAGCCGACGCCGCACAAATCAGGCAAGAGGAATCGCGGCTCATCCCCGAGGCGCTCGATTTTTCGGACGTTCCGGGACTTTCAAACGAGCTGAAGCAGAAGATGAAGGCGCGCCAGCCGCGTTCGATCGCCGATGCGCAGCGCATGGAAGGCATGACGCCGGCGGCGCTTGCCATCATTGTCGCGCATGTCCGCAACGCCGAGTTCGTGGCGCGAAGGGACGTGGCGTGAGCGCGGATGGCTGGGCGGACCTGCAAAAGGCGGCGGGTCCAGTTTCACGTGAAACATTCGAGCGGCTGCAGGCTTTCGAACAGCTGTTCCTGAAATGGAACCGAAGCATCAATCTGGCGGCGCCGTCGACGCTGGACGATGTCTGGCGCCGTCATATCCTGGACAGCGCCCAGCTTGCGCGAATCGCACCCACCGCGACACGCTGGGTCGATCTCGGCTCGGGCGGCGGTTTTCCCGGCCTGGTGCTGGGCTTCCTGTTGGCGGAGCGCCCCGGCGCATCGATCGCCCTGGTCGAAAGCAACCGCAAGAAGGCGTCGTTCCTGCAATCCGTCATCGGCCAGTTCGGTTTGCCGGCGCGTGTCGTCACCAGGCGCATCGATGACAGCTACGCGCTTGTTTCCACACCGGAAATCGTCACGGCCAGGGCGCTGGCAGCGCTTCCGGTCCTGCTCGACCTCTCGGCGCCCTGGCTGACCAAAGGCGCGCGCGCGCTCTTTCACAAAGGCCGGGATTACCGCGCCGAGGTGGAAGAAAGCGCTCACCGCTGGGGCTTCGATCTGGTAGAACATTCGAGCATGACCGACGCCGAAGGCGTCATCCTCGACATCACCGACTTGCGCCCAGCGAAACAGCAATGAATTACTGGCATAAATCCATGAAAACCGGACCGCGTATCATCACTGTCGCCAACCAGAAAGGCGGGGTCGGCAAGACGACGACGGCCATCAACCTGGCCACGGCGCTGGCCGCGATCGGCGAGCGCGTGCTGATCGTCGACCTCGACCCGCAGGGCAATGCCAGCACCGGCCTCGGCATCGACCGCAAGGACCGCACGGTCTCGTCCTATGACGTGCTGACCGGCGAGCTCGATCTGGAGCAGGCCGCGGTGCCGACGGCCGTGCCTGGCCTGTCCATCATACCCTCGACGCTCGACCTTCTCGGCATCGAGATGGAAATCGCCTCAGCGCCCGACCGCGTGCTCAAGTTGCGCAATGCGCTGCGCGCCGCCTCCGAGCGTTCGGCCCCGTTCGGCTATGTGCTGATCGACTGCCCGCCCTCGCTCAACCTTTTGACTTTGAATTCAATGGCGGCGGCCGATTCCGTTCTCGTGCCGCTGCAATGCGAGTTCTTCGCGCTGGAAGGTCTCAGCCAGTTGCTGGAGACGGTCGAGCAGGTGCGCAATACCATCAATCCGGACCTCACCATCCAGGGCATCGTGCTCACCATGTATGACGGGCGCAACAACCTCGCCAACCAGGTGGTGCAGGATGTGCGCACCCATATGGGCGACAAGGTCTATGAGACGATCATCCCACGCAATGTGCGCGTGTCGGAGGCGCCGTCCTACGGCAAGCCGGCGATCCTCTATGACCTGAAATGCTCGGGCAGCCAGGCTTATCTGCAGCTCGCCTCCGAAGTGATTCGCCGCGAGCGCAAGCTGCGGGCCGCCTGAGCTACATCATCGCACGGCTTGGTTAATAAGCCGATTCGATTCCGAAACGATCTGGACAAACTCATGAGCGAAGACCAATCGAGAAAAAGACTGGGCCGTGGCCTCGCGGCGCTGATCGGCGAAATCGACCGTCCGGCGGCGCCCGAGAAGCCCGGCGCGGCGGTGGCGGCCGACGGCAAGGTGCCGATCGAGTTCGTCAGTCCGAACCCGAAGAATCCGCGCCGGCATTTCGGCGATGCCGAGCTCACGGATCTGGCCCAGTCGATCCGCGAGCACGGCGTGGTGCAGCCGGTCGTGGCGCGCCCCTCGCCCTCGCAGCCCGGCCGCTACGAGATCATCGCCGGCGAGCGGCGCTGGCGGGCGGCGCAGCGCGCCGGCCTGACCGAAATCCCGCTGATCGTGCGCGACGTCAACGACCGCACCGCGCTGGAGCTGGCGATCATCGAGAACGTCCAGCGCGCCGACCTCAATGCGGTCGAGGAGGCGCAAGGCTATCAGCAGCTCATCGACGAGCATGGCTACACGCAGGCCGATCTCGGCCAGGTGATCGGCAAGAGCCGCAGCCATGTCGCCAACACGCTGAGGCTGTTGAAGCTGCCCAACGTCATTCACGATATGCTGGTCGACGGCGATTTGTCGGCCGGTCATGCCCGAACGCTGGTCACCGCCGAAGACCCGGCCGGGCTCGCCAAGCGCATCGTCAAGGAAGGGCTTTCGGTGCGCCAGGCCGAAGCGCTGGCGCAAATGCCCGCCGGCTCGACGCCGGCCAAGACCAAGACCTCGGCCGGCACCCCGGACAAGGACCCCGACACGCTGGCGCTCGAGAAACTGATGACGGACACGATCGGCATGATCGTCAGCATCGAGCACAAGGGCAAGGGTGGCACGCTCAAGGTCAACTATCGCTCGCTGGAGCAGCTCGACGAGCTCTGCCGTCGGCTGAAGGACGAGCGGTAGGCGGCTGCGGCGTAACGGTATTCGGCGGACTCTGAGGTTTTGGCTGAACGTTGGATACGTCTGATATATCGGTGATAGACATAAACGGGCTGGCGCTTTGCCGGCCCTTTTTGTTGGCGGTGGTGAACTGGCGAAGGCGGCGGCAAGGGCAGAGCGGGCCGTGAAGGAGCGCCGTTCCCTCTATCGTCATTCTAGGGTCTGCGCGCGTCGCTTCGCTCCTTGCTCCGCCCTAGAATGACGAAGGATATGTTACGGCCGCCGGTTTCCATCGGACCGCCCATCACCTGTCTCGCCAGCGCTTGCCCACCGCCGAGGCACCGCAGCCCTCCGCTTGACAGTGCCCGACAACGGCGTACGCTCTATTAGCCTAAACTTAAATTACTGCCCGGCGTGCCGATCAGTCGCGGTGCGGGCTATCTGCCGTTATCAGGATCCGTGAAACGGCACCGCCTCGCCAAAGCCGGACACGCCTCACACAATGGGAGGTGTAAATGGCAGTCAGTTGGCGGTTGTCTGGAAGCTACTTCGAGAATTGCAGCTGCGATGTCGTATGTCCTTGCCTGCTGTCGACCCAGGCGCAGCTGACATCGAAGCCGACGAAAGGCGTTTGCAACGTCGCCTTGGTCTTTCACATCGACAAGGGCAGTTTCGGCGACGTTCGACTGGACGGGCTCAATGTTGCGATGGTTGCTCACACGCCGGGTCCGATGGCGGAGGGCAATTGGACGGCTGCCGCCTATATCGACGACCATGCGGATGACAGGCAGACAGAAGCGCTCGGGGCCATCTTCACCGGCGCCGCGGGTGGGCCGATGGCCGCCTTCGCGCCGATGATCAGCACCAATCTCGGAGCCAAGAAGGTGCCGATCAAATACCAGGCCGACGGCAAGAAGCGGTCGGTGGAAGTTGCCGGCGTGATGCAGTTGGCGGTCGAACCGTTGCCGACAATGCGCGAGGACGGTGAGATGTGGGCGGCTACCGGCCATCCCGTCAATCCCGACTGGCTCGGTTTTGCGATGGGCGTGGAAGGCAATACTTTCAGCGACCATGGCATGAGTTGGGACAATTCCCGCCGCAATGCGCACTACGCTCCGATCAATTGGTCCGGCCAGCAATAGTCCCGCACGCATGGTCGCAACGGCCTCGCCTATGACGCTGACATTGCAGCGAAACATCATTCTCGCCCTGTTGGGCGCTGTCGCCGCGGCGGCGTGGGTCTTACTCATCCGGCAGCGGATCGGCATGGACGCGGACATGCGCATGGACATGTACTCACCCACCATGGGCATGGGGGCGCCGCTGTTTGTTGCCATCTGGATGATCATGATGATTGCCATGATGTTTCCGACGGCGGCGCCGATGATCCTGACCTTCCACCAGGTCCAAGCCGGCAAACGAGGTCGCGGCGAGGCCTTTGTCGCCACCTGGGTGTTCGTGGCAGGCTATATGCTGGTTTGGGGCACGGTGGGCATTTTGGCCTTTGCCGGCGCCGCAGGAGCCGAGACGCTTGCCGATCATGCGGGATTGTCCACGGCGACGGCCGCGCGCATCGGCGGCGCCCTGATGATCGTTGCAGGCGCCTACCAGCTCTCGCCACTGAAGGATCTTTGCCTGGCCAAATGCCGCACGCCAATCGGTTTCATCCTGACCTCCTGGCGCGACGGTCAATGGGGTGCGGTCCGCATGGGCCTCGAGCACGGCGCCTTTTGTCTGGGCTGCTGCTGGCTCCTGTTTCTGGCACTTTTCCCGCTCGGGATCATGAATGTCGCCGCAATGGCCGTGGTCACCTTGCTGATCTTTGCGGAGAAGACCTTCCCGGCGGGAAGGGGCATAGCCAAGGTGTCAGGTGTCGCGCTGCTCCTTTACGGCGCGGCGGTTCTGGTCTTTCCCCAGGCGCTGCCGACCTTTCAGGCGGCCGACATGATGATGAATTGAGCAGCGGCAGGGCAGAACGTATCCTTCGTCATTCTAGGGCGGAGCAAGGAGCGAAGCGACGCGCGCAGACCCTAGAATCCATGCCGTGACGGTCGAGAGCCACCACGGTTCAAGGCGTTCACCAGCCAACCCCGCGAAAGAGCTCGAACCATTCAGGATTGGTCTTCTCGATCAGTTCAATCTTCCATCGCCGTGGCCAGCGCTTCAATGACGTCTCACGCTGAATGGCATCGGCGATATCGAAATACTCCTCGTACCAGACCAGACGCCGCGCGCGACGAGCAAGGTCTTAGTGACACCGATATTGATCGTGCCGCCTTTCTGGCTTGCGGTCATGTAGACATAGCCGGTCATCTGGCGATCTTAGCTGGCGCAGTTATCGGCGGCTATTCTGGACCGTTGCATTCTCCGGCGAATGTCACGGAATGGATTCTAGGGTCTGCGCGCGTCGCTTCGCTCCTTGCTCCGCCCTAGAATGACGAGGTCGGATCGGCGGGACAGCGCCCATTGGCCTGCCCGCCCTTCGCAGCACCTGCGCTGCAGCTCCCGGAGGGAAGACCGGCCATCCCTACAAGGAGGGACGTCAGCTGTCGCCCCGACCGTCGCCAATCGTTGGCGTTTACCTTTGCCCCAGCCGCGCGCTTTCGATCGCGATGCCGAGCAGCGCCTGCCGTGCCAGCGCTTCCGACAGGTCCGGGCGCTTGCGGGTCTGCAGCACCGCCGTCTGCAGCCGGCCGAGCGCGCGGCCGAGCGCCTCGACGTTCCAGCGCTCCAGCGTCTTTTCGACCAGCTTGCGGCGCGAGAAGAAGACCGGGGGGCGGGCGCCGGCGACGACCGAGGCGGCGTTGCGGCCGCCGGTCTCCATCTGGCCGCGCATCGCTTGGATCGCCTGCAATTGCCGCATCGCCGATGACAGCACCAGGAACGGATGGCCGCCGGACTGGCAGTGACGGTTGAAGGCGATGTCGAAATCGCCGACCTTGCCGTCCAGCATGGCGTCGACAGCGGCGTCGAAGGAAGCGCCGGAGACGTCGCCCGACAGCGCGTTGACGTCGTCGATGCCGATCTCCTTCCGGCCATGCGCGTAGAGCACCAGCTTCTCGATCTCGCCGCGCGAGGCGAGGCGGTCGCCGCCGAGGTTGCGGCGCAGCGCTTGCCTGGCGTCCAAGGTCATCGACATGCCGGCCTTGCGCAATTCGTCGTCGATCACTGAGTCCAGGTCGCGGGCCTCGTCGGCATAGCAAGGCAAGGCAATGGCGTTGCCGGCGGCCTCGACGATGGCGCGCAATCCGGTGCCTTTCTTCAGGTCGCCGGCTTCGATGAGGATGACCGCGTCGCGCGCGGGCTCGGCGGTCAGCGCCTTGATGTCGTCGGCCAGCGCCTTCTGGCCGCTGGCATTGCGCACCCAAAGCAGCCGCCGGTCGGAAAACATCGGCACGGTGCGCGCTTCGTCGAGCAGGCGGCCCTCGTCGCGGTCGACTTCGGCGCCATCCAGCCGGACCACAGAGAACGGGTCGTCGAGCGGCAGGCCGGTCTTTGCGGCAAAGCTTTTCGCCCGCTCGGCGACAAGGCCGCGGTCGGGGCCGTAAAGCAGGACGATTCCCATGGCCGGATCCGGCTTCGCCAGCCACGAATCGACCTCGTATCCTTTCTTCTGTGCCATGCGGGGTGAGTTAGCACGGGGCGGTGCCCGAGTGAACGGAGAAGCGGCGGGCGGAGAGCGT
>NZ_VFUG01000037.1:0-9565 GCF_006440615.1 Mesorhizobium sp. B2-6-2 | reverse complement strand
GCTCCGACAGCGTGACGTCGCCGAAGACGAAATAGCCGACGACGACGCCGAGGATCATCGAGGTGTATTCGAACGGCGCCACGACCGAGGCTTCGGCGTGGCGGTAGGCCGCCGTCATCAGGATCTGGCCGAGTCCGCCGCAGAAGCCCGCGACGACGAGGAGCGCGGCCTGCATCGGCGTCAGGGCCTGCCAGCCGAAGGGCAGCGTGAAGAGCGACAACACCGAAGCCGTCGAGGAGAACCACAGCACGATGGTCGCGGTCTTCTCCGTCTGCACGAGATTGCGCACCAGAAGCATGGCGACCGCCGAAATCGCGGCGGCGATCAGCGCGGCCATGACGCCAAGCAGCTCCTGGTCGTCGAGGCCTTCACCGGAATTGAGCAGCGTCAGCTCGGGCCAGGAGATGATCAGCACGCCGGCAAGACCGACCGCAACCGCGCTCCAGCGGTAGACGCGGATCGTCTCGCCGAGGAAGACAGAGGAGAACACCACAACCAGCAGCGGCTGGGCGTAGTTCAGCGTGATCGCCTCCGGCAGCGGCAGCCTGGTCAGCGCGAAGAAGCCAAGCCCCATGGCGCCGACGCCGACGACACCGCGCGCGATATGGTTGAACGGCCGCCCGGTCGTGAACGCGGTGGCGAGCTCACCCTTGAAGGCCAGGAAAGCGATGATCGGGAAGATGGCGAAGAAGGAGCGGAAGAAGACGATCTGTCCGGCGGGCACGTCGCCGGCCGCCTTGATGCAGGTCTGCATGCCAACGAAAACCGTCACCGAGACGATCTTCAGCGTGATGCCGCGCAGCGTGTTGTGGCCGACGGCATGATCGACGGTCATCTTGCCTCGTAAGGATGGTCGGGAAACGAAGCCGCGAAATAGGCCAAGAGCAATTCCAGGAAAAGTGTGTAACGGTTTTCCGTCCGGAATTGCGAAACACAAATTATGCCGCAGTTTTGTCGAGTGGCCGTTTCGTGTAAAGAGCGCGCACTCTCAAAATTCTTGGACCAGCCAGGCCGGCTGGCCGCCTCGACAGGAAAAGCTCAACGAATGCGCACAGATACCGGCCATGTCTTCAAGCTCGAGGACTATCGCCCCTGCGACTATCTCATCCCGAGGACCAGCCTCGACTTCCGCCTGTCGCCGGACGCGACCCATGTGACCGCGCTGCTCACCATCGAGCGACGCGAGGGCGTCGCCGCCTCGGCGTCGCTGGTGCTCGACGGCGACGGGCTGACGCTGCTCGGCGTCGACATCGATGGTCATGTGCTCGCAGCTGGCGAGTATGAGGCGACGCCGGACCGGCTGACGATCCTGAAGCCGCCGGCGGCGCAGCGCTTCGAGCTCCGCCTGGAGACGGAGATCGCGCCTTCGCGCAACGAGGCGCTGATGGGCCTCTACCGCTCCAGCAACGTCTATTGCACGCAATGCGAGGCCGAGGGCTTTCGCCGCATCACCTATTTTCTCGACCGTCCCGATATTCTGTCGGTCTACACCGTGCGCATCGAAGCGCCGCACAACGAGGCGCCGCTCTTGCTTTCAAACGGCAATCCCGTCGAACGCGGCGCGCTCGCCGACGGACGCCATTATGCGGTCTGGCACGACCCCTACCCCAAACCGTCCTACCTTTTTGCGCTGGTGGCGGGCGCGCTCGGCAAGGTGGCTGGCAGCTTCACCACCATGTCCGGCCGCGAGGTCGAGCTCGGCATCTATGTCGAGCCCGGCAAGGAACGGCTTGCCGGCTACGCGATGGACGCGCTGAAACGCTCGATGAAATGGGACGAGGAAGCCTTCGGCCGCGAATACGACCTCGACGTCTTCAACATCGTCGCCGTCTCCGACTTCAATATGGGCGCCATGGAGAACAAGGGCCTCAACGTCTTCAACGACAAATATGTGCTGGCCGACGAGGAGACCGCGACGGATGCCGACTTCGCCAATATCGAGGCGATCATCGCGCATGAGTATTTCCACAATTGGACCGGCAACAGAATCACTTGCCGCGACTGGTTCCAGCTTTGCCTGAAGGAAGGGCTGACGGTTTACCGCGACCACGAATTCTCGGCCGACCAGCGCTCGCGGGCGGTGAAGCGCATCGCCGAAGTGCGCACCCTGCGCGCGCACCAGTTCCCGGAAGACCAGGGGCCGCTCGCGCATCCGGTCAGGCCGCGCCGCTACCGCGAGATCAACAACTTCTACACGGCGACCGTCTACGAGAAGGGCTCGGAAGTGGTGCGCATGATCCGCACCATCCTCGGCGCGGAGACCTTCCGTGCCGGCATGGACCTCTATTTCGAGCGGCATGACGGCGAGGCGGCGACCATCGAGGATTTCCTCAAGGTGTTCGAGGACGTCTCCGGCAGAGACCTCGCGCAATTCGCGCTCTGGTATCACCAGGCCGGCACCCCGAACCTGACGGTGAGTTCCACGCACAATGCGGCGGCAAAGGAGTTCACCCTGGAGATCGAGCAGTCGGTGCCGCCGACGCCGTCGGAAAGCCGCAAGCGGCTGATGCATATCCCTCTAGCCTTCGGCCTGGTCGGTGCCAACGGCAAGCCCGTCACCTGGACGGCCGTCGAGGGCGCAACGGTGGATGACGGTGTCATCCATATCCGCAAGCGCCGGCACACGGTGCGCTTCTCGGGTATTTCGCAACGGCCTTCGGTGTCGCTCAACCGCGGCTTCTCGGCGCCGATCACGCTTTCCGTGCAGCAGAAGGCCGACGACCAGTTCTTCCTTGCGGCGCACGACAGCGACGCCTTCGCGCGCTGGCAGGCGTTCAACACGCTGCTGACCGACGCGCTGATCGTCGCCTTCCGCCAGATCCTCGGCGGCAGGGAGCCGGTCTTCGCGGCACGGCTCGCCGCGCTTGCCGGCAGGATCGCCGGCGACGAGGCGCTGGAGCCGGCCTACCGGGCACTGGCGCTGTCGCTGCCCGGTGAAGCCGACATCGCCCGCGACATCGGCAAGGGCATCGATCCAGACGCCATCTTCGCCGCGCGCGAGGCGCTGGCGCGGGCGATCGCCGAGGCAAACCGCGAGACCTTCGCGGCGCTCCATGACCGGCTTGCCGACAACGGGCCGTTCAGTCCGGACGCGGCGAGCGCCGGACGCCGGGCCCTGCGCAACATCCTGCTCGACTATCTTTCGCTGCTGCCGGGCGGCGCGGGCCTCGCCGCGCGGCACTTCACCGCCGCCACCAACATGACCGACCGCGCCGCGGCGCTCGCCGTGCTGGCGCATCGCCATTCAGGCACGGCCGAGGCCGAAGAAGCGCTGGCCGCTTTCGAGGTCCGCTATCGCGGCGACGCGCTGGTGCTCGACAAATGGTTCCAGATCCAGGCCGGCGTGCCCGGCGCAAGGACCGTCGAGAAAGTGCGCGAGCTCATGCAGCATCCGGCTTTCTCGATCGCCAACCCCAACCGGGTGCGTTCTCTGATCGGCACCTTCTCCAGCGCCAACCAGACCGGCTTCCACCGCCCCGACGGCGAAGGCTACCGTTTCTTCGCCGAGACGGTGCTGGAAGTGGAAAAGCGCAACCCGCAAGTGGCGGCGCGGCTGGCCACGGCGCTACGCTCCTGGCGCTCGCTGGAGCCTGGACGTCAAGCCAAGGCCAGGCAGGCGCTGCTCGACATGGCGAAGGTCGAGAACCTGTCGGCGGATCTGCGCGATATCGTCGAGCGGACGCTGGCGTAGCGCCTTTTGCCTTCTCCTCTTGTGGGAGGTGTCGCCGAAGGCGACGGATGAGGGGTGCTCCAGATGACACCGACGTCTCACTCCGCTGGAACACCCCTCATCCGTCTCGGCGCTATCGCGCCGATCCACCTTCTCCCACAAGGGGAGAAGGGAAAAGGACGAATTTCAATCAACTTTTAATCTTTTTCGCCCGCGCCTCTGGACAAGGCGAATCGGCTTTGATTCTTTAATGGCGATTCGGGGCGTGCGGCGTAGCCGGATCATCCAAGTATGCGGCAAATCGGGGAGTGCCATTTATGGCCAAGGCGGACGCGTGGGGCGCGCCCGGAGGGAAGGCTTTTGCGCGTCGCAAGGCAAGGAGCGACGGACTTGCCGGCAATGCGCGCCTGATCGCCGAACCCACTTATCAGCGGCTCTTGGCCGCCGAGCCGCTGCTGCGCCGGTCGATCCCGGCGCTGATCGTCATCTTCCTGATCGTCATCGCCGCGCTGCGCTTCCTGTCGCTGATGAACGAGCATGACGAGATCGAGCGCGACGCCAAGGCGGTGCTGGCGCTGGCCGCCGGCCAGATGGCGCAGGCGATCACCGCGGACCCCAGCGCGGCCGGCGTCAATGCCATAAGCCTCCTGGAGAACACCAGCCGCCAGGGCGCCATGAGCCGCGCCCATGTGCTTGCCATCACCGACGCCGACTTCAAGGTCATCGCCGTCTCGCCGCTGTCCACGGGCTGGCAGGGCCGCACACTCGACAGCCTCGTACTGGGCGGCCAGCCGCTGTTCATGTTCGGCGACCGTGCCGGCGTGATGGATGTCAGCATCTCAGGACAGGACTGGTTTGCCGCCGTCAGCCTCGGCGGCGACCGCAAACACGCGGCCGCCGTGCTGGTGCCGCAGGAAGCGGTGTTCGACAGCTGGCGCAAGTCGATGTCGCTCAACGTCACGCTGTTCGTGCTGACGGCGGGCGTGCTGATCGTCATCCTCTACGCCTATTTCGGCCAGGCGGCGCGCGCCCAGGCGGCGGACCGCATCTATCTCGAAGCGCATCAGCGCATCGACATGGCGCTGGTGCGCGGCCGCTGCGGCTTGTGGGACTGGGACATGGTGCGCGGCAAGATGTACTGGTCGCGCTCGATGTACGACATGCTGGGCTATGAGCCCTGCGATACGATGCTCTCCTTCGGCGAGGTCGACGAGATCATCCACCCGGAAGACGGCGACCTGTTCGAGCTCGCTAACCGCATCATCGAACGCGAGATCGACCATATCGACCAGGTCTTCCGCATGCGCCACGCCGACGGACAATGGGTGTGGATGCGAGCCCGCGCCCAGGTGATCGACCCGGAGGCGCCGGAGATCCAGCTGATCGGCATCGCCGTCGACGTCACCGAGCAGCGGCACCTGGCGCTGCGTTCGGAAGCGGCCGACATGCGGCTCAGGACAGCGATCGAGAACATCAACGAATCCTTCGTGCTGTGGGATGCCGCCGAACGGTTGATCATGTGCAATTCGAAGTTCCAGAAGGACAACGGGCTGTCGGATCGCGACGTGGTACCGGGCGCGACCCGCGATATGCTGGAGCAGCGCATGCTGGCCTTCGCCTCGGAGCGCAGGTTGGCCAATGCCAACGGGCCGCATGGCGGCATCACGCTCGAGCGCCAGCTTGCCGACGGCCGCTGGCTGCAGGTCAACGAGCTCAGGACCCGCGACGGCGGCGTCGTCTCGGTCGGCTCCGACATCACCCAGATCAAGCTGCATCAGGAAAAGCTGGTCGACAGCGAGCGCCGGCTGATGGCGACGATCCACGATCTCAGCCTCGCGCGGCGCGCCGAGGAGGAACGCGCCAGCGAACTGGTCGAGCTCAACCGCAAATACATGAAGGAAACCGAGCGCGCCGAGGCGGCCAATCGCGCCAAGTCGGAATTCCTCGCCAACATGTCGCATGAATTGCGCACGCCGCTCAACGCCATCATCGGCTTCTCCGAATTGATGCAGCAGGGCCTGTTCGGACCGCTCGGCTCGGAGCGCTATGAGGAATATGCCACCGACATCAACGGCAGCGGCAAATACCTGCTCGGCGTCATCAACGACATCCTCGATATGTCGAAGATCGAAGCGGGCCAGTTCTCGCTCGACCACGAGGAGATCGACCTCTGCCCGCTGATCAAGGAAACGGTGCGGGTGATCTCGCTGCAGGCGGCGGAAAAGTCGATCAATGTCGAGACGCGCATCGCCGATACGATGCGGCTCTATGCCGACCGCCGCGCGATCAAGCAGATCGCCATCAATCTGCTCTCCAACGCGGTGAAGTTCACCGGACAGGGCGGCAAGATCACGGTCCGGGCGCGCAACACGTCGGGCGCGCTGCTGCTCACCATCGAGGACAATGGCTGCGGCATCCCCAAGCAAGCGCTGAGCAAGCTCGGCCGGCCGTTCGAGCAGGTGCAGAACCAGTTCTCCAAGAACCACACCGGTTCGGGCCTCGGGCTCGCCATCTCGCGCTCGCTGGCCGAATTGCAAGGCGGCGCGCTGAAGATCCGCTCGACCGAAGGCGTCGGCACCATCGTGTCGGTGCGCATTCCCCTGAAGAAGGCGCCGGCGGCGGTGAGGGTTGCGGCCTGATTTTCTTCGAACATTAGTAACGCTGGCGCGAAGGAATGAGACGCAGTTTAACCGCGCGAGGCCGCGCCTATGCGAAGCAGTCGGTCGAAGTCCTGCCTGACCCTCCGTGACGTCTCCTTCAGATGTGCTTCCAGCACAGCGAAATCCGGCAGATCGGTGACCGCCAGAAGCAGGTCCGCAAGCCCCGGCGGGACATCGTCGCGCTGGAATTCGCCGGTTAGGCAAAGCCTGATCATCTGGGTCAGCGCCAGATAGAGCCGATAAGCCTCGCCAAGCTCGTCACGCATATCGGCTGCGGCGAAGTCCGGAGAAAGCCGGGCCAGAATGTCGGCGGTCGCGGTTACGCGGCGACCCGCTTCGACTTTGCCGATGATGACCGCGACCTGGGCAATGAATTCGAGGTCGATGAGCCCGCCCGGGATCAGCTTGATGTCCCAGAGATCGCGCGGCGCCTTCTCCTTCTCGATCAGCGCCCGCATCTCCGAGGCCTCGGCTTTGACCTTGGCGGCATCGCGCGGCTGCGCCAGTACCACCGCCACTTCCGTCTCGAGCTCGGCGCAGAGTTCGGCGTCGCCGCCGATGGCGCGGGCCCGTGCCAGCGCCAAGTGTTCCCAGGTCCACGCATCCTGGCGCTGATATTTCTTGAACGCGTCGATATGGGTGGCGACCGGCCCCTTGTTGCCTGATGGACGCAGGCGCAGGTCCAGCTCGTAGAGCAGGCCTTCGGCCGTCGGCGCCGAAACGGCCGCGATCAGGCGCTGCGTCATGCGGGTGTAGTAATGCGAAGGCGCCAGCGGCTTCTCGCCGTCGGAGTCCTCGGCGCCGGTGTCGTGGTCGTAGAGCAGGATGAGATCTACATCAGAACCCGCCGTGAGCTCTCGGCTGCCGAGCTTGCCCATGCCGAGCAACGCCACCCTGCCGCCGGCGATGCTGCCGTGGCGCAGCGCGAATTCGGCGATCACCGCTTGAAGCGCCGCTTCGATGGTGAGATCGGCGAGATCGGAGAAGGCGCGACCGGCGCGCGCGGGATCGATCGAGCCGGCAAGCAGGCGCACGCCGATCAGGAATTTCTGCTCGGAGGCAAAAATGCGCAGACGGTCGAGCACATCCTCATAGGCGCGGTCGCCCTCGATGAAGGCGGCAAGCCGGGCCGAGAGATAGGCGCGATCCGGCAGTTCGGTGAGCAATGCCGGATCGAGCAGGCCGTCGAAGACATGCGGACGACGCGTGATGATCGCCGCCAGCCGAGGCGCGGCCCCCATGATGGTCGCCATCAGCTTGAGCAGCGCCGGGTTCGACTGCAGCAGCGAGAAAAGCTGGATACCGGCCGGCAGGCCGGCGAGGAACTCGTCGAAGCGCATCAGCGCCTCGTCGGCGCGCCGCGTCTGGCCGAAGGCTTTGAGCAGCGCCGGCGTCAATTCCGTCAGCCGCTCGCGCGCCTCGGCCGACTGGGTGACGCGGTAGCGGCCGAAATGCCAGCCGCGTATGACACGGCAGATGTCACTCGGCCGCTGGAAGCCCAGGCGATCGAGCGTCTGCAGCGTGTCGGGATCGTCGACATCGCCGGTGAAGACCAGGTTGCCGACGCCGGCCGAAAGCTCGGGAGCGGTTTCGAACAACGCCGCATAATGGCGCTCGACCTGCTGCAGCGAGGCGCGGAAGGCCTGGGTGAATTCCGCCTCGCCGGCAAAGCCCAGCATCAGCGCGATGCGTTTAAGCTCCTCGTCTTCCTCAGGCAGGATATGCGTCTGCTCGTCCGCCACCATCTGGATGGAGTGCTCGACGCGGCGCAGGAACCAGTATTGCCGGGTGAGCGCGTCGCGCGCGTCGGCGGTGATCCAGCCGCGCGCGGCGAGCGCTGCGAGCATCGGCACCGTCTCGCGGCCGCGCAGCTCCGGGAAGCGGCCGCCGGCGATGAGCTGCTGGGTCTGGACGAAGAACTCGATCTCGCGGATGCCGCCGCGTCCGAGCTTGACGTTATGGCCCTTCACCGCGATCTCGCCATGGCCCTTATGGGCATGGATCTGGCGCTTGATCGAATGGACGTCGGCGATCGCCGCATAGTCCATGTATTTGCGCCAGATATAGGGCTGCAATTCCTTGAGGAAGGCCGCGCCCGCGGCAAGGTCGCCGGCAACCGGCCGCGCCTTGATCATGGCCGCGCGTTCCCAGTTCTGGCCGCGCGCTTCGTAATAGCGAAGTGCTGCCTCGACGGGGATCGCCAGCGGCGTGGAGCCGGGATCGGGGCGGAGCCGCAGATCGGTGCGAAACACATAGCCATGTTCGGTGCGGTCCTGCAGGATGCGCACGAGCCGGCGGGTGAGGCGCGAGAACAGCTCGGTCGCGTCGAGCGGATCGATGACGGCCGGCGCCTCCGGATCGAAGAAGACGACGAGATCGATGTCGGAGGAAAAATTCAGCTCATGCGCGCCGAGCTTGCCCATGCCGAGCAGGATCCAGCCCGAATCCTTCGCCGGTTGCGCCGGATCCGGCAGATTGAGCTTGCCTTGCCGGTTCGCATCGAGCAGCAGGAAATCGACGGCGGCGCATGTGCAGGCATCCGCGAGATCGCTGAGACGGCGCACCGTCACCGCGGTCTCCGCCTCGCCCGAAAGATCGGCCAGCGCGATCAGGAAATGCGCTTCGGTCTTCCATTGCCGCAGCGCCATCATCAGGCTCGATTCGGAGGCGTCATCCGTACTGGCCGCACCGCCGATCGCTTCGCCGATGGCGCCGAGCCGCGCTTCGATTTTCCGGTCGAACAGCGCGTCGAGAATGGCCGGCCGCCGGCGCGCCACATCGCGCAGGAAGGGCGAGAGGTCGAAGACGGCCGCCAGCAGGTCCTGCAGTGGCCCCTCGCCCGCCAGGAACGTAGCGAGGCGCGAAAGCCCCTCTTCCGCGGCGGCATCGGCGATTTCCGACAATTCGCGCCGGGCATGCTCCGCGTCGAGGGGGCGGAGCGCCACTGTCGGGCTAAGCCGGAACTCGGATTCGATTTTCTTCTTCGCCATTTGTCCGCGCTGTCAATGCGTCTCCCGCAACGGGAAACTCATGACCACGGACAATCCGGGATTGGCGGGCAAAAGATCAAGCCCGCCGTTGTGGAAAGTCATGATTGCCTTGGCCAGGCTGAGGCCGAGGCCCGAGCCCGGTTGCGAGCGGCTCTTTTCCAGGCGCACGAAGCGCTCGGTGGCGCGGGCGCGATCGGCGTCGTCCGGAATGCCTTGGCCATTGTCAGTGACGGCAAGCTTGATCT